>NZ_CP126539.1:0-300000 GCF_030177755.1 Devosia sp. RR2S18
AGAAACGAGCGCCCAGACAGGCTGGCAGGGTTAAGTATCGGGGCGTTTTTCTGTCCAATTCTGGCACACCGCCAAGTTGGATAAACCGTGTAAGAGTGGTGTTGGCACTTGGGTTCATCGCTGATCCGAACGGATCGGCATGTCCAGTGAGGTAGCTGGTCGGCTCTGACCGGGATCACGTGACAGTACGAGTTCGACGCTGGTGGCATTGAGTCACCGGACAGGAAAGGTGTGTCCGCTGTTTGGCGGGTGCAGGGGCATGGCCGTGGCGACAGGACAGAATGTCCGGGCTGCGGATGGATCAATCGAGGGCTGACGGGGTTTTGCGGACCAGTCGGCGACAACAGAACGGGGCAGACTAGATGATGCGACAGGCAACCGCCGGAAGACAGGATTGGGACAAAGCCAGTTCCTCCTCCACTCCTCCGACAACCATAGGCGAGCTGTCCGTCATGACCACTTCCGAAGGCGAAGCCCAGCGTGAACTCTGGACCCGCGTGCGGGCCCGGCTCAAAGCGTCCGTTGGCGAGGATGTGTTTGCATCCTGGTTTGCCCGGCTTGAGCTGGAAGAGCTAGTTGGCGATGTCGTGCATCTATCCGCCCCCACACGCTTTCTCTGTTCCTGGGTGCAATCCAATTACGCCGAACGTATCCTTGAGGCGTTCCGGCAAGACGACGAGACGGTCGCCCGTATCCACATCACCCTGCGCGTCAATGGCGGACAGGTGCGGTCGCTCCGCCCCGCAACGCCAGCCGAAGCTGCACCTGTCGAGACCAAGGACGGCGCCGATCCCAGCATCGAAATTCCCGCAGCCCCGCGGCTGGTCAGAGAAAATGCGGCGCCACGCGGCGACGCGCTTTCAGGTAGCGCGATCGACCCGCGCATGACTTTTGACAGCTTCGTGGCAGGCGAGGCCAACGAGATGGCGCTGGGCGTGGCCAGGCAGATCGCCAAGGCTGCCGCCAACAACACCGTCACGTTCAACCCGGTTTATATTCATTCGACGGTTGGCCTGGGTAAATCCCACCTGCTCAATGCCATCGCCCATGCAACGGCCGAGGCGGATCCGACCAAGAATATCGTCTATCTGACGGCCGACCATTTCATGTACCACTTCATTGCAGCCGTGCAGCGCCAGTCGGCGCTCGGCTTCAAGGACTGGCTGCGCAAGGTCGACCTGCTGCTGATCGACGACATGCAGTTCCTCCAAGGCAAGTCGGCCACCGAGTTCGGCCACACGCTGGGCACGCTGCTAACCGGCGCCAAGCAGGTGGTGGTGGCGGCCGATGCGCCACCCCGCGATCTCGAAATGCTCGATGAGCGCATTCGCTCGCGCCTCTCTGGTGGCTTGGTGGTCCCGATCAGCGGTTTCGATCTCGAACTGCGACGCTCGATCGTCCAGCGCCGGGCCGACCAGGTGGCAGCCCGCTATGGCATGCACTTCCCCGCCGCGGTCATCGACTACATCGCCCGCGCGGTGGTCAGCCATGGCCGCGATCTCGATGGCGCCGTCAACCGGCTCGTTGCCGCCAACCAGCTCACGGGCGAACTGATCACCGTGCCCCTGGCGGAAAAGACCCTTGCCGATCTCATTCGCAGCCGCGACGCCAAGCGCGTCCGGATCGAAGACATTCTCAAGATGGTGTCGCGTCACTACAAGGTGCCTCGCAACGAATTGCTGTCGGCGCGCCGCTCGCGCGACGTCGTCCGCCCGCGCCAGATCGCGATGTTTCTCGCCAAGGCGCTGACCAGCCGGTCCCTACCCGAGATCGGGCGCCGCTTTGGCGGCCGCGACCACACCACGGTCCTCCATTCGGTTCGCAAGGTCGAGCAGATGATGAAGGACGATCACGACCTTTGCCAGGAAATCGAACTCCTTAAGCGCATGCTTGAGGAATAGGGCGCGTAGGCGCAGCAGCATGCCTGGTGCTGCGCCACAGCGGCGTACCGCGGCTGTGTAATAGCTGCGGCAAAAGGCCTGCCACTCTTGCTAATCCGTTATGAAACTGTAAACGTCCAGACCCCGGCCTGCCGGGGTTTTTTGTCGCCTAGTGCAGCCGTGTAGTGCCGAGGAATTTGCCAGCCATGAAAGTCACGCTCGAACGCAATCATCTGCTCAAATCGCTGAGCCATGTGCATCGGGTGGTGGAGCGGCGCAATACCTATCCCATTCTGGCCAACGTGCTGTTCAAGGCCGCTGACGACAAGGTGGAGTTGCGGGCGACCGACCTTGATATCGAGGTGACCGAAGGCGTACCCGCCATGGTATCGACCCCCGGCACCACCACCGTTCCGGCGCACACGCTTTACGAAATCGTGCGCAAGCTCAGCGATGGGGCCGAGGTGCGGCTCGAAACCGATGGCGGCGAGAACATGGTGCTGACCTCGGGCCGGTCGCGGTTCAACCTGCAGTGCCTCTCGCCCGACAGCTTTCCTGATCTTAAATCAGGCAATTTCGGCCACCAGTTCACTATGCCGACCACGGCGCTGCGCGAGTTGATCGAGCGGACGCAATTCGCCATCAGCAATGAAGAAACGCGCTACTATCTCAACGGCATCTACTTCCACACCGTGGAGGTTTCCAATGCCGGCACCGTGCTGCGCGCCATCGCCACCGATGGTCATCGTTTGGCCCGTGCCGAGATGGAGGCGCCCCAGGGCGCCAAGGGCATGCCGGGCATCATCGTTCCCAAGAAGACCGTGGGCGAAGTCCAGAGGCTGCTCGATGGCGCCGAGGAAGAGGTCGCAGTCGAAGTCTCCGATACCAAGATCCGCTTCACCGTGGGTTCGGTGGTGCTCCTCTCCAAGCTCATCGAGGGGACCTTTCCCGATTACGAGCGGGTGACCCCCAAGAACAACGACAAGCAGATGAATGTCGACCGGGCGAGCTTTGCCATTGCCGTGGATCGCGTCTCGACCATCGCCTCGGACCGCGGCGGCAAGGCCGTGAAGCTTTCGGCGAAAGATGGCCTGCTTGAGCTTTCCGTCACCAACCCGGATCATGGCACAGCCAGCGAAGAACTTCCCGTCGACTTTGAAACCGACGGCTTCGAGATTGGCTTCAATGCGCGTTACCTGCTCGACATCGTCGGCCAGATCCGATCGGAATCGGCGATCTTCATGTTCAACGATGCCGGCTCGCCCACGCTGGTCAAGGAAGAGGGCGAGACCAGCTCGCTCTACGTGCTGATGCCGATGCGAGTCTAGGGGCAGGTCACGATCCGCCACCTTTCCCGCCTGCGCCTCACCGCGTTCCGCAACTATCAGTCGGCAGCGCTCGACCTCGATGGCCGGCACCTTGTGCTGACCGGGCCGAACGGCGCGGGCAAGACCAACCTGCTCGAGGCAGTCTCGCTGCTCTCGCCGGGGCGCGGACTCCGGCGCGCCAGCTTCGACACCGTGCAGGCAAGCGGCAGCGACAGCGGCTGGGCGGTCGCGGCGACCGTGGAAGCAGATGAAGGTCCTACCGACATCGGCACCGGCGCAACGCCCGAAGGCGGGCGGCGCGTCCGCATCAACGGCGCCAATGCCCGCTCCATCGAGTCCATGAGCGAATATCTGCGCGTGCTGTGGCTGACGCCGAGCATGGACGGGCTGTTCTCGGGGCCTGCCAGCGAGCGTCGGCGGTTCCTCGACCGGCTGGTGACCACGCTCATCCCGTCTCATTCTGCTGCCGTTTCGGACTATGAACGGACCATGCGGCAGCGCAACAAGCTTTTGGACGAGAACGGGAACTCGGCCTGGCTCAGCGCCATCGAGGCGCAAATGGCCGAACTGGGCGCAGCTGTCCACCTCGCCCGCACCGATAGCCTCCTCCATCTCGAAACCCTGATCGGGCAAAGCCTGGTCGATGAGAGCTTTCCGTCCGCCCATCTGGCGCTGACGCCGCTCTTTGAAGAGGGGCATGAGGGCACCTCCGCCGCCGAACTGGAAACCGCGCTCCGCACCGCCTGGCAGGGCAGCCGCGGGGTTGATCGCGCGGCGGGACGCACCATATTAGGGCCACACCGAGTGGATCTCGAAGTCACCTATCGGCAAAAGGGCGTGCCGGCGGCGCTGGGCTCGACCGGCGAGCAGAAGGCCCTCCTGATCGGCCTCATCCTGGCGCATGCGCTCCTCGTCAAGCTCAGAACGCAGATCACGCCCTTCCTGTTGCTCGACGAGATCGCAGCCCATCTCGATCCGGACCGGCGACGGGCGCTGTTCGAAGCGCTGGATGGGCTGGCCACGCAGTGCTTTTTGACCGGCACGGACCGCCTCCTCTTTGAGGCGCTGGGCAGCCGGGCACAGATGGTGACCGTGCGCGACGGACGCCTCTACCAAGACTAGCCGAAAACCCCGGCAAAACGAGCTCGAAAAGCCCAATCCGCTTGGGCTTACACCCCCGTTCCGCTAGAACGGAACCACGCGAAAACCACTGATTCGGACCCCATGACCGATAGCGAAAACATCCTTCCCAACGAATACGGCGCAGACAGCATCAAAGTGCTCAAGGGCCTCGACGCGGTGCGCAAGCGCCCAGGCATGTATATCGGGGATACGGATGACGGCTCCGGCCTGCATCACATGGTCTATGAGGTGGTCGACAACGCCATCGACGAGGCGCTAGCCGGTCATGCCGACCTGGTGACGGTGACCCTCAACGCTGACGGTTCGGTCACCGTGATCGACAATGGTCGGGGTATCCCCACCGACATCCACAAGGAAGAGGGCGTCTCGGCGGCTGAGGTCATCATGACCCAGTTGCATGCCGGCGGTAAGTTCGACCAGAACTCCTACAAGGTCTCGGGCGGCCTCCATGGCGTGGGCGTTTCGGTGGTCAATGCCCTTTCGATCTGGCTCCGGCTCAAGATCCGCCGCGACGGCAAGATCCACGAGATGAGCTTTACCCATGGCGATGCCGATGCGCCGCTGGCGCAGATCGGCACCTATGAGCCCAACAAGCAGCCGGGCACCTATGAAGGCCGCTCGGGCACCGAGATCACTTTCCAGCCCAGCCAGCAAACCTTCACCATGGTGGAGTTCGACTTCAAGACGCTGGAGCACCGCCTGCGCGAGCTGGCCTTCCTCAATTCTGGCGTGCGCATTCTCCTGGCTGATCGCCGGCACCCCGAGCCGGTCGAGGTTGAGCTGTTCTATGAGGGTGGGCTCGAAGCCTTCGTGCGCTATCTCGACAAGGCCAAGCAGCCCGTCATCGATGCGCCGATCACCATGATCAGCGAGAAGGACGGCATTACCGTCGAAGTGGCGCTGCAATGGAACGACAGCTACCACGAAAACGTGCTGTGCTTCACCAACAACATTCCCCAGCGCGACGGCGGTACGCACTTAGCCGGTTTGCGTGGCGCGCTGACGCGGCAGGTGACCGGCTATGCCGAGTCTTCTGGTATCGCCAAGAAGGAAAAGGTCTCGGTTACCGGCGACGATACGCGCGAAGGACTGACCTGCGTCCTATCGGTCAAGGTTCCTGATCCCAAGTTTTCCAGCCAAACCAAGGACAAGCTCGTCTCGTCCGAAGTGCGGCCGGTGGTCGAGAACATCGTCAACGAGAAGCTGGGGCAGTGGTTCGAAGAACACCCCAACGAAGCCAAGATCATCGTGGGCAAGGTCGCCGAAGCCGCAGCCGCGCGTGAAGCCGCACGCAAGGCGCGCGAACTGACGCGGCGCAAGGGAGCGCTCGAAATCTCCTCGCTGCCCGGCAAGCTCGCCGACTGCCAGGAACGCGATCCCGCCAAGAGCGAAATTTTCATCGTGGAAGGTGACTCGGCAGGTGGCTCGGCCAAGCAGGGCCGCGACCGCTCCAACCAGGCCGTGCTGCCGCTGCGCGGCAAGATCCTCAATGTGGAGCGGGCGCGCTTTGACCGCATGATCTCCTCCGATCAGGTCGGCACGCTGATCACGGCGCTGGGCACCGGCATCGGCCGGGAAGAGTTCAACGCCGACAAGCTGCGCTACCACAAAATCATCATCATGACGGACGCTGACGTGGACGGCGCCCATATTCGCACGCTGCTGCTCACCTTCTTCTACCGTCAGACGCCGGCCCTGATCGAGCGCGGCCACATCTATATCGCGCAGCCGCCGCTTTATAAGGCGACGCGCGGCCGCTCCGAGCAGTACCTCAAGGACGAACGCGCACTCGAGGACTATCTGCTCGATGCTGGCCTCGAAGAGGCTGTATTCAAGACACGCGACGGCGTCGAGCATGCCGGACCGGACCTCATGTCCATTCTTCAGCAGGCGCGCGATATCACGCACGCCATCAACAACCTCAACACGCGCTACAATCGCAGCCTCGTCGAGCAGGCAGCCATTGTGGGTGGCCTCGATCCCGAGGGCCTGTCCGACCCATCGCGCAACGAGGAAACCATTGGCCGCGTCGCCAATCGGCTCGACCGCATCAGCGACGAGCTGGAACGTGGCTGGACCGGCGAATTGACCGACAGCGAAGATCTGGCCTTCTCGCGCACCATCCGCGGCGTGACCGAGCGCCACCTGATCGACAAGGCCTTGCTGCAGAGCGCCGATGCGCGGCGCCTGCGCCAGTTGGCGAGCCGTCTCGACGAGCTCTTTGGCGGCGTACCGACACTGACTCGCAAGGGCGAGAGCACCCCGATCTTCGGTCCCTCCTCGCTCTTCAAGGGCGTGACGGATGCCGGCCGGAAGGGCGTATCGCTGCAGCGTTACAAAGGGCTGGGCGAGATGAACGCCCTCCAGCTGTGGGAAACCACGCTCGATCCCAATGCGCGCACCTTGCTCAAGGTGCAGATCGACGAGTCGAGCGAAGCGGACTCGATCTTCACGGCGCTTATGGGCGATTTGGTCGAGCCCCGGCGCGACTTCATCCAGGACAACGCACTGAGCGTCAGCAATCTCGACGTCTAAGCGAAGGTTGTGCAGGGACGCATAAGCTGCACTTTTACCCCGTAAGCTGCTGCGGAATCCCCCGATAAAGTGAAGTAGGGCCAGCATTTATGCTGGCCCTGGTGACGTTAGGTCAAAGCCGCAGCTACAACCGGTCAGTCGAAAGAGCCGCGGACTGTACCCCTGAAGAGGCTGTTCAGTGAGCGTAGCAACGACGAGTTTAAACGAGCTCGCTCTTTGGGAGCACCAGAACAAAGCTGTCACTGCAGCGGAGGCCTATTTTAAGTCTGGTAGCAAGAAAGGCTGCCTAATCCATATGCCGACCGGGACAGGCAAGACGGGGGTAATGGCAGTGTTGGCCACAAGGCGAGCATGCATTGCACCAGTTTTGGTCGTGTGCCCCTCAGCAGCCCTCGTTGAGCAACTCCATAAACAGTTCGACGGTGGCTTCTGGAACAAAATCGGTGCCGATCACGCATGGAAGCCAGAACTTGTCACACCCATTTTGCCCAGCACAGTGGCGAAGGTGGTGAAAGCAATTGGCGAGAACGCTGGCAAACGCACCATAGTCGTTGGCACCATCCAAGCTCTTCAACAGATACATGCAGAAGGGCTAGGCGAGCAAATCCACGACTTAATTGGGACAATCATCTTCGACGAAGGGCACCGGGAACCAGCGCCCTCGTGGGCGGAGGCGATTCGAGCTTTCAATGTGCCAACCGTGCTGTTCAGCGCCACTCCGTTCCGGGGAGACCTGAAGCTATTTGATGTCGACGATGACCACATCCACTTCGTCTCCTTCGCCGAGGCGGTGGAGCAGAACCTGATTAGAGGAATTGAAGTAGCTGAGCACTCTCTTTCCATCAATTCGGACACGTTCGCTGGACAAATCCTTGGGATCGTGGACGGCCTGGTCGCCAGTGGTCGATTCACAAAGAACAATAAGGTCATCATCCGAGCCGGGAGCGAGAGCTCCGTTCTTGAGCTACATCAGGCCTTCAACAATGCCTTGGCAGGACGTGACGATGGCGTAATTGCGGTCCACCACAACTTCAAGTCCAGAAGTGAGCCCGGATTGCACTCCGAAGTGCCAAGCGAAATCTCACAGCGCGGCGAACGATTCCTCATCCACCAGTACATGCTTATCGAGGGGATTGACGATCCTTCCTGTGCAGTTGTTGCGCTATTCGAACCATTCAACAACACGCGCATGTTGGTTCAACAGGCTGGACGCGTCATTCGTCATCCATCCAAGGTAGGAGAACCAGCAGAGAAAGCTTATCTGATCGGTCGGCAAGGTGACGGGGTGGTGGAGGATTGGAAGAGCTTCCTCCATTATGATGCCGAATGCGTCAAGAATGGTGGCAAGCCGTTCATCCGTAACGATGCCAAAGTGCTGAACGATCTCATCGCAGCTTTGCCGATGATGGACTACGTCGCAGGGAAGTTCCGCCAGCGATTGGATCTAGGAAGCGATGAGATACATGAAGATCTGCGGTTCCCCCTTTCAGCGCTTGTCTATAGCGTCGAGGCTGACATGGATTTGGCTGAGCTGCAGGAGCGCATATCAGCGGCGCTGAGCGAAGATGATCGCCATGAAGCGCTCACCGGTTCTGCACTTGGCGGGAGCTGCCGGTATCATGTCACCCTCCGGCTAAACCCCTCTCCATTTCTCGCCGGCTACCTCTTTCATGGAGCGTCGCTCGAGATCACAATCTATGCGAAGTGCGGAGGACGGCTGTTTTTCTACGACAGTGCCGGATTGTGGATCAACGAGATCGATGGCATCGGTCCGCGGATCGACCCCAAGACACTACAGTCTCTCCTGCCGGACAGCTCTGAGAACACGATTTCCTACATAAGCGTGAAGAATACGGATCTGGGTCCGCTCGCTCTTCGGTCTCGAAGTTTAGCGGCGCGTTCTCTCCAGCGCTCCGGAGTTTTTCTGGGAGAGCACCTAAATGTGGTGACACGAGCTACCGGGTACGTTTCGAGGAAGCGCCGTGCAGTAGGTTTCGACACAGCCAGGGTTCGAGAAGGAGACGGAGCCAGGAGCACAGCGGAAGACTTCGGTAAGTGGTGTATCTCGGTAAATGACGAGTTGGACGCCGCGGCAAAAACTGCCTCTCTGTTCTCGAGGTTCGCACTGCCCACCGCGGTTCCGGCGGATACCACGCCTGTGAACATTCTCGTCGACATGCTTGAGGTACTGGGACAATTTCAAACCGCCAACGAAGGTGCCTCCGAGATCGAGACAGAAAATCTCTGTGTCGATGTGTTCCCGGATGCAAATCCAGGCGCACATGGACCTTTCCGCTTCAGCCTTGTGGTTGATGGCAAGGCACATGACGTATGGATCGAGTGGAACAAGAAGAAGCGGAAGTACTGGCTCACGTCACCCGGATTGAGTAGGTACAAATCCAGGGACAATGAAAAAATCTCACTGACGCGGCGGCTGAATCAGCAACAGCCCTTCAGGATCATTACTTCGGACATGTCGCACGCCTATGTTTCGGGCGCTTTCTACGCTCTTGATCTGAACTTGGCAGATCCAAAGGGAGCTGGTGGCATGGTGTTGGATCTGATCAAGCCCATAACTGGGTTGAGCGCTATCACATCAGAAAAGGGGCCAGTGAGGGGGGGCAACTTTTATGATTGGGAGGATAACTCCCTCTTCAGCTTCATCGATAAAGCTTTAAATCCTTCACGCGGCCCAGCAGTACTGGGAGCTCCCTTCCCTGCGCTGGTCTGCGATGATCTCAACGAGGAAGTCGGCGACTTCTTGGCCGTCGATGACGACCCTGCGAACCCGCGGGTAGTCTTTGTAGTAGCTAAGTGGAAGGACGGAAACCCAGGAGTTTCGGCATCCGCATTTTATGACGTCTGTGCGCAGGGTGTGAAGAACCTGGCCTACTTAAAGAGTGACGGAACTCCTGGTCGTGTCCCGGGACGTGGTGTAACTGAGCTGGTCAAGCCGCTCGCGAGCGCGCCATTACGAGCGCCGTAGCGAGCGAGCGGCTGGGTGGTCATCGACGGATTTCCGGTAAGGTCTGGTTGCTTACCCCAACCCTGCACCTGAAGGACCACCGATGACCGACTCGATGATGAACCTGCGCACGCTGGTAGAGAAGACCCCCGACGCCGATATTCTGCGCGAGATGATTGGCTTTGCTGCTGAACGGTTGATGGAGCTGGAGGTTAGCGCTGCCACCGGCGCCGCTTATGGCGAGAAGAGCACTGAGCGGCGGGTCCAGCGCAATGGCTACCGCGAACGGGACTGGGAGACACGAGCCGGCACAGTCGAGCTGCGCATCCCCAAGCTGCGCAAGGGCAGCTACTTCCCTGGCTTTCTTGAGCCGCGCCGGATGGCGGAGAAGGCGCTGACGGCAGTGATCCAAGAAGCCTACATCCAAGGCATTTCCACCCGCTCGGTAGATGACCTGGTCAAGGCCATGGGCATGAGCGGCATCTCCAAAAGCCAGGTGAGCCGGCTATGCGAGGAGATCGACGGTAAGGTTAAAGCGTTCCTGGACCGACCGATCGAGGGCGATTGGCCCTATCTGTGGATCGACGCCACCTACCTCAAGGTGCGCCGGGGTGGCCGCATTGTCTCGGTGGCTGCCATCATGGCTATCGGCGTCAACGCCGATGGTAGACGCGAGGTGCTGGGCATGGAGATCGGCACCTCGGAAGCCGAGGCGATCTGGACCGAGTTCCTGCGCAAGCTGACCCGCCGCGGCCTACGAGGCGTGAAGCTGGTCATCTCCGATGCTCATGAAGGCATCAAGGCGGCTGTCACCAAGGTCCTTTGTGCAACCTGGCAACGCTGCCGGGTTCACTTCATGCGCAACGTCCTTGCTCATGCTGGCAAGAGCGGTCGCCGGGTGGCCAGCGCCTTTATCGCTACAGCCTTCGCCCAGGAGACCCCTGAGGCCGCAAGTATCCAATGGCGCGCCGTTGCCGACCAGATCCGCACTCGCGTGCCCAAGCTCGCCACCATCATGGATGAGGCCGAGCACGACGTCCTCGCCTATATGAGCTTCCCCAAGGAGCATCGGGCCAAGCTTCACTCGAACAACCCGATAGAACGGGTCAATGGCGAGGTGAAGCGCCGGACCGAGGTGGTGGGCATCTTCCCCAACGAGGATGCCATCGTCCGGCTCGTGGGCGCCATCCTGCTCGAGCAAAACGATGAGTGGGCTGTGCAGCGCGCCAGATACATGTCGCTGGAATCCGTTGCCCATTTGAGCGATGATCCCCTCGTCAGCCTGCCGGCAGTCCCCGCACGCTGACCAACCCGGCCAAGCCGGATATGCGTGGAGGCCCTGCCTCAGTTACACCACGCCGAAGGACACGATCGAACTCCTCTACCTGGTTCGCCCACTCGCTTCGATCGGCCGTGGACCATGAGCCGGGGAAAGGGAGCAACCAAGGTCACAGACACCATCGCCCGAAGACGCGCCGGCCCTACATCAATCGCTTTTCGGCGGCTTCTGGAGCGTGTTCGCACCATTCCCTCAGCTGAACGATCTATCTGGCTCGTGTGTTCAGGGGGAATGCTGTCAAGAAAAAGCTTAGAAGCAGAGTTCAAGGCCAAGCCACCAAAGGCGCATGTGCTTCAGTTTTATCACTTGGTGCTATCCGCCTATTCAGCTTGCCAATCGGTTGGTGTGCAGCTGAAAATTTTCTGCGCCGAGTGATCGAACTTGCCGAGCACCTGGAGACCTCAAGTTCGACATCTGCTCTGATTCTGTGGCTGTTGACTCGACTTTCCAGGTTCGCTATTTGTTCACCATGACCACGCTGATGACTATACGCAAACGCGAACTCCTACAGGCGGCGCCCACCTGCAGCCGCTCGGATCGCGTTGTCCTTCAGCGTTCCGGAACCCAGCTCTAGCTGCGGTTTTGCATCGAAGGACACCATCACGGTTCCTTCCATGCTCCTCCCCGACCAAGACATTGCCGGCGAAGCTGACCCCGACAAGCAAAAGCGTCGGTCGCGGGTTCGACTCTTCACGCCTGCTCGCCTCCTCTTCGGCCGAATAGACCATCGACTATGGGTCAAACGGTAAGCGGTGTTCCCGCCCCACCTTCCGTTCTTTTGTCAGCCATGAGATTCCGCACGGATTGAAGTTGGTGCGGGAGGTTCTCCATGGACGCTCCATTGGAGTTTCTCACAAGTGGCGGTAGGCGCCGCCGCAACCGGCAATGGCCCGATGATGAGAAGGCTCGGATTGTCGCCGAGACACTTCGACCTGGGACCACGGTGGGCGAGGTCGCGCTGCGGCATGGTCTGAAGGCCAACCATGTCTCCTCGTGGCGGACGATGGCTAGAAACGGGAAGCTGGTGCTACCGGCGCCAAAGGACCAGATGGAGTTCGCGACGTTGATGGTCGCTCCAGTCGTTGAGGATGTAACGGCGGCGGAACCAGTGGCGGCGGTCGGGCCGGAGATCGTGCTGGGATCGGTGGTCATCCGGCTGGAGCCAGGTGCCTCCGCGCGCCGGATTGCTTCGGTCGTTCGTGCACTGACGGCGATCACATGATCTTCCCCTCGAACCGGGTGCGGATCATGGTAGCCACCAAGCCGATCGACTTCCGCAAAGGTCACGACAGCCTGGCTGCGCTGGTCAAGAACGTGTTGCACGAGGACCCGTTCACCGGCACGGTCTTCGTGTTCCGTGCTCGCAAAAGCGATCGGCTGAAGTTGCTCTACTGGGATGGCACGGGTCTCGTCATGGCCTACAAGCGCCTCGAAGAGCACAACTTCAGCTGGCCTGCGGTGAAGGACGGCCTGATGACGTTGAGCCACGCGCAGTTCGAGGCGCTGTTCTCTGGGCTCGACTGGCGGCGGGTTCGGGCGGTAGAAGCGCGGGCACCAGAAGCGGTCGAATAACTGCGGCAGGATGACTCAGGGCTGGTCTTTTTGCGGGATCGGCGGCGCCTGATCTGGTAGATTCTGGCCATGCTCGATGCCGCCGAACTTCCCGATGACATTGCTGCCCTCAAGGCGATGCTGATCGCAGCGGAGGTGCGTGATCAGCGCAAGGACGAGCGGATCGCTCAACTGGAAAAGCTGGTTGCCGCGTTCAAGCAGGCGGCCTTCGGGCGTCGATCGGAAAAGAGCGACCCGGACCAGTTCGAGCTGGCGCTGGAGGATCTGGAAATGGCAATCGCGGTTGTCCAGGCCGCGGAGGACGCCGAGGACCGGCTGGCCCGACGTCCGGCCAAGCCGCGCAGTACCAATCGTGGTTCACTCCCCAAACACCTGCCGCGGATCGAAGAGATCATCGAACCCGAAAGCCTGGTCTGTGGCTGTGGCGGCGGGCTGCACTGCATCGGCGAGGACGTCTCCGAGCGGCTCGACGTGATCCCGGCCCAGTTCCGCGTGATCGTGACCCGTCGCCCCAAATATGCCTGCCGGTCCTGCACCGACGGCGTGGTGCAGGCGCCGGCGCCCGCTCGGCTGATCCCTGGCGGGCTGCCGACCGAGGCCACGGTCGCCCATGTCCTGGTCAGCAAGTATGCGGACCACCTCCCGCTCTATCGCCAGGCGCAGATCTTCAGTCGTCAGGGTGTTGATCTGGACCGCTCAACGCTGGCCGACTGGGTTGGTCGGGCCGCCTTCGAGTTGCGTCCGGTCTATGCTGCCCTAATGGCGGATCTGAAGCGCTCATCCAAGCTGTTCATGGATGAAACTCGCGCGCCAGTGCTCGATCCCGGTGCCCCAAAACCAAGACCGGATACTTCTGGGCCCTGGCCCGCGATGATCGTCCCTGGAATGGCACCGCACCACCCGGTGTTGCCTTCACCTATGCCCCGGGCCGAGGTGGTCTTCATGCCGAACAGATATTGCAGGGCTTTGGCGGCATCCTGCAGGTGGATGGCTATGCCGGCTACAACCGACTGATCGCGCCCGCCGCGTCGGCGCGGGTATCCAACTCGCCTATTGCTGGGCCCATGCCCGTCGCAAGCTGATCGAGATCACGCGCGCCGGCACCGCCCCGATTGCGGAAGGGGTGTGCGGCTCATCGGCGAGCTCTATACCATCGAAGCCGAGATCCGAGGCCTGGGCCCCGAACAGCGTCTCGCTGCTCGCCAGGAACGATCCGGACCAGCCGTCGCCCGGACAAAGGCTTGGCTCGACCTTCATCGCGCCCGCGTCTCCGCGAAAGCGCCGCTTGGGGAGGCCTTGAGCTACATCGCCAAATACTGGTCGGGGTTAGTGCTGTTCCTCACCGATGGCCGCATCGAGCTCGACAACAATACCGTTGAGCGGACCATCCGCCCGATCGCGCTGAACCGGAAGAACGCGCTCTTCGCCGGCCATGATGCCGGTGCTGAAAACTGGGCTGTCATCGCCTCGTTGATCGAAACCTGCAAGCTCAACGCTGTCGATCCCTATGCCTGGCTGGCCGCAACACTCCACGCCATCATCGCCGACTACAAGCAGAGCCGCATCAACGATCTGCTGCCGTGGAACTATGCTGCAAAGCTGGGCGATTGACGCTCTTGGCTCTGGCGGCATAATCGGAAACCACCAGCAACGAGGCGCCCTCCCAATCAGTTCGAGACCGACAGCGAGGCGCGCGATGCTGCCTTAGCCGCTCTAAACAGCGAAGGAGCCATCGCCTTCATGCGCGGCAACAACGTCGTTCAGTTCCCTCGACCCTGAGCCCAAGTGGCCGCAGAACACCGCTTACGTCAAACGGCCCGTCCTTTAAGGACCTCATGAACTCCCCATCATTCCGGCGACCCAAGCGGCGCCATTTCACCCAGCCGGGTTCGGCGGGCGCGTAGTCGCTCGTCTGCGCCTCGGCCGGAGAACGAGGCAGCAATGGCTGACAACGACAACGACGAATACAACGACCACGTCCTCGAGCAACTCGAGGCAATGGAGACATCCCTGATCCGGTCCAGGCCAAACCGCATGGCGACACGCATCCTGCCGGAGCTGATGCTCAACCGGGCGATGACGCTGAAGCAGCAGCTGCAGGCAAGCCGTGACACCACCATCAGCGTGGTGATCGAGGCCCCCAGCCGTGCATGGGTGGAGCCGCTCGCCACCGCCGCCAAGCGCCTGGGCAACTGGAAGTTCGTGCTGACCTGCACCGAACCCGAGAAGGCCCGCTATCGTAACGAGCTGCCATCCGACCAGGCCATCCAGACCCTCGCCGCCGGTGGGCGCACGCTCGGAATCTCACAGGCGCCGCATGCCTATCTGCCGCCGGCATTGGTCGCATCCGCGGATCTCTATTTGGTTATCAAGAACCCCGACGACGAGCTTATCCGTGCGGCCATCAAGCTGGTAACCGGACGCCAACCCCGGAGCATGCCCGAAGGAATCGCCGATGGTCTGGACTATGCCGACATCTGTGCCGCTTTGCGTCTGGGCAGTTCGGCGAAGGCTTGCGTCGAACGTCTGGTGGCCGCTGCCCAAGCCAAGACCGCTGCAGACCCGAATCTTGCGGAAATTCCGGAACTGGAAAAGTTGTTCGGGTATGGGCCTGCTATGGCCTGGGCGCAGGGTGTTGTAGCCGACCTTGCCGCCTGGCGTCGGGGAGAGCTGGACTTCTCCGCCATTGAGCGCACCGTGGTTCTGGCGTCGCCTCCGGGCATGGGCAAGAGCACGCTGATCCGCAGCCTGGCCAAGACCGCCCGCATCCCGCTGATCGCCACTTCCATGAGCGAATGGTTCGCCAACGGCCCCGGCTATCTGGACAGCGTCATCAAGCAGATCGACCAGACCTTCGCGCAGGCCGCAGCTGTGGCACCGAGCATCGTGTTCATCGATGAATGCGAGGGAATCCCGAACCGCGGCAACCTCGATGGGGATCGAAGCGCTGCCTGGTGGATGCCAGTAGTCGGACACCTGCTGCTCAAGCTCGACAGTGCTGCCTCGGGATTGAGCTCGAAGGTGATCGTCGTAGGCGCCACCAACCACCCCGAGAAGCTCGACCCGGCATTGGTGCGGCCGGGGCGCCTGTCCAAGATCATCCACATCGAACCGCCTGACGCGGACGCCTTGAACGGCATTCTCCACCAGCACCTCGGTCCCGATCTGGCCGGGGAAGATCTTCGCCACGTCGCCATGCTGGGTGTCGGCTCCACCGGTGCGGATGTCACCGGATGGGTGAAGGGTGCCCGCAGCGCGGCGCGCCAGGAGAACCGCCCTCTCACCATCGACGATTTGATCGCCCAGGTTGCGCCGCCCGACAACCGCTCCCCGGCTTTGCTTCGCCGTATTGCCATCCATGAGGCGGCCCATGCGGTGGTCGGCCATGTCCTTCAGGAGGGCTCCGTCACCAGCGTGTCCATCATCCCCCGTCAGGGGCAGAATGGCGGCCACACCATGGTCGAGCTCACCGAAGACGCAGTGCTGTCCCGGGAGGACATCGAGAAGCTGGCCACCATCAATCTTGCGGGCCGCTGTGGCGAGCAGGTTGTTCTGGGTTCGATCAGCACCGGTGCCGGGGGTGGCGAAGAGAGTGACCTGGCCAAGGCGACCTACTTTCTGGCGCTGATCCATACCTCGTTCGGCATGGGCGGACACCTGCTCCACCGGGCTGCGCCGCAGAACGTCACCCAGCTTCTGTCTTTCGATCCGGTGCTCACAAAGACGGTGGAGGCGGACCTGCAGCGGGTCTATGCCAGCAGCCTGCAGATCGTCGAAGCCAACCGTATGGTTGTGGAGGCAGTGGCAGAAGCCCTGCTGCAGTTCCGTCACCTCAGCGGACCGCAGTTTGCCGCGATTTTCCGCGGTGTCTCCAAGACTAACCGCCAGGTCAAGGGAGACCGCCGCCATGGATGAGTTGCTGATCCGCGTCCTCACCCGGCTGCTTCGCGTCCATGACGAATTCGGAGAAGCCGGCTTCGAGGATGCCGCCCACCGTGCGCTGGTCGCCATCGCGCTGACAGCCAAGTGCGAGGCCGAGCGGAAGGCGGGTACTACCGAGCCTTACGATCCGGGTCAGCGGGTGGTGCGCTTTCCGTTGAACAAGCGGCGGCGCAGCCCCTGGCAGCAAAGCGATGACGATGTATCGTGAACAAGCCGGTACTCGGCTCGCAGCAATTGTTAAGCTCCCGGTAAGGGAGCTTAACCCATGGCGAGCGATCGTTTCATGGCAAGGATTGCATCCCCCAGCGCAGTGTGCTGTTTGCGCCGACCATGTTCAGCAACCTTGCCCACCTATGTCTATGCCCCTCGGTGGGGCGCCGCTCCGAGCTTTAGAGCCGGGCCGGTCGTTGCTGACCGTCGACCAAAACCCAGGTCGACACCCCAACCCACCTTTCCCCGTGTGTCCAACGCTCCCCTTCTTCGTCGGGAGTGTGTTCGTTTCCCCGTCTTTGCCTACTTGGAAGCTCGTCCAGACCTGGAGTCTCAAGCCGTGATCCATCTCTGCCCTCTCCTGCTAGCCACCGAGAAAATAGCCAAACGCGGTCCGCTAGGACACTGGCTATCGCGCTCGCCCGTCCGGCCGATACCGGCCCGCTTCGAGCTGCCCCCCTTCTTCGAGGATTACGGTTCCTGCAGCACGTCTGCCACGGGACCACCGGCTTCAAGGATACTTCAAGATGCCTCCCGTGACTCGTGCCCCCGCGGTCGTCCGCGCCAACCGTCGAAACGGCACACCTGACCAGCTTCGCGCCCACCATGGCTACTTCTACTCATGGAAGCTTGACGCCCTGATCCCTTACCGAGGTCTGCTGGCCTTCGACTACCTGACCCTGACCGAAGCAGATCCCCGCGTTATTCAAATCGATACTTCCCTGGAGTCCGTCCAATGGACTGACGGCACCCAGTGGAAGGATTACCGCGCAAGATATGGTGTTGTCCGCCGGACACGCCGCGGAGCTGTCCCCCACACCGTGGAAGTCGAGGTACTCAACAGCAAGACCTTGACGGAACAGTATCGGACTTATTCCCGCATCAAGCGGGCGTTCAAGGAAGAAGGGCGGCAACTGCTGATCTTCACCGAGAAGCAGATCCGCATCGAGCCCCGCCTCACCAACTCAAAGCTGATCCTGACCCATGCGGGTAACGGCATCTGCAAGGAAGAGGATCTCGCCCTGGTGCGCCAGGTCGCCGCCGGAACTGCCCCTTTCTCACTTAACCAGCTGGTGGAGAATTGCGTGCTTACCTACCCCCGTGCCTACGGGGCGGTCTTGAACCTGGTTGCTTCTGGCGAGCTCGTTTTCCCGATGGGGAAGGTCTTTGACGGGGATAGCCCGGTCATGAGGAGGATCTAGCGATGGACGGGTTCAACTCGGATCGTGACCTCGACGACAGGGACGATGATGTTTACCTCCGCCCCGGGGACGGTATTGAACTGGCAGGCAAGCAGTACGTGATGGAGAGCCGGGTCGCCAAGCCCCGAGGCTTTGTCTTCTCCGATCCAGCCGCGCCTGGCGTCCAGCACGTTATGAGCAATCGCGACATCAAGAGCTGGCACCGCTCCGGCCGGCTCAGCTTCATCGCGGCGTCAGAGGTGGGATTGCCGATCGGCGTACAGGAATCCCTCCGCCGCACAATGCGCGCCTTCAAGCCCGAAGAGCGGGACGAGATTTTCCGCCGGCTGCGCTACTGCCTCGCCATTTCGGAACTGCCAGCTGACTTCGGAAGGTCGAAGGCGACCCTGCAGCCGGTCTGTGACGCAGTGGCAGCCAAGCGGAACGATACCTGTCCGCATCATTGGTCCACGGTGCTGCGCTGGTGGCGCACCTGGGTGCGGGCGGGGAAGGATCCCCGGGCCCTTTGTCCATCCACGCGGAGAAAGGGCAACCGCAACCGGAGGCTTGATGATTACAAGCTCCAGGCCATGAAGAGGGCAATTCGGGAGCACTGGAACGTTCGGCACAGACCCTCGATGACGACGGCCTACAAGGCTGCGGTCCAGCTGTGTGTTGACTACCTCGGGGGCCGGGAGGCTGCAGAGGCCCATGAGAATCCGTTCCCTTCGTTGAAGGCCTTCCGCCGCGAGTGCGCAAGACAAGACCGTACGACCACGCTCGCCACCCGCTTCGGTCCGGAAGCCGCTCGGCAGGCCATGCATCCGGTGGGAATGGGACCGGACGTGCGCCTGCCGTACGAGCGGGTTGAGGCCGACTTCAAGTATCTGCGTATCATGGTGGTGGACGAGAAGACCCGGCTGCCACTGGGGACGCCTTACCTCATGGCCGGCTTCGACTGCTATTCAGGTTGCATCGCTGGATTTGATATCGGTTTCGACCCGCCCTCCTATGTGTCTGCTGCGCGGTGTCTCAAGCACATCGTAGAAGCCAAGGACGTGGATCAATTTGGCAAGGACGAGGACGGTGATTCATTGATCCGTCGGTCTTATCCGCTCAACGGTGTGCCGCAGCAGTTCTTTCTCGACCAGGACGCCGTTTTCCACTCCCGCTCTTTCGAGATGTCCGCCAAGGCCATTCGTTGCCACGTGAACTATGTGCCCGCTGGCGAGGCCTGGAAGAAGGGGCGCATCGAACGGTTCTGGCGCACCGTGCAGCAGTGCTTCCTCGATATGTTCCCGGGTAATGTTCTTCGGGTGGGGGACGGACCGGGCCGGGATTACAATCCTGTAGATGATGCCGTGCTGACACTCAGCCAGCTGCGTCTGCTGATCACCAAGGCAATCGTGGACGTCTACCACGAGAGCATCGATGAATGGACTGGCAAGCGTCACATCGACCTGTGGCGGGAAGCCGTCGAAAAGCATCCGCCTCGCCCCGTGCGTGACCACCAGAGCCTCATCGAACTTGTTGGCGCCTATGAGGAGCGGGTGGCCGAGCGCCGGGGCATCCGCCTGTTCGGCTTGAGGTACAATTCGCCGTTGCTTGCGGAGTATAGATCCAACTTCTCGAAGGATCCCACTGTGGTCGTCCGTTACGATCCACAGGACATCTCCAGGGTCTGGCTGATCGACGAGGACCGCGGCCTGTCACTGGAGGTGCCATGCACCCGTGCCGACTATGCGGAGGGGCTGTCGCTCCACCAGCACAGGGTGATCCGCCGCCGGGCCGCCGACAGGAGCCCCGAGGGCCGGCTGCGCATGAAGCAGCTTTGGATCGCCAAGGCAGAGCTCTTTCGGCTGGGTGAAAAGATGCTGCAGCGGGACGCCTCCAGGCGGACCAGAAAGCGTATCGCTCAGTTCCTGGGTGTCGGTCGAGAGCTGATCGACGAAATGTCCAGGCGGGTCACCGATGAGAAGGCCAGTGCCGAGCCCCTCGATTACGAGGACGGTTACGAAGACCCTGGTATGGCCGAACAGAGCGCTGTTGAGGACAGCTATGGCGACCTCGACGATGTGGCGGTTGAGGACCCCGAAGATGAGGCCGCAGCGCTTCAGGACGAGGCGTACGTGGATTCTCTCCGGGAGGCGAGCAAGGACAAGGGCAACGAGGCTGCCCCCTCCCGCCGCAAGGCAACAGTAATTGCCTCTGATCCAGTTGCTGCCGAACCTCACTCCGATGAAGTGGGTAGCGCTGAGCAGCGAGATGATCCTGCATCGGAAGAGGAGCCGTCATCTGCCGTCCCTGACGAGACTGGTGATGGGGATGACGACGGCGATGATGACGACATGGTGACCTATGACGACTGACTTCGATTTCCTGCGCGACGAGGACGGTTACTTCCCAGAGGACATTGCCGATCTCATCATCAACCCGGATCCGGTGAGGCGGGCTCACCTGGTGAAGGTCGGCCGTATGGTGATTAAGCACAAGCAGTACAAGCGGTCGTGGAAGTGGTTGGAGAAGACCTTGCAGGAGAGCGGGACTGGCCGCGAGGCTGTGGCCGGACTCTTCTGCGGAGTGTCCGGCGTCGGGAAGAGCACCATTTTGCGTCAGTTCACCACCAAGTACGGCGGGCCATTTCCTACGCGTACCACGAACGTTCGTCCGGTAATCCGCATTTCCACCCCTGCCAATCCCAAGCTCGAGAACATTTGGATGACCATGCTCGTCGCGCTGTCGTCTCCGGATTTGATCTGCTCGGATGCCGAAGCCATGCGGCTCAGCATCCAGACTCAGCTCCAGAAGCAGTCTGTGAAAATGATCATCTTTGATGAATTCACGCACGTCGTGGAAGACCGCAGCGAGAAGTTTACCAAGCGCGCGGTACGGGGCCTCAAGGATTTGCTCAGTGAAAATCACTGTCAGCTGATCTTCGCAGGAACGCTTGAGTTGGCGGGGCTGGACGGGCTCTATGACCAAGTGCGCCGGCGTAATTCCGGAACCGTCGAGCTCAGGCCGATCGACTGGGTGGAAGATAACGAAGACTGGATGACCACGTTGGAGTGGATCCAAACTGAGTTGCCGCTGAAGTGTGAACCCGGGCTCCCCAGCGTAGAAATTGCCCGGAAGATGCATCGTGCCTCCAATGGAATTTTGGATCACGTGATGAAGCTGCTCTTCCGTGCCACTGCCTACGCATATGACGGCGACAAAGAGGTAATTACTGAGACGACCCTCGCAGACGCATTCGAGCACCTGCGGAGGGGGAGCAAGCAAGCTAATCCTTTCGGTAGGCCTTCCCTCCCACCCTTGAAGCCACCCAAGCCAAAGGCGAAGAACGAGGATAGCGAAGTTACCGGCCTGTCCAGGAGGGCTAGGCAGGACACGGATACCTTTTCCAAGTGACCGAGACGACGATCGGGCGGCCCAGGCGCGACCCGCTGGCTCAGTTTCAGGTCCGGCTGCCGCACATCTTCGATGAGCCGGCTCATGGATTGCTTCTTAGGACAGCAGGAGAGAACGGGTGTATCCTCTATCCGGCAATGTTCAAGCGGTTCGGAGTAACGCAGGCCCGGCTCGCCGGTAACCTTGATGTCTCCGAAGTGGCATACGCATGCCGCGCCGATGTCGAGGCGGTAACGTTTGCTTCGGCAATTGCAGACTCAAAGACCGTAGGGCTTATGGGGCAAGTGCTCCATCAGGATCACTACAGCGTTCAGTTCAGACGGTGGTGCCCTGATTGCCTGAAGGAGCATGCCTATCACCGGGCGTGGTGGGACGTTGTGTCGGTATCCTCATGCCCCGAGCACGGGACGCTTCTCGTCTGGGACTGCGGATGCCGGCGAAAGCTGTTTTGGCAAGCTCAATCTCTCACGCGATGCAAGCGTGGGCACGACCTCTGTTCTGTCGAGGCTCCCGCCAGGAAGCACCGGGGAAATGCCGACCGCTACATTGTGGAGCGCTTGCTTCATGGCCAGTCCGGCGCCGCGCCTTTGCTGGATGGTCTCCCCCTCGGTGATGCCATTGTTGCGATGCAAAGAGTCGGGCGAGCATCACTGAACGAGAATGCAAGGATTAGTCGCGATCGCGACAAGGTAGGTAGCCCCGAATTCCTTGATGAAGGTCACCGCATCCTGTCCACCTTTCCGGACGGCTTCGTAGAGCTCCTGGATTCGTTGCTCGCACGACAGGATCGACGCAAGGGCAAGTGGGGGATGGGCCGCGCTTACGGAACGTTCCCGGATTGGATCTCCAAACTCCCGCAGGAACCTTTCGGAAATGCACTGAGATCAGTGCTGCGCGAGCACGCCTCGGGCAAGCTGCTGGTCAAGTCCGGCTCTCGCATCGGTGGCGAGCCGATCGTGGTGAACGGATACTCGTTCGAAGAGGCAGAGGAACTTTGCGGCGTCTCTTATGCCAGGTTGCGCAGGATTCTGGCTGACCGGGATCTGCTGCCGCCCGCTATCAAAAAGGGCAAGCCGGTCCGCCTCGACAAGCAGGTGATCGACGCCCTTGCCGATGAGCTCCGGGACGGCATGACCCTGGAAGCAGCAGCTGCAGAGCTGGGGGTCGAGCGTGATGCCATTCTCGGGCTGATGAAAGCGGGATTGCTTCGGCCCCTAGTGTCAGCCGACCGCACCAAGCGGCTGAACACCTACACCTTTGCCCGGAACACAGGGGCGGAGTTCCTTCATCCCCTGCTGGAGATCGGCGTGGAACCCGGTAACCCAGGGGACCCGATGACGCCCTTGCCGGTAGCTGCACAGAGGGCCCGCACGACGGTCGGCAACGCGGTGGCCATGGTGCTGGATCGCAGGCTTGCCATCCGTTCGATCGATAGCGGTGCGGTTGGACTGCAACAATTATTGGTCTCGCCGCGGGAACTGGCCAAAGTCTTGGTGGCTGCGCGCACCCCCGGTTTGACCCAGATGGAAGCCGCGGCTCGGCTGGGCTTGCCCTATAATTGCTTGTCTGACCTGGAGCGAAGGGGCGTGCTCAACGTAGACCGCAGTGGCTCTGTGCCGTTCAGAGGCGCTAAGGGCCATGTAGTTCTCCGAGGGCAAGCGATCCAAGCGCCTCCCATTTTGTAGCGTTGACTCTCTCGTTGGCTCCGGCGACAGATCAAGAAGTGCAATTTTCGGCGATTCCATCCACCTCGCCAACTTATGGGGTAATTCTGGGTCGCAGATTCATCTTATGAGGGTGCAACGTGAAATTTATGGGGTCAACGAAACTCGCGGAACGCCGCTAAACTGCAGTGGGGCGACTCAGGTTATGGGTCGCTGCACAAGGTCGTGTGCAGCGCTCCGGCGCTGCGCCAGGCCCTGCGGTCACAGCCAGAAGACCACGCCATGATCCTCCTCATTTTGGGCTTGATTGTGCTACTTGCGGTGCAAGCGGACTTCGTTATCACGGTTCTGAGTGGCGGGCGGCAGGGGCCGCTGACCGAGCATCTGACGAGTGCCTTCTGGCGCCTCGAGCAGAAGCTGCACCGCTGGCGCGGCGGCGGTTTCTTTCATGCTCATAGTGGCATTCTGGTTATGGTGGCAGTCGCTTTGGCGTGGCTCCTGCTCACCTCGCTGGGCTGGCTGCTCATCTATCGCAGTGATCCCACATCTCTCGTCGTCAGCGAGACCGGCAAGCCCGCTGACTGGGTGCAAAGCTTTGCCTATGTCGGTAGCGCGCTTTCTACCATGGGCGCCGCCAATACCAGTGCCAGCAATGGTTGGTGGGATCTGATCGCTACCGTCGCCGCCGCAAATGGCTTCGTGCTGCTGACCCTGGCCATGACTTATGTTCTCAATGTCACCCAGACGGTAGCCTCCGGCCGCAGCTTTGCGCTTTTGGTCAGCTCGCTCGATCCAACCGATCCGCGTCACACCGACACCTTCGCCACGGGCCTTAGCCGCCTCGTTGCCCAATTGAGCTCGACGCCCCTGGCGCTCTATTTCTCGTCGCGAGACCCAAATCTCCGCCTCGCGCGGGCTATCGGCAGGTTCTCCCAGCGCGTGTCCGCGTCACCTGAGTTGTGGCCCTGTTTCGCCGCTAGCCTCAGAGCCCTTCCAGGCATCAAGCTCGACGGAATGGCGCAAAGCGATGAAGCGGAAGTGGAACGCTGGGTGGAGCATTTTTCGCTGAACCGCAATGAGCTCGACTAAGGCAGGCTGAACTGCGAGCTCGCACAACCGTTGGTGGCCCAATAGGCTTCCACGGGTGTGTAGGCGCCTGCGGAAAACTGCTCGACATGGGCGGCGAAAGCCATTGCCCGGCACTCGTCCGGTCCCGCCACCACGTGCACGAGTTCGTGCAGGATTGTGAGCTCCCGGAGCCGGTCCGCCCCTTCGGTAAAGAATTGCGGGCAGAGCACGAGAAAGATGGTGCCGTTCTCCGGAGGCGTTCGCACATAGGCAGCGAAACGGCCGCAGGAGCCGCTGGCCTGCTGCTCGATCAACATGGCCAGGGTCACTTCACCCCATTGCGGCGAGGTGAAACGCCGACCCAGCAAGACCTGCCGGTAGGTAGCAAGGTCCACGCCAAAGGGCGTTGCCCCAAGCTGAGGCGCAGCCTTGTCGAGGCTCTGGGCGGCCCGGGCGACCGCATTGTTGAGCAGGGAGGGATCCTGTGCCCTGGCCGGCAGGCAGCCGATAAGGACAGTCAGAAGCAGGCAGAAAAGGCGAGAGAGCATGCTTGGAGCCCGGAAACAAACGCTTGGGGTGATAGATGGCTTTGCTGTCACCCGAGCGCAACAGCACCGAGCCTAAGCAGAATTGTCCCATAAACCAGCCACAATTGAACTGGAGAAGCGGAGTGTGGCCAAGTGGCAGCTCCCCCTCTGCGGTGGAGCGCCGCGGATCGGCCGAATAGTCTCAACGCGCCGCGAACCTTTTGTTTCTCTGCTGAAGCGAACAGGGGTAGAAGCGGGGCGAAGGCCCAGATCTTCATGAAGGTTTACTCATGGATTTTCGCATTTCCGCCGATGACCGGGTGGGCGCGCAGACGCGCAAGACAGCGCGCTCGCGTAGCACTGCCAAGTCCGGCAAAGGACGGGAACGCGTAGAGCCGTCGCTGGGCTCCTCGGTCGGCTTTTCTGTTGCCGACGAGCGCACCGGCGGCACACCGGGCAAGCCGCCGCGCGGCAAAGGTCCCAAAACGCCCCGGCGCGGCAAGGCGCAACCGCCCAAGAAGCGCCGTTCGCGCTCTGGTGGCCTGCTTATGGGGCTGCTTTGGTGGGGCTTCGTTGCCTGCCTCTGGGGCGGCATCGCCGTTATCGGCGTCGTCGTGTATTACGGGGCGCAGCTCCCGTCCTCGGAAAGCTGGGCGATACCCGATCGGCCGCCCAATATTCGTATTCTGGCAGCCGACGGTTCGCTGATCTCCAATCGCGGCCAAACCGGCGGCGAGGCGGTGACCTATCGCGAACTCCCCTACTACGTACCCGCCGCCATCATCGCCAGCGAAGACCGGCGCTTCATGAGCCATTTCGGCGTCGACCCGATCGGTCTTGCCGCCGTGGCGGTGGAATCATTGCAGGCGCGCGACATCACGCGTGGTGCATCGACCATCACCCAACAGGTGGCCAAGAACCTCTTCCTCACCCCCGACCAGACCCTGGGCCGCAAGGTGCAGGAAGCCATTCTCGCGGTTTGGCTGGAGCAGAACTACAGCAAGGAACAGATCCTCGAGCTCTACTTCAACCGCGTTTATTTTGGCTCCGGCGCCACCGGCATCGAAGCGGCCGCACAAACCTATTTCGGTGTGTCGGCGCGCAATCTGTCGCTCGGTCAGGCCGCCATGCTCGCCGGGATCCTGCCAGCGCCGTCCGCCTACAATCCCAAAGCCAATCCCGAACGCGCCAAGGACCGGCAGCGGCTGACGCTCAATGCCATGGCCGAAGAGGGGTACATCACTCGCGAAGAAGCCGACGCGGCCCGCATCGACCCTGATCAGACCATCCGCACGCGCGTTGCCGGTTCGGAATCCTATGTGGCCGACTGGGTGGAATCGCTGATGACCGCCTATATCGGCGAGCTGACCGATGACGTGGTGGTGCAGACCACCATTGATTGGAAGATGCAGAAGGATGCCGAGTTCATCGTGCGTGAGCTCGTGGCCTCGGAAGGTCCGAACCGCGGCTTCAGCCAGGGTGCGCTGGTTGCCATGGACGTGGACGGCACCGTGCGCGCAATGGTGGGTGGCGTCGACTATCAAGCCAGCCAGTATAATCGTGCCGTGACGGCCAAGCGCCAGCCCGGCTCGACCTTCAAGCCGTTCGTCTATCTTGCCGCTCTCGAAAAGGGCTACACGCCCGACACTCTGGCCGAGGATGCCCAGTTCGACTATAATGGCTGGAGCCCCCGCAATGCCTCTGGCAAATATTCGGGCACGGTGACGCTGCGGCAGGGGTTGGCCTATTCGCTCAACACCATTGCAGCGCGGCTCGCCATCGACGTGACGCCCGAAAAGGTGATCGAGGTCGCCACCCGCATGGGCATTTCCTCCTCGCTCACCCCTGTACCCTCCATCGCGCTGGGCACGCAGGAAGTGAACTTGCTGGAACTGACCAGCGCCTACGCACCCTTTGCCAATGGCGGTATGGGCGTGATCCCCGATGTGATCACCAAGATCTCCTCCAAGGATGGCGATGTGCTCTACGAGGCCAGCGATGCCGGTCCTGGCCGCGTGCTCGATCCGAGCGTCCTAGCACAGATGAACGACATGCTGGAAACCGCCGTCGAGGTGGGTACCGGCAAGGGCGCCAATCTCGGTGGCTGGGAATTTGCCGGCAAGACCGGCACCAGCCAGGAAGGCAAGGATGCCCTCTTTGTCGGCTATACATCGGCTATGGTGACGGGCGTGTGGCTCGGCAATGACGATGCGACCGGCACCAAGCTGTCGGGCGGCAATGTGCCGGCGACGATCTGGTCGCAGTTCATGACCAAGGCGCATGAAGGCCGCGAAGTGGCCCCCATCCCCGGGGGCTCATATGACGGCCAGCTCGTGGCGCAGCCGGTCGTCGACCCGGCCACGGGCCAGCAGGTGATCGATCCGACAACCGGCCAGCTGCAGGTGCAATATGTCGATGCGGGCACCGGCCAGGCGGTCCAAACCATGACCGATCCGGCTACCGGGCAGATGCTGCGCATGGATCCGGCAACGGGCCAGTTCGTTCCCGCCCAGACCATTTCGGCCACCCAATCCATGCCGGCTGAGCAGATGATCGACCCAGCCACCGGACTCCCGGTGGGCAACCCGACCGATGCGTGGGGTCAACCCATGCAGGCCGGTGGGATGATGGTGGGTGCCGATGGCACCCAGATCGACCCGGCAACGGGCCTGCCGATGGGCCAGGTGGTGCAGGACCAGGCCATTGATCCGGTGACAGGCTATCCGCTACAGGCGCAGAGCAATGGCGTCGGCCAGGCGCCGATCGATCCGGCCACGGGGCAGCCAATGGTGCTGGTGGTCGACCCGGCAACGGGGCAGCAGGTCTGGGTACCCAGCGCACCCGCGCAGCAGCAGTTCGCGCCGCCCCAGCCGGTCGAGCAGCAGCCGCAGGTGATCTACCAAGATCCTAATTCGCAGCGAACGCTGATGGATCTCATCTTTGGTGAATAAGCTCTCATCCCCGCTCCGGCGGGGATGTTCGTTTTCGGGGTTCAGGTGCCGTAGGCCATGACCTGCCGGCCATGGGCCTTGAGCCAGGCGCGGCCTCTATCCATATCCGGCAGCGTCCGCTTCACCGTCGCCCAGAATGCCGCAGAGTGGTTCATTTCAACGAGATGGGCGACCTCGTGGGCCGCGACATAGTCGAGCACGAAGGGTGGGGCGAGGATCAGCCGCCAGTTGTAGTTGATATTGCCGGTCGAGGAGCATGAGCCCCACCGGCTTTTCTGCTCGCGCAGCTTGACGACCTTGACGGTAACCCCCAGCCGCTCGGCATGAACGGTGGTGCGCGCCACCAGATCCTCCTGCGCTTGGCTCTTGAGCCAATCGGTGAGCCGCCGCGCTTGATGCGCTGACTCACCGGGCACCAGCAACACCGGCGCGCCATCCATTTCAGCCACTTCCACCCGCCCCCGCAGCTTGCCGGTGGCAATGATGCGGTGGTCCACCCCGCGCACGGGCACGGTCCCGCCGTCGCCGAAATGACCGGTCACGGGCGCGCGCTTAAGCCGGGCCGCCAGCCAGTTGCGCTGCCGCACGAGGAAGGCCTCGGCTTCGGTCCAGCGGCCGTGCGGCGGCAGGGTCAGCACCGGCCCGCCGGCATGGGGGATAGACAGGCGATAGCTGCGCGCACGGGCATGAACGCGCACGGCCACCGTCACCAGCTGACCGTCGATCTCGATCTCGGTGCTGGCGGGCAGCTTCGGCTTGGCGCGAAAAAAGAGGTTCATGAGACCCTTGGGAGAATCACTAGCGCGAGGATAGCGGGAACGCCCCCGTCTGGCTGCCGGCAAAAAGAAAGGCGCCCTTGCGGGCGCCAGGCTTTCGTCGGGAAAGGTCGGCTGGTGCTAGCCGTTATTGCTCCAACCATTGTTCTGGTCGTTGTTGTTCTGGTCGCCATAGCCTTGGCGATTGCCGCGACGCTCATTCATGAAGCGGTCGAACTCTTCACGATCCTTGGCCTTGTTGAGGTTGGCCATGTATTCGTGGAAAGCGTCGATCTCGGCGTCGAGACGAGCGCGTTCCTCTTCGAGGCGACGCAGCTGTTCGCTACGGTACTCGTCGAAGGCGGCATTGCCGCTCGAGGTGAAGCCATAGCTCTGGCCAAAGCCGTTGCGACGGTGCTTGCCGGAGGTGCACCAGGACATGCCCTTGTTCCAGTAGCCCTGGGCCTTTTCGGCGGAACCGCCGAACTTTTCACCCCAAAGGATGTAGCCAAGAACTGCCAGCCCGACGGGCCAGAAGACGATAAAGCCCACGACCATGAGGGCGATGGTCAAAGGCGACCATTGTGGTTTGACGATTGCTGTGGTCATTTCTGTTCAATCTCCCAGTCACGAACGAGTGTAACGTGGTCCGTCTCAGGGCAGGATCAAGCATGTGCCCGTCAATTTCTGCATCTTGAAATTAAAAAATCCTGTCCCCATAGAGCGGACGCCCGTTGCACTTGGAGGGCCGAAATGACGACTAGCCAGGCCACTGGCCTTTCCCTGCCCTCCACTTGGCGGCCATTGCGGCTCGAAACCTTGGTGCTGATCCGCTGGCTCGCTGTCGCGGGGCAGGCCATCGGCGTGCTCTTTGTCGCCTTCGGCCTTGGCTTTCCGCTGCCCCTGGTGGAGTGCTATGTGCTCATCGGGGCCTCCGCGGCATTCAATCTCTGGCTGGTGTGGCGCTATGGCGCCGCCCATCGGCCATCGTCGGCCTTTGCCGCCAGCCAGGTCACGTTCGACCTGATCCAACTGGCAGGGCTCCTGGCCCTGACGGGGGGCCTGCAAAACCCCTTTGCCATCCTCCTATTGGCCCCCGTCTCCGTATCGGCCAGCACGCTGCCGCAGCGCTCGGCCTTCCTGATTGCCTTCCTTGCGGCCGTCTTAGCCTCCGCCCTGGCCGTGTGGCACCTGCCCTTGCCCTGGCTGCCCGGCGAGGTGCTGGTCTTTAACCGCATCTATGTAATCGGCATCTGGGTCTCGATTATTTGCGGCGTAGTGTTCATCGCCGCCTATACCAGCCGGGTGGCCCATGATGCCCGCCAGATCGCCGACGCCCTGGCAGCCACTGAACTGGCCCTGTCGCGCAAAGAACAATTGTCAGCTCTTGATGGCCTCGCAGCCGCGGCAGCCCATGAACTGGGCACGCCTCTCTCCACCATTGCACTAGCCGCCAAGGAAATGCGCGCCGACGCCCCGGCGGGGAGCGATCTGGCCGATGATGTGGAACTCATCATCGCGCAGGCGGCGCGGTGCCGGGCTATCCTCTCCAAATTGCGCAATTTGGGCAGCGATGGCAGCGACCCCTTCGCCGAAGTGCCGCTGACCGATCTACTAGCCGAGGTGGCGCGGCCGCATGAAAGCAGGGGCAAGGCCATTCTGTTCTACAACGAACAGGCGACCGGCGCCGCACCGGTGTTCCACCGCAGTGTCGGTCTGCTCTACGGGCTAGGAAATCTCATCGAGAATGCCACCGATTTCGCGCGCGAGACCGTGCAGATCGAGGCAAGCTGGGATCGCGAGCGGATCTCCGTCGCCATCACCGATGACGGGCCGGGCTTTGCTCCCGAGCTGATGGCGCGGCTGGGCGAACCCTATCTCACCAGTCGACCACGCGACGCACAAGGATCGGACGCCCACAATTCGGGCGGTCTGGGCCTGGGAATCTTCATCGCCAAGACCCTTCTCGAACGCACTGGGGCGCGCCTCTCCTTCCAGAATATCGACGCTGCAGGGCACGCACAGGTCCAGATCGTCTGGCCCCGCGTAGCTATCGAGATGACGTGATAAACACGAGTTCGGCAGTAATTTTGACCTTTCCCCCGGGACACCCTATCTAAGCATCATGAGCACGATCGAAGATCTTCTGGCCACCGACCCGAGCCTGCTACTCGTCGACGACGACGCAGCCTTTTTGCAGCGCCTCGAGCGCGCCATGGCGCGGCGCGGCTTCGATGTGCGGATTGCCGGTTCCGTGGCGGATGGCCTGGCCGCGGTGGGCGAAAAGCCGCCGGCTTACGCCGTGGTCGACCTGCGGCTCGAGGATGGCAATGGCCTTGAGGTGGTCTCGGCCCTGCACCAGAAGCGGCCAGATGCCCGCGCCGTGGTGTTGACCGGCTATGGCAATATCGCGACGGCGGTGACTGCGGTGAAGCTGGGCGCCATCGACTATCTCTCCAAGCCCGCCGACGCCGACGACGTCATCAACGCCCTGCTCGCCACCGGGGAGGACAAGCCGGAGCCGCCCGAGAACCCGATGTCGGCCGACCGGGTACGGTGGGAGCATATCCAGCGCGTCTATGAGCTTTGCGACCGCAATGTCTCGGAAACGGCGCGGCGCCTCAACATGCACCGGCGCACTCTGCAGCGTATTCTCGCCAAGCGCGCGCCGCGCTAGCCTTCTTCGCGGCTGCGCAAGCGCCCGCTCATTGCCCAGGTCAGCACCAGCAGCGGCAGCAATGTCGCAAGGCCTATGCGCACGCCATAGCCCTCGGCCACCGCCCCGATCAGCGCTGGCGCGGCCAGCCCCGCCAGTTGCACGATCAGCGTCGTGGCCGCGACGTTCTCCGAAGCCGGTCGGTCGCCCAGCCGGGCTGCGGCCGACAGCATGAGCGGGTAAAGCACGCAGATCCCCAGCCCAACCAAGGCAAATCCCGCAAGCGCCAGCAGATAGTGGGGCGCCAGCACCACCAGCAGCATGCCGCCCACCGCCAGGGCGGAGAGAACGCGCGCGACGCGTACCGGGCCGAACCGGTCGATCCAGCGGTCGGCAACCAGCCGGCCCGCCGCCATGGTGACCAACAGCGCCGGCAAAGCCATGGACTCCATCCAGGTGGGCGCGTCGAAGCTGTCGCGCAAGAAAATGATCGACCAGGCACGGGTGGCGCCCTCGGTCAGTCCTGCGCCCAAGCCAAAGGCCACCAGCCCCAACGTTGCCCAGGTGGGCCAGGCAAGCTTGCGCTTGTTCTCCCCGCTATGGGCGCGCTCAGCAGAAGGGGGCATGGGCGCGACCACGGCAACCACCAGGACAATGATCAATGGCGCCAGCGCCCAAAGATGCACGGCAGGCGGCACATGCGCGCCGCGCAAGGCTGCACCCAGGAGCGAGGTCAGTAGAAAGCCCACGCTCCAGGCCCCATGACAGGTGTTCATCACCCGGGTGCCGGTACTCGCCTCGATCCGATCGGCTTCCACGTTCATGGCAATATTGGTGACCGAAAACCCGATGCCATTGACCGCGAGCAGCACAAACATGGCCACCGGGTGCAGCAGCACGGTCACCAGCGCCGCGCTGATTGCCATCATGGGCAGGAGCCCCAGGATGATGGCGCGCGGGCCGAAGCGCTCGATAATGAAGCTTGAAAAGAAGAACATGGTCAGCGCGCCGAGGGATTGCCCCATCAGAACCAGGCCGAGCTCGGCTTCGCTCAACCCCACCTGCAGCTGGATATCGGGAATACGCGTGTGGATGGCGCCGGCGGCCAGCGCGTGCACGAAAAACAGCGCGATGATGCGCCAGCGGATCGGGGCGACAGGAGCGGTCACTGCGGCCCGGGGTCCATCAACGCATGGATACGGTCCGCGCCGAGCCGGGCGAGCTTGAGCATTAAGGCTTTGCGGCGCGCACCCGTCAACGGCGTATCGGGGCTATCGCGGAGCACCGCTCCATCATGCCCATCGGCGACGATCAGCCCCTCGCTCTGGGGGAAGATCGCGCCGTCCAGTTCGGGTGGCTTGGCGAAAAAGAAGCGGTCGGAATAGTCGCGGTAAAGGTGCCACTTCTTGTCGGTCTGGAAATCGATGAGGCTCGACTTGATCTCGACGATCCAGATCTCGCCCTTGGGCCCGACCCCCAGCACATCGGCGCGGCGGCCATGGGGCAGCGGCACTTCGGCAAAGCAGGCGAAATCATAGGTTTCCCGCAGGAGGCGCATAACTCCCCGCTGCACCCGAAGCGCAGTGGCCGATTGCCGGCCGTCGCTGATGGGGGGCAGATCGGCCATTATTCGGCAGGTACAACGTTGACTGGTGCCGCCGGCGGAGCCTTGCGGCTGCCCAGGGCAAAGGCGCTGGCAACCAGACCGGCCAAGAGAATGGGCAGACAGATCAGGTAGGAGTTGCGGATGCCCAGATACTCGGCAACGAAGCCCAGAAGGGGTGGCGCCAGGAAAAAGACGGCAAAGCTCACCTGGCCCATCGCCGCAACATTCACCGAGGCCGGTCGATCGGTGCGCTGCGCGGCCGCCGATACTGCGATGGGGTAAACCGCCGAGCATCCCGCGCCCATCAGCGCAAAGCCTAGAAGGGCCAGCCAGGGCAGAGGCGCAAGGCCAACAAGAAGAGCACCGAAACTGGCGATCGACAGCAGCACCACTGCGACCGCGCGCGGCCCATAGCGGGTGACGATGGGATCAGCCGACAGGCGCATCACGGCCATAAAGAAGGCAAAGAGCGTCAGCCCCAATCCGCCGACAAAAGGTTCTACCGCGAAAACGTCGCGCATATAGATGGCTGACCAGTCGATCCCCGCGCCTTCGACGAGAAAGGCAGCAAAGCCGATCACGCAAAGCGGCAGGAGGCCTAGCGTGGGAAAGGCGATGCGGTGTTGCGCAACATCGGGGCTGCGAGCAGGTGCCGGGGCATCCTTTATGCCAGAGATCAACCAGCCGCCGACCACGAACACCACAAGGGCAACCAGCGCCATGTGCATGGTTGCCGTCAGACCGGATTGGCGGACCATGGCGCCTGCCAGCGCCGTTACGAAAAAGCCCACGCTCCAGAAGCCATGGGCGCGGTTCATGAAACGCTTACCCTGCTGCATCTCGAGCCGGTCGATCTGGACGTTGAGGTTGATCTCGAGCGCGCCCGACATGAGGCCCGCCACAAAGAGCAGCCCGAACATGGCCGGCGCGGTGCCAAAGACCGGCACCAGGGCAAGCATGAGGGCGGGGCCTAGAACACCGAGGAAGGCAGTAGTGCGCGCACCGAACCGCTCGATCAGGGGCGAGGCGAAGGTGAGTGAAATCAGCGAGCCGATGGACATACCCAGCATGGTGAGGCCCAACTGGCCTTCGCTGACACCCAGGACTTCCTGGGTGTCGGGCAGGCGCGACATGAAGGCGCCGGTGATCAGCGCAAAGAAAAAGAAGCACGCATAGAGACGATGTTGCGGCGCGACTTTCATGCCGGCACCGCATCCTTGATCGGGCGCGAGCCCAGGGCGCCGGCAGTCACCAGGCTCAGCGCCACCAGCGGAATACCCACGCCGAAGGCCCAGCGGATGCCGAAATGCTCGGCGATGAAGCCCAGGAGCGGCGGCCCGACGAGGAAGGCGACAAAGGAGATCTGCGCCAGCGCCGCCACGTTGACGGCTGCGGGGCGGTCGGTGCGTTGGGCAGCGGCCGACATGGCCAGCGGGAAGATGGCACTGGTGCCCACGCCCATTAGCGCAAAGCCGAGCAGCGACAGCCATGGCATCTGCGAGAAGAAGACGACCAGGGCGCCCAGCCCCAGCACCGAAAGGAGGGTCCGGGCGACGAGGACCGGGCTGAAGCGTTCGACGAAGCTATCGGCGAAGAAACGGGTGACGGCCTGCGCACCGGCGCCCAGCGCCACGGCCAGACCGGCGAGGAACGGCTCCACCGCGAACACGTCGCGCATATAGATTGCCGACCAGTCGCCGCCGGCCCCTTCAAGGATCATGGCCGAGAGCGTCACGGCGACCAGCACCATGATCGGACCGCTGGGCCGGGCAAAGCGCGGACCGGGATCGACACTGCCGCCCGTGCGATGCTCGGCTGGCTGGAACTTGCCCAGAATCACGAAACTACCGATTGTGACCAGCGGCACCACCGAAAAAAGATGCAGTTGGGGCGAGACGCCCAGTTGCGCCACCACGGCGCCGAACAGGCCCGCCGAGAAAAAGCCGAAGCTCCAGAACGCATGCGCACGGTTCATGATGCGCCGCCCCAGCGCGTGCTCGGTGCGATCCGCCTCGAGATTGATGATGATCTCAAGCGCCCCGATAATCAGCCCGACCGGCACAAGCAGCAGGAAGAAGGCCACCGGCCCCTGTGCCGTGACGGCTATGGCATAGGTCACCGACAGGAGCGGGATGGCCGTGAGCAGGGTGCGGCGATGCCCGATCCGATCCACCAGCGGACCGGCAAAGGTCAATGAGATCAGCGTTCCCACTGCCGAGCCGATCAGCGCCAGGCCTAGCGCCCCTTCGGCAACACCCATGGCCTCCTGAATCGCGGGCAGACGCGGGAACAGATTGCCCATGCAGAAGGAATAGAGAAAGAACGCCGCATAGACCCTGAACTGGGGCGGCAGATCCAAGCCGAATCTCATGGCTGAAACACTCGTCGGGAAGAACGGCCGGCACGCTATGCCAATTCGTGGAACGGGGAAATAGCGCACCGCTCACGATTTGCAACGTTCTCACTGGACGCCGGCGGCATCCTGCAAATAGTTGCCGTCCTGCAGCACGGTGACGCCACTGAGCAGATTACGAACGATTTCGAGCCGGCGGAACTGACCGCCGAGCCGCGCCTCACCGGGACGGCGGGGCGCCGTGATGCGGTGGCGCCGGTCAGGACCGAAGTAGCCGGCGGTCTCATAGAAAGTGGTGGGCTCGCCCACTTGGCGATAGAGGCGCTGCAACAGGCGTGGGCGCGTGCTGGGGAGGCTCACCACGTCATCAAAGCCCATATTGATGCAGCAGGTGATTGCCTCGATGGAAGGAGCTTCGGCCAGATAGATCATGGGCGAGAAGCGGACCCGCCGGCTGGGGCAGAAGCGGATCGCTTCGGCAGTGCCCTGCAGGGCGGTCACCTGAGGCAGGCGGCAAAGAGAAAAAAGCAGATCGGTGTTTCGAGCGCCTGCCGCTCCGCCGCGGCCACACCGGCATAGGGCAGCACGACCTCGAAGCCCAGGCTGTGTGCCAATGTCATCAGCGCGGCGCCCGACCCGTCCCTGGGTCCCACCACATAGGCAGCCGCTTTCATGTTAGCGCCCTCCTGCATTCCCGGTCTAAAGAGTAGGCAGGGAGTGCTAAGGGAGAGCTAACACCCACCCAGGTCAGAATTTTTTCTGGCAGGCAGGGCAGAAGAAGGTCGAGCGGCCCGACTGCACAATACGTTCAATCGCGCCGGTGCAGAGGGGGGTGGGGCATGGCTCCCCTTCCCGATCATAAACGGCGAAGCGGTGCTGGAAGTAGCCCGAACCGCCCTCGGCATTGCGGAAATCCCGAAGGGTCGAGCCGCCCACCTCGATCGCCTCGATCAGCACCTGCCGCACGGCCTGCGCGAGATCCTCGAGCACCGGCTTGGGCTTGCCCTTGGGCGTCACCAAGCGCCCGGCCAGAACGGTGGGCAGAATATGGGCCCGATGCAGCGCCTCGGCGACATAGATATTGCCCAGCCCCGCAACGACACGCTGGTCCAGGAGGGCCGCCTTAATGGGGGCCTTCTTGCCGGCAAAGGAGGCTGCCATGGCCGCAGCGTTGAAGTCATTGCCCAAGGGTTCGGGCCCCAGCCCCTTGAGATAGGGGCTCTCGGAAACATCGTAATAAAGGTCGATAAAGCCGAAGCGGCGCGGATCGGCATAGATCAGGTGCGAGCGCCCATGCTGGGGGTGGGAAATCGTCCAGAACAGATGGTCGTGCTTGGGCACGGGTTCGACTTCGTAGTAGCGCGGCGGCTTGTCTATGCCATGCTCGGCGAACCGCCAGGAGCCGGTCATGCCCAGATGGCTGAGCACCGTCTTGCCGTTGGAGAGCGCAATCAGCAGATATTTGGCGCGCCGGCCCACCGAGAGGATGGTCTGCCCTTCCAATGCCTCCTTAAGCCCGGCGGGAAAGGGGAAGCGCAGATCGGGCCGGTTGACCGTCACTGCCTCGATGCGGGCCCCTTCGAGCCAAGGCGCGAGCCCGCGACGGACAGTTTCGACCTCGGGCAATTCTGGCATCGGGTAACCTCTTCGCGCTGCGCTGCTTTGCGTTGTGGCAATGGCGGGATGGCTTGGCTATGGTGCGCCCGACATGAACAACAGCCGAGCATTGCCATGACCGACACGCACGAGACCACACATTTCGGCGAGCAGACCGTGGCTCTGGACGACAAGCAGGGCATGGTCAACGCCGTGTTCCACAACGTCGCCGACCGCTACGACCTGATGAACGACCTGATGAGCGGTGGCGTTCACCGCCTCTGGAAGGACGCCATGGTCACCGAACTGTCGCCGCCCAAAACCGGCTCGCGACCCTATCGCGTGCTCGACATGGCGGGCGGCACCGGCGACATCGCCGAGCGCATTATCAACGCTTCGGTGGGCTATGCCGAGGTGATCGTCTCCGACATCAATTCGGACATGCTGCGGGTGGGCGCCGAGCGCGCCAAGAAGTGGCGTTTCCCAGCGCAGGCGAGCTTTGTCGAAGCCAATGCAGAGGAACTGCCCTTCGAAGACAAGAGCTTTGATGCCTATACGATTGCCTTTGGCATTCGCAACGTGCCGCGTATCCAGAAGGCCCTGGACGAAGCCCATCGCGTCCTGAAGCGCGGCGGGCGCATCCTCGTGCTCGAGTTCAGCCAAGTGGATGTGCCGGGCCTCGATACGGCCTACAAGGCATTTTCGGACCGGCTGATCCCGCCCATGGGTCGCGTCGTCACCGGGGACAGCCAGCCTTACCAATATCTGGTGGAATCGATCCGCAAGTTTCCCAGCCCACCGCTCTTCTCTTCGATGCTGAGCCAGGCCGGGTTCAAGCGGGTGAAGCACACTCCCTATTCGGGCAACATCGCGGCGCTGTTCTCCGGCTGGAAGCTCTAATACATGCTGATATCGGCCTATTACCGGCTTGCCCGCGCGGGCTGGGTGCTGGCGCGCGAAGGAGCGCTGTCGATCGTCTCCGCGCGGGACCTGCCGATGCCGCTACGCTGGGCGGTCCGGCTGGGCCGGCTGATCGAACATCCCAGCGTCCGGCGCACCGGGCACGTCGAGCGGCTCAACAAGGCGCTCAACCGCCTGGGGCCAACCTATGTGAAGTTCGGCCAGACCCTCGCCACCCGTCCGGACGTGGTCGGGCCGGATGTCGCGGCCGACCTCCAGGGGCTGCAGGACCGGATGGATCCGTTCGATCCCGCCCTTGTGCCCACCATGCTGGTCGATGCGCTCGGCCCCAAGGCGGCCGAATTGACCGAGATGTCGCCGCCCATCGCCGCCGCTTCCGTCGCCCAAGTGCATCGGGCGCGATTGGTGTCGGCCAATGGCTTGCCGCGCCAGGTGGCGGTCAAGATCCTCCGGCCGGGCGTCACCCACCGGTTCATGGCCGATATCGAGAGCTTCTATGCGGGTGCGCGCCTCGCTGACCGCTTTGTGCACTCAACCAAGCGTCTACGCCCGATCGAAGTGGTCGAAACTCTGGACCGGTCCGCCCGGCTCGAACTCGACCTGCGGCTTGAAGCCGCCGCCATCTCGGAAATGGCGGAGAACATCAAGCACGACCAGGGCTTCGTCATCCCCACCGTGTCCTGGGATCATGTGGCGCAGAATGTGCTCACTACCACCTGGGTCGCCGGCATCCCCATCCGCGACCGCGCGGCGCTCGATGCGGCGGGGGTCGACCGGCGCAAGCTCGCCGCCATTGTGCTGCAGAGCTTTCTCAAGCACGCCATCCGCGACGGCTTCTTTCACGCCGACATGCATCCGGGCAATCTCTTTGCCGACCCTAATACGGGCGATGTGATCGCCGTCGACTTCGGCATCATGGGGCGCATCAATCGCCGGGAACGCCGCTTCCTCGCCGATATCCTTTACGGCTTCATCACCCGAAACTACCTCTTGGTCGCGCAGCGCCATTTCGACATCGGCTATGTTCCCAAGAACCAGTCGGTCGAGGATTTCGCGCTCGCCATCCGCTCGATCGGCGAACCCCTCCATGGCCGCACCGCTGCCGATATCTCCATGGCGCGCGTGCTTGGGCAGCTTTTTGCCATCACCGAGATCTTCTCCATGCAGACCCGACCCGAACTGGTCCTGCTGCAGAAATCTATGGTGCTGGTGGAGGGCGTCGCCCGCTCGCTTGATCCGGACCTCGACATCTGGACCGTGGCCGAGCCCGTAGTCGGCGATTGGCTGCGCAAGGAGGCTGGCCCACTGGGACGGATCGAGGATATCAAGGAGAGCCTGAGCCTCTTCACCGAAAGTGCCCAGCGCGTCCCCGTCATTCTCGACAAGGCCGAACGCGCGATCGACGAATGGCGCGAAGACCGCCATCTGCGCGACGACCTCATGCAATGGGGGCTCCTGGCGCTGGTGGGTGTATCAATCCTCACAGTCATCACCATTTTCTGGCGGGTGCTCACTTGGTAGTAGTGATCGACGTACTCTACTCCCTGGTGCGAGCCCCATGAGCGCATCAGTTTCGATCGCTCTGCAATGGCTGCCGCATGGAAGGGGTCTCGAGCCGCCCCGCCAGCAGAGCGCCGGAGCCGCGGGGCTCGACCTCGTGGCTGCCCTTCCCGCTGGGGGCGAAACTGTCATGCAGCCGGGCTCGCGGCAGCTCATCCCCTGTGGCTTTGCCATGGCGCTGCCGGAAGGCTACGAGGCGCAGGTACGCCCCCGCTCGGGTCTTGCAGCCCGGCACGGGGTCACGGTGCTCAATTCCCCCGGCACCATCGACGCCGATTACCGCGGCGAGGTCAAAGTCCTGTTGATCAATCTGGGTCAGGAGGCGTTTACTGTCCGTCGCGGCGACCGGATCGCCCAGATGGTGGTGGCGCCGGTCACTTCTGCAGTTTTCAGGGTGGAGGCCAGGCTCGATGAAACAGAACGTGGGACGGGCGGGTTCGGGTCGACGGGCGGCCGCAGCCTGGCTTAGCGCCATTGCGCTCTTGCTCGCGGCGCCCGCGCTTGCCGGTGACCGGGCGCTGATCGACTTTATCGGCTTTTCCCCCGATAGCCGCTACTTCGCTTTCGAGGAGTTCGGCGTTCAGGACGGCTCGGGTTTTCCCTATTCCAACGTCTACATCATCGACCTCCAACAAGACGCCTGGGCGCTTGGAACGCCCTATAGTGCCCGCACGGACAATGAGACCGCGGGCGTCGCCACGGCCCGATCCGAGGCGCAAGAAGCGGCAGAGCAGGACCTCGCCGAGCTTGGCATCGATGTTCCGGTGGAACTGGTCGCCATCATCGGAGACGGCGAGATCGTCGAGGACGCCCAGAGCCTTCGCTTCGGTGCTCCGGGCTATTTCCCCGGAGAGACTCGCGGAGACTATGAGCTGCAGCTCGAGAATTTTCCGGCACAAGGCGTTTCGGCGTGCACCGACTATATGGATGAAGCGCCCCTTGCCTATCAGCTCACTATCTCCCGGGACGGTGGCGAGGCGGAGCTGCTCCATCGCGACGACACCATTCCGGCGTCCCGCGGCTGTCCCACGGAATACCGCATCTTCGGAGCGGTCATGCCGTTCATGGATCAGGAGCAGGGCGTAGCCCTGATCTCGGTCTATCCGCTCGGCTTTGAAGGACCGGACCGGCGCTTCCTGGCGGTGCCGTTTGAGTTCTGAGGCGCTTTCTCCCGACGAGACCCGCCGCTATGCCCGCCACCTCGTGCTCAAGGGCATGGGCGGCGCCGGGCAACAGGCCCTCAAGCGCGCGCGCGTGCTGGTGGTGGGGGCCGGGGGCCTTGGCAGTCCCGTCATCGCCTATCTCGCTGGCGCCGGCGTGGGGACGCTCGGCGTTGTCGACCACGACAGTGTTTCCCTCTCCAACCTGCAGCGGCAGGTGATTCACCGCACCGAGGATGATGGCGAAACCAAAGCAGCCAGCGCCGCCCGCTTCGTCGGGGAGCTCAATCCGCATGTGCGGGTAAACCAGCATGCCGAGCGGCTAGCCCCCGCCAATGCTCAAGCCATTCTTTCGGCCTATGATCTGGTGCTGGACGGCACCGACAATCTTGAGACGCGCCGCGTGGTCGCCACGTCCGCCGAAGTCCTCGGCCTGCCGCTGGTCTCGGGCGCCGTTTCGATGTTTGATGGACAGGTGACGGTTTTCGCAACCGGCGGACCGCGCTTTGCCGATCTCTACCCCGCCGCCGCTAGCGATGCCGAGCTTCCCAGTTGCGAGGCGACAGGGATACTGGGCCCACTCACCGGGGTCATTGGCACACTCATGGCCATGGAAGCGATCAAGCTCATCACCGGCATCGGCGAGCCGCTGATCGGGCGCGTCCTTGTCTATGATGGCAAGGACGCCCGCTTCAGTGAGTTCACGCTCTAGGCTTTAGGCGTCGGGATGCTTGAAGACCAGGGCCGCATTGGTGCCGCCAAAGCCGAAGCTGTTGGAGAGCACAACCCCCAGGTCCACATTGTCGCGCCGCTCGCGCAGAATCGGCATGTCCTCGAAAGCAGGGTCGATCGTGTCGATATTGGCGCTTTCGGCGATGAAGCGGTGCTTCATCATCAGGATCGAGTAGATCGATTCATGCACGCCCGTCGCGCCCTGCGAATGGCCCGTCAGTGATTTGGTCGCCGAGATGGGTGGGCATTTGTCCTCATTGCCGAAGACGGCGCGCAGCGCCTCGATTTCCTTTAGGTCGCCCACTGGGGTCGAGGTGGCATGCGGGTTGATGTAATCCACCGGCGCCTTGACGTTCTGCAACGCCATGCGCATGCAGCGCTCCGCACCCTCCCCGGAGGGAGCGACCATGTCGACGCCGTCTGAGGTCGCGCCATAGCCCACCAGTTCGGCCCAGATCTTCGCGCCGCGGGCCTTGGCGTGCTCCAGCTCCTCCAGCACCAGCACGCCGGCACCGCCGGAAATGATGAACCCGTCCCGCGCCGCGTCGTAGCAGCGTGAGGCCTTTTCGGGCGTGTCGTTGAAGTTCGAGCTCATGGCGCCCATGGCATCGAACAGGTTCGACAGCGTCCAATCGAGATCTTCGTGTCCGCCGGCAAACACGATGTCCTGCTTGCCCAGCATGATCTGCTCCATGGCATTACCGATGCAATGCTTGGAAGTCGCGCAGGCGGCGGTGATCGTATAGTTGATGCCCTTGATGCCGTAGGAGGTGGCGAGCGTTGCCGATGCGGTCGACCCCATGGCCTTGGGCACGGCCAGCGGCCCGATGCGCTTGGGGCTGGTATTCTTGCGCGTCACGTCGGCGGCCTCGACGATGGTGCGGGTGGAAGCGCCGCCCGAACCCATGACGATGCCCGTCATCGGGTTGGAAATGTCGCTCTCCTCGAGCCCCGCATCGGCGATAGCCTGCTGCATGGCGAGGTAGTTCCAGGCGGCACCCTTGCCCATGAAACGGGTAATACGGCGATCAAGCACTTCAAACGGATCGAGGCGCGGATCGCCTTTGACCTGGCTGCGGAAGCCAAGATCGGCGTAATCCTCCGCAAAGACGATGCCGGGCTTGGCCGTCCTGAGGCTCCCGGTTACCTCGTCCAGCGTATTGCCGATCGAGGAAATGATCCCCATGCCCGTAACGACGACTCGCCTCATCTAACCTCGCTCCGTCTGGTGAGCGCCCCTTTCGCGGGCGCTTTCTGGTTGTAACTACGGGGGAGATAACCCGTTAGACGTTTTTCTGATCCCGCAGCTGGCTATCGGTGAAGAGGCCAACGCGCAGGTCGGATGCCTCATAGATCACCTTGCCGTCGGCTTTCACCCAGCCGTCAGCGATACCGAGTGCGAGGCGCGAGCGCATCACGCGCTTGATATCAATGCCATATTCGACCATCACAACATCGTTAGTGACCTGGCCGGTAAACTTGATTTCCCCGCCCAGCGCGCGCCCTTTGCCGGGCGAGCCGCCCCAGCCGAGAAAGAAACCGGTCATCTGCCAGAGCGCATCGAGGCCCAGGCAGCCCGGCATCACCGGGTCATCGACAAAGTGGCACTGGAAGAACCAGAGGTCGGGATTGACGTCGAGCTCGGCACGCACCTGGCCCTTGCCGAAGCTGCCGCCATTGTCATCGATATGGGTGATGCGATCGAACATCAGCATGGGCGGTGCCGGCAGGCGGGCATCCATCTGCCCGGGCAGTTCGCCGCGGCTATGGGCCAGAAGCTCTTTGTAATTAAACGCCTGTTGCCGTTCGGCCATACCCACACCCTCTATTAACCCTGAAATCCGTCTCGTATAGGGGCGCATCGGGGGGGTCAAGCAGAGCGCAGGTGGCGCCAAGCCCTGCGACGGCACTGCGCTTGTGCCCAAAACCGGCAATAGTTATAAGGATGCCAGCATCTTCCGGCCCTTCGTCTGCTCAAGGACCCAATGACCGACCAGATCAATATCGCCCGGCACCCCTCCCATACGCCTTGCCTTACCGCAGTGTTGCGCATGGCCGGCCTCCGGCCAACACGGCAGCGCGTTGCCCTCGCCGAACTGTTGTTCGGTGGTCCGCACCGCCATGTCAGCGCCGAGCAATTGCACGCCGAAGCCAGCGCCGCGCAGGTCGATGTCTCGCTCGCGACAATCTACAACACGCTGCATCAGTTCCACGAGGCGGGGCTTTTGCGCGAGGTTGCGGTCGATGCCTCACGCTCCTATTTCGACACCGACACCTCGGACCACCACCATTTCTATGTCGAGGACGAGCAGCGGATGATCGACATCCCCGCCTCCTCGGTGGAATTCGCAAGCCTGCCCGAGGCGCCCTCCGGCATGAAGGTCAGCCATGTCGATGTGGTGATCCGCGTACGCAAGACGGCCGGATAAGCCGCGGCGACCCGCGCATCCTCATGGCAAACAGCGGCCTGCGAGAAAAGCCGTGCGGCGAAGGTGACAACAGCTTTCACAATCGCCCATATTGGGCGTCTGCGCGCAACAGCCTGAAGGGTGGCCGATGAGCCAAAAGGTCAATCTCAAAGCCTATTTCGAGCGAATCGGATTCTCCGGATCCATTGCTCCGACTGCCGCCACCTTGGAGGCGCTGCACGCCCTTCACCCCGCGGCCATCCCCTTTGAGAACCTTGATTCGCTGCTGGGTCGTCCCATCAGTCTCGACTATCTGGCCATTGAAAGAAAACTGCTCAGCGAGCGCCGCGGGGGCTATTGCTACGAGCACAATTTGCTCTTGATGGCGATGCTCCGGGAACTCGACTACACCGTCAAAGGCCTGGCGGCCAAGGTGCTCTGGTCCAATCCCGAGGCCACCGACGTGGCGCCGCATCACATGCTGCTGGCCGTCGAGATTGGTGGCACCACCTATATCGCCGATGTCGGCTTTGGCGGCTTGTCGCTGACGGCGCCGCTCAAGCTGCGCGCCGAGGTCGAGCAGGAGACCCCGCACGAGACCTTCCGCCTCCTGGGGGGTGACCCGATCTGGCGCCTCGAAGCCAAGGTGGCCGAGGATTGGCGGGTTCTTTACACCTTCGACATGGCCGAAAAGACGCTCGAACACTACGGGCCGTCCAATACCTGGCTCTCCAGCGATCCAACATCGCCGTTCACGAGCGAATTGCGGGTGGCGCTGTCACCGCCCGGCAAGCGACTGGCGCTGAAAGACAACCGCTTCACCATCTACACCGTTGGCGAGCCTCCCGAAACGCGCGAACTCACAACGCTCAAAGAGATGCGCGAGGTGTTGAGTACGACCTTCGGCATCACCCTGCCCGGGGCTGAGCTGCTCGACCCGGCGCTGGAGCGCGTGTTGACCAAGCTGCAGCCTGCCGCAGGCTGACATGGCGCCGGTCACGGTCAACCCCGAACACCTTTGCGAATTTGCCACTTCCGCCGCCTTCGAAACCTGGCTTCGCGACAATCATGACCGGGCCAGCGAGGTCTGGATCCGCATCTTCAAGAAAGCCAGCGGCCAGCCGACCATCACGCCGGTTGAGGCCATTGATGTTGCTCTGTGCTGGGGCTGGATCGACGCCATCCGCAAGAGCTGGGACGAGGTCTCGTTTGTCCAGCGCTACACACCGCGCCAGCCCAAGAGCATCTGGAGCCAGGTCAACCGCGACAATGTCGAGCGCCTGATTGCCGCCGGCCGCATGACCGAGCATGGCCTGCGGCAGGTCGAGGCGGCCAAAGCCGACGGGCGTTGGGCGGCGGCCTATGCTGCCGGCAGCAAGATGGAGGTGCCCCAGGATCTGCTTGCGGCCATTGCGGCCAATCCGGCGGCTCAGGCTACGTTCGACACCCTCAACAAGACCAACAAGTTCGCCCTGGCGTTTCGGCTGGGCAACCTCAAGACCGCTGCGGGTCGCAGCAAAAAGATCGCGACCTTTGTCGACATGCTCGCCCGCGGCGAAACCATCTACCCACAAAAGGCCAGATCATGATCACCGTCTTCGGCTCCACCAATCTCGATCAGGTCGGCACCGTCTCGCGCTTGCCCAAGCCCGGCGAAACCGTCGCGGGCGGCACCTTCTCCATGGCTGCCGGTGGCAAGGGCGCTAATCAGGCGCTCGCCGCTCGCCGGGCCGGCGCCGAGGTGCGGCACGTGTCCGCCGTCGGAGCCGACGCCTTTGCCGATGCGGCGCTCGCGCTGCTCACAAAGGAAGGTGTCGATCTTTCCGCCCTCAAAGTCGCTGAAGGCGCCACCGGCATCGCCATGATCTTCGTCGACACCCATGGCGAGAATGTCATCGCCGTGCTGCCTGGCGCCAACGGCACCATAACCCCCGAAGACGCCGAAAGAGCCCTCGGCGAGCTGGGCCAGGGCTCGGTGCTCCTCCTCCAGCAGGAGATCCCCCAGGCGGCGACGGAGCGGGCGTTGGACATTGCCAACGCCAGAGGCGCCACTGCCATCCTCAACACCGCACCCTTCCTGGATACGACACCGGCCATAGCGCCCAAGGCCGCCATTCTCATCGCCAATGAAACCGAGTTCGCGCTCCTGAGCGGCCGACCCGAGGCCGAGCTCGACGCGGCCATGAGCGATTGGGCCAAGACGCACAATCAGACCGTGATCGTGACCCTGGGTCCGGACGGCGCGCGGGCCGCCACGCCGGAACGCAGCTTCGCCGTGCCAGCCCTCCATGTTACCCCCGTCGATACGGTGGGGGCCGGTGACACCTTTTGCGGCTATCTCGCCGCCGGTCTCGATGCCGGCCTCGATCTTGAAGCCGCCATGCGCCGCGCCGCCATTGCCGGAAGCCTCGCCTGCCTCAATCCCGGCGCCCAACCCGCCATCCCCCACGCCGCAGAGGTGGATACAGCGCTGAGCTAGGCCTCCTCGGGCGTCATCCCCGCGAAAGCGGGGGCCTCTCTTTCAAGGCGCTTGAAGGATCACGCATGTTTGGTCAGACGACAGCAAACAGGCGGTCCCGCCTCCGTGGGAATGACCGGAGGTTGTTTCGAGTTCGATTCCAGTGCACCTCCACCCCCAACCACCCAAAAAAAAGCGGGCACATGGCCCGCTTCTTCAGACTCAAAGTCACCGGCCCTTATTTGGGTGCCAGCACCATCACCATCTGGCGGCCTTCCGAGCGCGGCTGGCTTTCGACCTTGGCCACGGTTTCGGTCTGCTCGCGTACCTTGAGCAGCAATTGCATGCCCAGTTCCTGGTGGGCCATTTCGCGGCCGCGGAAGCGCAGGGTCACCTTGACCCGGTCGCCGTCTTCGAGGAAGCGGTGCACCGCCTTCATCTTGGTCTCGTAGTCATGCGTATCGATATTGGGACGCATCTGGACTTCCTTGACCTCGATGACCTTCTGCTTCTTGCGAGCCTCGGCAGCTTTCTTCTGCGCGGCATACTTGAAGCGTCCCAGATCGAGCATCTTGGCGACAGGCGGACTGGCGTTGGGCGAGATCAGGACAAGGTCAAGCCCCTGCTCCTGCGCCTCGGTCAGCGCCTCGCGTGTGCGCACTATGCCGCGGTTCTCGCCTTCGGCATCGATCAGCTGAACGTCGGGGCTTTGAATATCCTCGTTTGAGAGCGGCCCATCTTTCTGGGGCGCAACGGGTCTCATGGGACGGCGAATGGCAAGCGTTCCTTATGCTATTGAAGCCAGTGGGGTGAAATCGTCGCTAAAATCGTGTTAGCCGGGTCATAAGTCAACTGGCAAACCCCGAGAATCTGGGGCCGTTGCGCTCTGGCAAGGCCCCGTTCACCGCGATCTGCTCGCATGCTCAACGAATTCCTTCCGCTGCCGTTCCCGAAAGCTTCCATCCATGTCCGCCATCCGCCAGTTTCGCCTCCCCGTCGGTACCGCCCAGGCCGTCCGCGAGATCGCCGTCGAGCAGCGGGACGGCGGCGCTCCCGGCATTTTCTGGCTGGGCGGCTTTCGATCCGACATAATGGGCAGCAAGGCCATGGCTCTTGATGCCCTGGGCGCCGAGCACGCTCTTGCGGTGACGCGCTTTGATTATTCCGGCCACGGTGTTTCCGGTGGGGATTTCACCGACGGCACCATCAGCCGCTGGCTGGAGGAAGCCGAGGCGGTCTTTGCCACCACCACGGGACCACAGATCATCGTGGGCTCTTCGATGGGCGGCTGGATTGCCCTCCTCCTGGTGCGGGCTATGCTACGCCGTGGCGACACAAGGGTGCAGGGCATGGTGCTTATCGCCCCGGCCGTCGACATGACCCACGAGCTCATCGAGCAAAAACTCAGCGCCGAGGAGACGAACGCGCTCGAGACCCAGGGCTATGTCGACCGGCCCAGCCAGTATTCGGATGACCCCTATCGCTACACCCAGGCTTTGCTCGAAGACGGCAAGCAGCACCTGCTGTTGGGCACTGTCATCGAAACGGGCTGTCCCGTGGTCGTCCTCCAGGGCGGGCAGGACCCCGACGTGCCACAAGCTCATGCGATCAAGCTCGTCACCCACCTTCTCCATGATCCGGTGACGCTGACCCTCATCCCCGACGGCGACCACCGCCTCAGCCGCCCCGAAGACCTCGAACGGCTCCGCGATGCGGTACTGGGGCTGGTGGAGAACCCGCGGTAGGGGCTCCGGGTCATCCCCGCGCAGGCGGGGGTTCTCCGTATCACCGGGTCCGCAGCTTGGTCTTTTGCACCCCATCAGCATCGAAGTTGGCGGGATCCAGCCAGCGCTCGAATTCGGCGCGGATTGCGGGCCATTCGCTGTCGATGACGGAATACCATGCGGTGTCGCGGCTCTCGCCCTTGACGATGCGGTCCTGCCGGAACACGCCTTCGAACTGAAAGCCGAAGCGCAGGGCAGCTGCCTTGGACGGTTCGTTTCGGTTGTTGCACTTCCACTCAAAGCGCCGATAGCCCAGATCATCGAAGGCATGCCGGGCGAAGAGAAACAGCGCTTCGGTGGCGAGCGGCGTCCGCGCAAGTTGTGGCCCCCAGTAAACGCCGCCTATCTCGATCGAGCCATGCTCGGGGAAGATGCGCATCCAGCCTTGCCGCCCCAAGGCGCGGCTGCTCTGCTGGTCGACAACCGCCACGAAACGATCCGCGCCAGCATTCATGCGCTCGATGAAGCTCTCTGCTTCCGCCAGCGTGGTCGGCGCCGGTTCAAAGAGCCAGCGATAGCGCTCCGGCACACCCTCGCCTACCGATGCAGCGAGGAGATCGGCGGCATGGCGCTGTTGCAGCGGCTCGAGGCGGACATAGCGGCCTTGGAGGACGATAGGTTCGGGCGCCGACTTGGCAGGTTGGACGCTCATTTGGCTTCTGCCTCGTGGATGGCCCCGAGCCCCAGGCGGTAATTCGGGTAGAGCAGTTCGATCCCGAGGGCCTGCTTGATGGCAGCGTTGGAAACGCGCTTGTTGTCGGCGTAGAAGCTCTTTTGCATGGGCGAGAACGCTGCTTCCTCGTAGGGGATCTCCGGCGGCGCCGCGACCCCCATGAGCCCAGCTGCATAGGTCACCAGATCCTGCGGCGGCGCTGGTTCGTCATCGGCGAGGTTGAACGTGCCAGCCAGCCGCTGCGCTGCCGCCAGCCCTGTGATACGGCCGATATCCTCGGCATGGATGCGGTTGAACACCTGGCCAGGCTTGACCACCCGCCGCGCCGTGCCGTCGCGCAGTTTGTCGAAGGTGGACCGCCCCGGCCCGTAGATACCCGCCAGCCGCAGGATCGTCAGCGGCACGCCACGTTTCCCCGCATAATCCCGCCACGCCTGCTCCGCCGCCACGCGACGATCGGACCGCTGGTTGCGCGGCACGAGCGGCGCGGTTTCATCGATCCAGGCGCCGCCGAAATCCCCATAGACGCCGACTGTGCTATAATAACAGAGCCACTCCAGCCGCTCGGCGGCGTCGAGATCGGCGCGGTGATAGAGGAGCGCCGGGTCACCCTCCGCTCCGGGTGGGATCGACAAGACCACATGAGTTGCTCGCCGAAGCGGCCCGCCCAGCGTCTCCCCAGGGCCCGTCCCGTCAAACACATGCCCTTCAACACCGCTTGCGGTTAACGTTTGTGCCTTTGCTGCGGTACGAACGCTGCCCGAAATGCTAACAGTCCGTGATTCCTTAGCGAGGAAGTGTGCTGCCCAGGCCGACGAAAAACCATAGCCAAAGATGAAGACGTTCATGCCAGTTCCTCGGTCCACTCCGCCTGCACCGCCTCATCGCTTTCCACCGCCGAAAACGCAAGTCGCAGCTGGGCAGCACGCTCGGGCGCCAGCCGCCGCAGGGCCCAGACGGCAGCACCCCGAACCAACGCACTCTCATCACGGAGCCGCTGTTCGACCAGCGGCACAAGCGCGTGATTTTGGGAATTCCCTATAGCAATCAATACGTTCCGCAAAAAACGCCCGAGCCCGATGCGCTTGACCGGTGAGCCCGCAAAAAGCTCGCGGAATCCTACGTCATCCAGCTGCACCAGCTCGGCCAAAGTCAGCCGTTCAAGTTCGGGACGCCCCCGCAGCTTAAGCTCACGGCTGGCCGAAGCGAACTTGTTCCAGGGGCAGACCGCCAGACAATCATCGCAACCATAGATGCGATTACCCATCGGCCCCCGGAACTCCTTGGGGATCGGCCCCTTGTGCTCGACCGTCAGGTAAGCCAGGCACCGCCGGCTATCCAGTTGATAAGGCGCGGGAAAAGCCGCCGTCGGGCAGATGTCGAGGCATTTGGTGCATGACCCGCAACTGACCTTGTGCGGCTTGTCCACGGGCAGCTCGGCCGATGTGAGAATGGCCCCCAGGAACAGCCAGGAGCCGAACTCGCGTGATACCAGCACCGTATGCTTGCCTTGCCATCCCAGCCCCGCCGCTTCGGCCAAGGGCTTTTCCATCAGGGGCGCGGTATCGACGAACACCTTGACCTCGGCACTGGAACGGCGCGCCAGCAAGCCCGCCAGTTCCTTGAGCTTGCCCTTGATGATCTCATGGTAGTCACGGTTGCGGGCATAAACCGAAATCGCCCCATGGGACTTTTCGCCTAAGAGCGCCAGCGGGTCCGTTTCGGGTCCGTAGTTGACGCCAAGCAGGATTACCGAGCGGGCATCGGGCCACATCGCCCGGGGGCTGCCCCGCCGCTGGGCTGTTTCGGCCATCCAGTCCATATCGCCGTGCCAGCCGGCATCCAGCGCTTGGCGCAACTTGTCGGGCAGGTCCGGCCGGGCATCGGCAGCGGCAATGCCGAAGCTGTCAAAGCCCAGCGCCGCCGCGCGCCCGCGCAGCTCGGCAGTTAACTTTTCAGTGCTGGTCAAAAATCCAGGTCCGCATAGCCGCGATGCGGAGGCATGGCGACGACGCGGTCATTGAGCAGGGTGCGGAAAGCCGGCCGGGACTTGAGGCGGGCATACCAATCCCGGGTTTCGTTGGCCTTGCCCCAATCCATGTCGCCCATATAGTCGAGCACCGACAGGTGGGCGGCGAGCGTAAAGTCGGCCAGGGTCATCATGTCGCCCGCCAACCATGTGCGGTGCGCCAAGAGCCAGTTGAAATAGAGCATGTGCTCGTTGAGGTTGGCCTTGGCGGCCCGCATCACCGACGGGTCCGGCGTGGCACCCTTCTGGTCGCGCTTGATGATCTTTTCTTCGAGGAGATAGCGGGTCACCTCGTCATTGAGCTTGGTGATCACCCATTCGATCAATCGCCACATCTCGGCCCGACCACCGGGCTCGGGCGGAAAGAGACCCGCGACCACGGCCGGCGTGTAAAGGTCTTCCACCGTGTGGATGGCGGCCAGCAGCCCGACAACAGGGGTATCGCTGTCGTCCAGCATGATTGGCAGCGTGCCGGCAGGATTGATCTCCAAAAGCTCGGGCGTGCGCAGCCACGGCTTGATCTCCTCCACATCGAGCGGCACGCCATATTCGGCGCACATCAACCTGATGATGCGCGAGGACGGATCGAGAGGATGGTGGAGAAGGCTCGGCATCAGGACGCTCGTCTCTTTTTTGGAGCACCAGTCACATAGGACGGCTTTGCGCGTTCAGCAAACAACGCTAGAGCTTGCCGGCGACCCGCACCCATCAACTGAATTAGGGGATCAGATGAACGCCGATCAAGGTCTTTTTGTGCCGCTGATCCTGGGAATTCTCGAAGGGCTTACCGAATTCCTGCCGGTCAGCTCAACGGGGCACCTGCTCCTGGCTGGTCATTTCTTCGGCCTCAGGCAGCCCGACACCTTCATCGTCCTTATCCAGCTCGGCGCGATCCTGGCCGTGGTCACCGTTTATTTCGCCAAGCTCGGCATGCTCATCCGGGATGCCTTGGCGGGCAAGCCCTATGCGTGGCGCTTTGCCGTTTCGGTTATCCTGGCCGGCCTGCCGGCGGTGATAACCGGTGTTCTCCTGCGCGATTTCATCCAGGGTGCGCTTTGGGAATCGCCGATGACCATCTGTGTCACCCTTCTCCTCGGTGGCATCATCCTGCTCTTTATCGACCGCATGCCCAAGCGTGTGGTCCATGATGACGCCTTTGCGTTTCCCTGGCATCTAGCGCTGATCATCGGGCTTTTCCAGATGCTCAGTCTGGTGCCAGGCGTATCCCGGTCGGGCTCGACTGTCGTGGGCGCGATGCTCTTCGGCGCCAGCAAGCGCGCCGCCGCCGAGTTCACCTTCTTTATCGCCCTGCCCATCATGGTGGGGGCCTTCGGCTATGATCTCTACAAGAGCCGCGACCTTATCGACACCAGCATCGCCCTGCAGGTCGCGGTCGGCTTTGCCGCTGCGTTCGTAGTCGGCGCGCTGGTGGTGCGGTACCTTCTCGACTTCGTGTCGCGCCACGGCTTTGCGCCCTTTGCCTGGTGGCGCATCCTCGTGGGTGGCGGAGGGCTGATTGCCCTCCTCGTATTCGGCGTCTGAGGTCTATTGCTGGACGGCAGTATATGTCGCCGGGATGGAGAAAAATGCTGGCGGGATCTGCACGTTCTTCTCGACGTCGTAGAGTGAGAAGGTGAGCTCGGCGCCGCTGGGCTCAACCAGGCTCCACTGCACAAGGTCAAGCGTAGCAGTGTCAAAGATCAGCGATACCTGCACCGTACCGGCGACCGTTTCATCGATGACGGTCACGGTCAGATAGCCGTCCGAGGTGGTGACATCGACCACATTGGCGGACATGAGGTTGATCTGATCGCCGAGGAACTGCCGGAGCGGGATGCTGTCCTGTGGATAGGCGTAATAGGTTTCTTCGCGGCGGTTCAGCACATAGAAGCCACGGCCCACCGAAACGATCTCCTCGCGGCTGGGCGGCGCATATTTGAACGCGATCTTATTGGGCCGCTCAACAAAGAAGGTCCCTTCGGTCCGGCCACCATTGGTGTCGATCTGGAGGAACCGTCCCACCATGGTCCGGATGGAAGAATTGTGCGCCTCGACATTGGCGATCAGCTGCTGCTCTTCGGGCGTCAGCGCTCGGTCGAGGGCCAGGGCGGGAATGCTGGCCACGAGGGCAGCGGAAAGGCCGAGCAGCAGGACATCGCGGCGAATCATGAAGGTGGTTTCCCTCGATAGGTGTTCTTGAACGCTAACCTATTCAGCAATTGCGGCAACAGCGGGAAAGTTCCGTTCAGGATCCGTTCAGCTGGGCGACAAACGCAAAGGCCCCTCCAGGCTGGAGGGGCCTTTCACCGAGTCGAGATAGCCAATCAGTACTGGTCGGCACCCACCAAAATCTCACGCTTGCCCGCGTGATTTGCCGGAGAAATCACGCCCTCCCGCTCCATTCTTTCGATCAGCGTCGCGGCCTTGTTGTAGCCAATCGCCAGCCGGCGCTGCACATAGGAGGTCGAGGCTTTCTTGTCGCTCAGCACGATGTGAACAGCCTTGTCGTAGAGCTCGTCGCCCGAGCCGGCGTAGTCGTCGCCGCCGCCGGCAGCTTCGCCGCCAAACTCGCCGTCTTCGCTCTCCTCGGTGATGGAGTCGAGATAATCCGGCGTGCCCTGGCTCTTGAGATGCGCCACAACCGATTCCACCTCGGCATCCGACACAAAGGCGCCGTGGAGACGCTTGGCCCGTCCGCCTGAGGCCATGTAAAGCATGTCGCCATTGCCCAACAGCTGCTCGGCGCCCTGCTCGCCCAGGATGGTGCGGGAATCGATCTTGCTCGTCACCATGAATGAGATACGGGTGGGGAAGTTGGCCTTGATGGTACCGGTGATGACGTCTACCGACGGGCGCTGCGTGGCGGTGACCATGTGGATGCCGGCGGCTCGGGCCATCTGCGCGAGGCGCTGGATGGCGCCTTCAATGTCCTTGCCGGCGACCATCATCAGATCGGCCATTTCGTCAACGATAACGACAATATAGGGCAACGGCTCGAGGTTGAACTCCTCGCTCTCGAAGATCGCCTCACCGGTTTCACGGTCAAAGCCGGTCTGCACGGTGCGAGTGATGGTCTTGCCCTGGTCCTTGGCCTCGGTGACCCGCTGATTAAAGCCATCGATGTTACGCACACCGATCTTGCTCATCTTGCGGTAGCGATCTTCCATCTCGCGCACGGCCCATTTGAGCGCCACCACGGCCTTGTGGGGGTCGGTGACGACCGGGGTCAGCAGGTGCGGGATGCCGTCATAGATCGACAACTCCAGCATCTTGGGATCGATCATGATCATTCGGCACTGCTCAGGCGTCATCTGGTAGAGCAGCGAGAGGATGAACGTATTGATGCCCACCGATTTGCCCGAGCCGGTGGTGCCGGCGATCAACAGGTGGGGCATGCGGGCGAGGTCAGCAATGATCGGCTCACCGCCAATGGTCTTGCCCAGGCAGATGGGGAGCTTGCCCTTCATCTTCTCGAAGTCGGAGCTTGCCAGCATCTCCCGGAAGAACACGGTCTCGCGGGTCTGGTTGGGCAGCTCGATACCAATGGCATTGCGCCCCGGCACCACGGCCACGCGGGCAGAGATGGCGCTCATGGAGCGCGCGATATCATCGGCCAGCGATATCACGCGGCTGGATTTGATACCCGGAGCTGGTTCGAGCTCGAAAAGCGTGACGACTGGGCCGGGGCGTACATTGATGATGTCGCCCTTGACGCCGAAGTCCTCGAGTACGCCTTCCAGCTGGCGCGCCATTTCCTCGAGCTTTTCGGGGCTGTGCTCGGCAGAGGGGCCCTTGTGCCGCGGCTCTGCCAGAAGGCTGAGGGACGGCAGCTCGAACCCGCCGGGCTCATCAAGAAACGAGGGCTGGGCTTCGCGTGCTATGCGCTGACCGGGGGCCGGACGTGGGGCAGGTGCCGCTACGCGCGGCTTGGTGGGGTCGGCGGGATGGAAGCGCGAATCCCCCTGCTGGCGGTGAGATACAGGCGCGGGGGCCGCTTCCGGGACAAACGGAACGTCCTCCTCCACCTCCTCGGGATAGTCGAGTTCGGTCTCATCATAGCTTGGCCGGGCGTTCACGCGCGGGCTGATGATTTCGGGCTCCAGCACCGGTTCGACCGGTGCGTGGATGCGACGAGGACTGGCCTCTAGCGCCGCTTCGCGCCGCTCGACCACTGGGGCGCGTGGATCTAGGCTGGGCTCCATCTCTTCATCCCGCCAAGGAGCCGTTTCCGCGGCACGCTTTTCGGCATGGCTGGCACGAGCACGGCGGAAGGCGGTACGCAGCGAATACCCCATATGCACCATGGCGCCCAATGCGACATCGAGGATGGGGTTGGTCTCGGGCTCGTCGTCCTCTTCTTCGGGGACGCTCTTGCGGCTGTTTGCTGCGCCCCCTTTCTGTGGCTGCGTGGAAACTGCGGTCCCCAGACCCATGCCCATCCAGAAAAGGGCAAAGGCGGGCGCCGCCAGGATGATCGCAAAGAGAATGGTGGTGATGGCCTGCGGCTCGCTTCCGGCGATCATCGCTGCAAGGCTCGAAAAGCCAACGCCCACGAGACCACCGAGGCCCGTGGGTAGCGGCCAGGTCTCCGGCATGGCGATAAAGGCGAGGGCACCGGCGGAGAGCACTGTGCCACCCAGCCAGCCAAGCACACGCAGCCCCATCCGGCTGGGCATGCAGCGCCGGACAAAGGCCCAGGCCCAGAGCGCCGGTGGCACCAGCAGCACCAGCGCTGCGAGGCCAAAGACCTGGAATAGCGTGTCGGCGATGACGGCGCCGGGGAAGCCCAGCCAGTTGGCTGGTGTCTTGCTGGTCGCATAGGTGAAGCTGGGGTCATCCACCGACCAGGAGGCCAGCGCTGCAAGGCAAACACCAACCACGCCCAGCAACACAAAACCTGCGAGCCGCACCGGAATGCGAATCGACAGCGCGGGAGGGGGCGCAGGCATGGCCTTGCTCGTGCTGCGGCCGGTGCGCGAGCCGCGTTGCGGCACGGAGCGGATTTCGTCGAGGACGGGCGCGGGTGAACTGGGCATGGGTACTCTCGCTTCGACCCGGCAAAAACGCTCCGGGCCCACTTTGCCGCCACTCTAGTGCGCGGGGGTTAATCGCAGGCTAACCATGGCCGTTAGCCATGCCGAAGCCGCGCTAGCGTATTGCCCTGGCAAAGAAAAGGGCCCGCACGAGCGGACCCAGGTGCATCGCGGACGCCCGGGAGGAGCGGCGCCGCGGAACTCAACCGACAGCGGCGAACCGCTGCCGGGCTTCACTTCAGTTATAAGCGCGTTCACCGTGGCTGGAGAGATCGAGACCATCAATCTCGCCGGATTGGGACACACGCGCGCCGCCGAAAATGGCCTTGACCACCAGCATGGCAACCAACGCCACAACACCCGACCAGACCACCGCAATGGCTACGCCGATCAGTTGCACAACAAACTGGCCGCCGACCGAATAGGCCGCAGCATCGCCCAGCGGGTAACCGCCAAGTGCCGGGCTGGCCACTATTGCCGTACCCAGAGCGCCGACAATGCCGCCCACGCCGTGAATACCGAACACATCGAGGCTGTCGTCATATCTGAGCATCGGCTTGAAATTGACCACAGCCACCAAACATACAATGCCGGCGACCGCTCCCAGCACAATCGCACCGCCAATGCCCGAGAAACCAGCAGCTGGGGTGATAGCAACCAGACCCGCCACGGCACCGGATACGGCGCCAAGGGCGGACCCATGTCCGCGGGTAATCTTCTCGCCCAATGCCCAGGCGAGCGCACCGGCGGCCGGCGCCAGTATGGTGTTGATGAGGGCCACGGCGGTCAAGGCGTTGGCTTCCAGGTTGGAGCCGGCATTGAAACCGAACCATCCAAACCACAACAGACCCGTGCCGATATAGGTGAGGACGAGGTTATGGGGCGGGATTGGCTCCTTCATGTAGCCGAGACGCGGACCAAGCACGATAGCAGCGACCAAGGCGGCGACGCCTGAGTTGATGTGCACCACAGTGCCGCCGGCAAAGTCATAGGCGCCCAGGCCATAAAGCAGGCCAGGACCCGCCCAGACCATATGGGCGATCGGAATGTAGGAGAAGGTGAACCAGATGGCGAGGAACGCCAGCAGCGCACCGAGCTTCATGCGCTCGGCGATACCGCCGACGATGAGCGTAGAGGTGATGCAGGCGAAGGTCAGCTGGAAGGCGACGAACACCATTTCGGGCAGTTCGAAGCCGGCTGAAAAGGTCGCAGCAGTGGATTCGAGCGTTACACCGGCAAGGAAGAACTTGGAGAAGTCACCTACGAAGGCGGACAATCCCCCTTCGATAGGACCGGCAAAGGTGAGCGAGTAGCCATAAGCCACCCAGAGGATCGAGATCAGCGAGAAGCCAAGGAAAACCTGGGTCAGCACCGAAAGAATGTTCTTGGCGCGAACGAGCCCACCATAGAACAGCGCCAGACCCGGAATGGTCATTACGATGACGAGAATGGTGCATACAAGCATCCAAGCCACGTCGCCCTTGTCCACCACGGCGGCGGCTGTCTCGGCGACCTCGGCCACCGACTCACCCGCCGCGGCGAGCGGCGCGGTCGCATCCTGGGCCAAGGCCGGCAGGACCAGCAAAAGGGAAGCCGCTGCAGCGCCTCCCAACAGCTTCAACGTCTTCATTCTTGTTGTTCTCCGTTGGCGCCGTGAGAGCGCCGCTGCGCCGGCTTTGCCGGTGCCCCTTGCGCCGTGGCGCCCTGTGTTGACGCATAAGGAGACTCAAGAGCCGTGCCAACTGCGGCGCCTGCCGAAATGCTGGGCAAATCAAGGCCTTGGCACGTCAACTCTGGCACTCATGCCACGAGCGGCACCTTCGCGCCTAAACAACGGGCAAATGGGCTTGGATCTGCATCATTAAAAGGCAAGCTTGCGGGGGGTGTGCAGCCCACGCGGTTTGCGAGTGGGAAGCCTCTGTGGCGGGCCAAGAGGAACGCGAGCTGCACGCCGCCGGCAAGCGGAAGCGACCGGGACGTGTCCCGGCCGCCGTATTGGATTACTTGAACTCGGGATAGGCTTCGACGCCAACTTCGGCGACGTCGAGACCCATATCCTCATCCTCGGCCGTGGGACGCAGCCCCATGACTGCCTTGAGGATGAACCAGACGATGAAGCTCACCACGAAGACAAAGGCGCCCACGATGACGATGGAAATCAGCTGACCCATGAGGTTCGCTTCCGGATTGGTGAAGACCACCGCGATGGTGCCCCAGATGCCCGCGAGCAGGTGAACCGGAATGGCGCCAACAACGTCGTCGATCTTCATGCGGTCCAGCATCGGCACGGCAAAGACCACGATCACGCCACCTACAGCACCAATCAAGGCTGAGGTACCAAGTCCCGGGGTCAGTGGTTCAGCGGTGATTGAGACGAGACCGGCGAGAGCGCCGTTGATCACGAAGGTGAGGTCGACCTTCTTGTAGAGGATCTGGCTGAGGATCATCGCGGCCAGGGCACCGCCCAAGGCGCCCGAATTCGTATTGGCCATGATGCGGCCGACATCGGACACATCGCCAACCGAGCCCATGGCAAGCTGCGAGGCACCGTTGAATCCAAACCAGCCGAGCCACAGAATGAACATGCCGAGTGTTGCGAGCGGCATGGACGAGCCGGGCATAGCGTTGACCGAACCATCGGCATTGTACTTGCCGCGGCGGGCGCCCAGCAGAATGGCACCGGCCAGAGCCGCCCAACCGCCGACCGAGTGAACCACGGTCGAGCCAGCGAAGTCGAGGAAGCCAAACTGGGTATCGAGGAAGCCACCGCCCCACTTCCAGGAGGCCTGGATGGGGTAGATGAGACCGGTTAAAACGACGGTGAAGATCAGGAAGGGCCAGAGCTTGATGCGCTCGGCCAGCGTGCCCGAGACAATTGAAGCGGCCGTCGCACAGAACATGACCTGGAAGAAGAAGTCCGCACTGGTGGCAGCGTAGGAGATGTCACTAGCCTCACCGGCGCTGATGCCGACGCCTTCCAGAATGGCGATGCCGATGGCGCCGATATAGCCACCGCCATCGTCGGTGCCAATGACCCAGTTGCCCAGCGGGTACATGAGATTGTAGCCGATCAGGTAGTACATGAGACAGGCAACGCTGAAGAGCGAAATGTTCTTCAAAAGTTGCATCGATACGTTCTTGGTGCGGACGAGACCCGCCTCCACCATGGCAAAGCCTGCGGCCATCCAGAACACCAGGAAGCCGCCGATCAGCATCAGCAGTGAGTTCAGGATGAAGACCATCTGGGCATCAAAGGCGGGTTCGGCGGCAGCAGTGGCCGCAGCTTCCGCTTCCGGCACGACGACGACGGCGTCTTGACCCAGGGCCGGCAGGGTCAGCAGCAGTGCGGCAAGCCCCGCTCCAGCCAGCATCTTGATAGGAGTAATCTGACGCATGTTTGTTGTTCTCCCGGTAAGCGTCAAAGGGCGGCCGCGCCGGTTTCGCCGGTGCGGATACGGGTGACTGCCAAAAGATCGATGATGAAGATCTTGCCATCGCCGATGCGCCCGGTCTGGGCGCTGTCGCGAATGGCTGTAGAGACCGCATCGGCGAGCGCGTCATCGACGGCAATCTCGACCTTGAGCTTAGGCAGGAAGTGCACCGCGTATTCGGTGCCGCGATAGATTTCCGAATGACCTTTCTGCCGACCGTAGCCTTTGACCTCGGTGACGGTCATGCCGTGCACGTCGAGTGAGTTCAGCGCCTGCCGAACCTCCTCAAGCCGCGACGGCTTGATAATTGCAATTACCAGTTTCATGGGCGCCCCTTTCCCTTTGTCTCGTTGCGATGCCTTTTGTGGACTCAAGAGCCGTGCCACTCTGACCGCTGCCAAGCTAAGCCATTGATTTTGATGCAGCTGACATCCAGGACGAGGCAGAATGGCTACTGTGGCAGCAGCTTATTCAGGCGCAGATGGCGCAATTTTGTGCAGCCTGCACATCTTGATGCAGCCACAGCCAAAGTCGACTGAGGCAAGACGTGCACTTGTGCAGCCGAGGTGAAAATCGGAAAGTGCGCACAGGAGAAAACGATGCGGCAAGACCAAAGCGACCGATACGATGTGCTGATCGTAGGTGGAGGACCCGTTGGCCTCGCCCTCGCCGCAGCACTTGTTCAATCCGCACGCGGGATCAGGATCGGCCTAGTGGACCGGCGGCCGCTCAGCGTGCCAACTGACAACCGCGCCTCGGCAATTGCTGCTGGCGTTCGGCGGGTCTTTGAAGCGTTGGGCGTCTGGTCCGAAATGGTCGACGAGGCGCAGCCCATCCTGGCGATGCGCCTGACCGATTCTGGTGCGCAGGACATTGCGCGTCCGGAGTTCCTTCGGTTCGAAGGTGATCTCGCACCAGGTGAGCCGTTCGCTCACATGGTGCCCAACCGCGTGAGCACCCGGGCATTGCTGGATGCCGTTGCAGAGCAGGTGTCGGTCATCGCACCGGCAACTATAATCGGCTTTTCGGCGACCGAGGAAATTGCCCGGCTCGTGCTGGAAGATGGGCGCGTTCTGAAGGCCGCATTGGTGGTGGGTGCCGATGGCGCTCATTCGACGCTTCGCCACATGGCCGGCATCGAAACCATCGGCCACGACTACGGGCAAACCGGTCTTGTCGCGACGATCGCGCACGAACTGCCCCACGGTGGCGCCGCTTATCAGCACTTTCGGCCGGCCGGAACCTTTGCGAGCCTACCGCTGACGGGGAACCGCTCCTCACTGGTTTGGGTCGAGCGCCGCGAAGATGCCCCCCGCTTTCTCGCCATGGATGCAGCCGAGCAAGCGGATGCCATCGAAACGGCTATGGGCTCCACTTTGGGAGCAGTGACGCTGGAAGACAAACTCGCCGGCTATCCCCTGCGTCTCCAGATCGCGCGAGACTTCGTGGCGCAGCGCCTGGCTCTGGTCGGCGATGCCGCCCATGTGGTGCATCCCATCGCCGGTCAAGGACTTAATCTAGGCCTTAAGGATGTCGCAGCGCTAGCTGAAGTGGTGGTCGAGGCAATCCGCCTGGGTCTCGACCATGGGTCGCCGGACGTGTTGCGCCGCTATCAGGCTTGGCGACGCATCGACACGACGAGCATGGCTATCGCCACCGACGGCATAAACCGCCTCTTTTCCAATGATCTGGCACCGCTACGGGCTTTGCGCGATTTCGGCCTCGGGCTGGTCGATCGGTCAGGTCCGGTTAAGTCTGCACTGATCCGGACGGCAGCCGGCGTATCATCGGGTGGACCGCGCCTCCTCAGTGGCTTGCCGATCTAGAGGTCGCTCAGCGGGACGTGGCGGTGCGCCTGCAACTCCTCGGGATCGAGCGGGCGTGCTTCATCGAGGCTGAGCAAGGGCACGCCTTCGGTGACGGGAAAAGCCAGGCGGGCTGCTACCGATATCAGTTCGGATCGATCCACCGACAGGCTCAGCAACGTCTTGGTCAGCGGACACACCAACATTTCGAGCGTCCTGACATCAAGCATGTGACGCGGATTGGCAGGCTCATCGACCATCAGTTGATTGGGGTGCCACCGCCACTGGCGGCTCGGGCAATCTCGTATTCGGTGAGAGCAATCAGCGTTTCGGCGCGCGCTTCCAGAGATGGCGCCTCCAGCAATTGCTGCTTTTCGGCAGCGCCATAGGGGCTCACCATGCAGCAGAAATTCACCAGATCGGCCGTACCGGTGCGCTCGATTTCCTCCCAGTTGAGCTCGATATCGGCGAACTCAGCATAATCGCGCATCATCTTGACGAAGCGCTCGCGGTCGACCGCCTGCTCGCCGTGACTTCGCCGGAAATCGTCCGCGTAATCGGCTGCATCGACGACGCCCTGCCGGTACGGGGTCATCACGGTGAGCTCATGGGCCAAACGAAACCGACTCACCCCTTCGAGGATGATGAAGTACCGGGAGTCCCCACTCTCCTCGAAATGGGTGATCCGTCCGATGCAGCCGATGGACTGCAGCGGCGTCCGGTCGAGCGGACTTTCAACCGAAGTGTCCTCAGGCTGGATCAACCCGATCAGCCGCTCACCCCGAAGCGCTGCATCGACCATTTCGAGGTAGCGCGGTTCGAAGATATTAAGGGGCCGATGCGAGAACGGCAGCAGCAAGGCGCCAGTCAGGGGAAAGAGCGGCACCGATTTGGACAGATCGCTCGGTGATGTCGGTCGCTTCAGCATCTAGCCTCCTTCAGGAGAAGAGCGCTGCCGAGAGCAGGCGGCGCCCTTTAATGGTCGCAGGGTCCTTGGAACCCCAGGCTTCGAAGAACTCCAGCAGCTTCTTGCGCGCGGCGTCATCGTTCCAAGTACGATCGCGCTTGAAGCTAGCCACCAATGCCTCGGCAGCCTCGATACGCTTGCCCTCGGCATTGAGGGCCAGCGCAAGATCATAACGTGCTTGATGATCGTCTGGATTACTCTCCACCGCTGCGGCCAAGGCTGCGGTGCCGCCAAGATTAGCCGCCTCGCTCAACAGGCGAATGGAGTTAGCGACGCTCGTATAGGCATCTCCCTTGCGCTCGCCTTCCGGAACCATGCTGAGCGTGGCCTCGGCCTGCGCGCCTTCGCCCGCAGCAAGATAGACCCGGGAAAGTCCGATCAGTGATGCGGCATGCTCAGGCTGATGCTGCAGCACCATGCCGAAGATCTGCGCCGCGCGGCTGAGATCGCCCGCTCCCAAGGCCTCTTCGGCTGCAGCAACCGCTTCGGCAATCTGCGCATCCATCGAGTCGCTTGGGGCAGCCGAAGCGGGAGCGGCGGCGATCACGCGGTCCGCGAAGCGGCGCACTTCACTCTCGGGCATGGCCCCCATGAAGCCGTCCACCGGACGGCCGCCGGCAAACGCAAAAACGGCGGGGATGGACTGCACGCCCAACTGCCCGGCAATCTGGGGATGCTCATCGATGTTAATCTTTACGAGCCGGATCTTGCCCGCTTTTTCATTAACGACCTTCTCCAACGCGGGGGTAAGTTGACGGCAGGGGCCGCACCAGGGTGCCCAGAAGTCAACCAGGACCGGTGCCTCTACCGAAGCATCGATCACATCCGCCTTAAAGGCGCGGTCACTCGATTCCTTGATAAGAGCGCTAGCAGGCGGCGCGGCAGGGCTTGCGCCGGTGGCAGTGCCATTAAACGGGGTAGACATGAAGCGAGGCCCTTCAGACGTGGCGTTTCGTATGATTTCGCGGCTCTACTTGCGCCCGCGAACGGTCGGGTGACAACCCCTTTGTCCACAGCCCCACGGATAGATGACACTAGCGTCAAATTGTGGGTTGCATTCGGGGTCTCGATTGGGCATATAGGCCGGCGTCGCGGCACTGCCAAGGTGGTGGCGAGACAAACGGAGCGCGGGTGTAGCTCAGGGGTAGAGCATAACCTTGCCAAGGTTAGGGTCGTGGGTTCGAATCCCATCGCCCGCTCCAAATTCCCAAGGCCGGCAAGCCTTGAGAAACAAAGGGTCCTTCGGGACCCTTTTTGTTTTTCGGCATATCGGCTGCTTCCCACAATCACCCATCAGCGCGTCGCAAGAACGGCCCGCTCCAGCGCCTCATGGTTGCGCTGGATCCAGGCCGCACCGCGAGCCCGCCAGGTGATCGCCCAAAGTGCGGTCGCGTCGGCGGTTTCCGGCGTGATCTTGGCCTGGATTGCCTCATTGGCGGCGTTGAGCGTGACGAAGTCGCGGAGCAGGCTTATGAAGCCTTCGCGTTCAGCGCGCGGGAGCTCATAACCGTCGAGCAGGAGTTTTACCTGCCGTCCCCGTGCCTCTACCGAACCCAGATTGTACATTTCGGCAAGGTCGTCGTCGTGAAGTTGCGCATTGAGCCAGCAGGCCTGCGCCAGTTCCACCAAGGGATCGACGGGCCCGGCCTCCTCCCAATCGATCAGCGCGACGGGTCGGTTGCCGCGATGGATGATGTTCCATGGGCCAGCGTCACAGTGCCCAATCACGCTCGGCGTGCCGAGGCTTCGACCGAACCAGGGGCTCCACCTGGCGCCGTGAGGCGCCACAAAGGACGCTGTTGCGATGTGCAGCTTCCTCAGCATCTCGCCGATTATGGGCAAGGCGCTGTCGGGCCAAGGATAGGGATGGATGCAATCGCCTTCCACAAAGGTCAGCGCCTCGCGCCCCTGCTCGTCGAAGCCGTTGCCAAAGGCACGTGGCGCATGTTCGAAGCCTTCGCGCTCCAGATGCTTAAGCAAGGCGAGGATCGTGGCCGACCAGGGCAGCGCCTCCCGAAAGACCGTGTTGCCCTGCCGAGTAACAACGGAGCGACCGCCGACTAGGGTAACTTCCTGGATTGACGCCGAGTCTTGCGTCATCATTCATGCCCTCCCCCAAACAAGTGCGCGGCAGCATAGGCCCGCTGGCTAGGAACCGATAGAATGAACTATCGTTCATCATCCGGCGGCCAGGGCGCCGGCGGAAATCCTCGCAATTTGAATAAACTGTTTACCATGCGCACCGATCATGGCAGCGCGGCGGCAACGGAGTGCGCGCCAGGGCTTTGTCTTCTCCAGTGGTACTGATTCGGAGTGCGGTTATGACACATACCCCTCGCTATCTGGTGGTCGAAGACGACGCCCTTCTCCTGCTCGATCTGGTTGATAATCTCGCCGATCTGGGCATCGCGTCGGTGCCGATGACCCGCGCGCCCGAAGCCATGCACCGATTGTTGGTGCAGTCCTTTGACGCCCTCATCACCGATATCGAACTGGCAGGCGGCACCAATGGGCTCGAGTTGGCCCGCAGCTGCGGTCGACTGCGGCCCGATCTGCCCATCGTGGTGGTCTCGGGCGGCGTACGCCCGCGTCCGGGCGATTTGCCTCCCAACGCGGTGTTCTTACCCAAGCCTTACCAGATCTCGGATGTCATGAACGCCATCCGCCGGCAGCCGGTCGCGCATCGACACGCTGCCTAGGCGCTCGCGCGCGTACTTTCACCCAAGGTCTCGAGCAGTTCCCGCACGGCAACGGCACCAGCGCGATTGGCTCCTATGGTGGACGCGGAGGGGCCATAGCCCACCAGATGAATGCGAGGGTCGCGCGCCACCTGCGTCGCAAGCTTGCCTGTCATGGTGATGCCACCCGATGCCTCGACGAGGCCTAGAGGGGTGAGATGATCGAGCGCGCTCCGGAACCCGGTGCACCAAAGGATCACATCGACCGCCAATTCGGAGCCATCGGCCCAGCGAACGCCCGAGGGCGTGATGCGCTCGAACATCGGCTGGCGTTGCAGTGCGCCGCGGGCCCGCATCGCTTCGATAGCAGGGGTAACCGGCAGGCTGGTGATCGAAACAACAGCCTGGGGCGCTAAGCCCTTGCGGACGCGGTTTTCGACCAGTGCCACCGCTGCCCGTCCCGCAGCCTCGTCAAAGGGTGTGTCGCGGAAACGCGGCGGAGTCCGGGTCACCCACGTGGTGCGGGTTACCTCAGAAATTTCTCCAAGCAGTTGCACAGCTGAAATGCCGCCACCCACCACCAGCACGTGCTGCCCCACAAAGTCTTCAGCACGCACATAATCGACAGTGTGCAACTGCCGTCCGGCAAAGCTGCTAGCGCCGGGATAATCGGGGATGTAGGGCCGGGTCCAGGTGCCAGTGGCGTTGATCAGTCCCCGGACCGAGAAGAGGCCGGCGTCACTCTCCACCCGTAGCCGCTCGCCTCGATCGGTGACCGAGCGAACCTGGGCGGGCCGCTGGACATCGAGCCCGAATCGCGCTTCATAGGCCGCATAGTAGCGCGGCACCGCATCCGCAGCCGGGACGCTGTTATCGCCGTCCACGGCTTCGGCAAAGCTCATGCCGGGAAGGTCATGCACACGATTGACCGTGGTCAGTGTCAGGGATGGCCAGCGAAATTGCCAGGCGCCGCCGGCCTTGGGCGCCGAATCCACAACAAGGAAATCACGTCCAGCAACTAGGCCCCGCTGCACCAGGTGATAGGCAGAGCTTAGCCCCGCCTGGCCTGCCCCGATCACCGCAATTTCGAGCTTGCGGGCGATGCGAATAGCAGGTTCTTTATCTGGCATCGGCGCCCCCTTGAACCTTCCTGATGTAGGAGCGAGGACCATTCTGGGCAAGCGCAACCAGTTGCGCGTCTCCGGGTTCTCCTCGCGCAAGGAGAAGCAAATGGCCCACGTCACTTATGAAATCGTCAAGCATGATGGCGGCTACGCCTACAAGGTCGCCGATGTGTTCTCGGAAACCTTTCGCTCCCATCAGGAAGCGCTCGATGCGGCGATTGCCGCCGCGGACCGCCAGCAGGCCAGCGGCTCGACCAGTGCCATTCAGTACCAAGATGCCGAGGGGAAATGGCACACCGAACTGGCGCGCGGCACAGATCGTCCGGAAACCGAGATTGAAGATGATTTGATAGAGCCGACCCGGAAGTAAGCCGGACGGCCGATGCAGGCGCCTACAGTTTGTCGTGGAGGGCGGCAGAACCGTCCTCCAAACGTTTACCCTACGCTGCAGGAACTAAGCCGCAGTCGCTGGCATCGCCGATCCCTCGGCGTCAAAGAGGTGCACCAGTTGGGGGTCGATATAGGTGGTCACTGTCGAACCCAGTTCCACATGACGCTGTCCTTCGAGCACGATGTTTACCGGTTGCCCATCCAGCGTTGTCGCGTAGACCACCGTCTGGCCACCAAGGTTCTCCACGAGATCCACCCGCACATCGGCAAGCCGGACACCTGAACCTTCACCTACAGTGATGTGCTCGGGACGAACGCCCAAAGTCGCCGCCCCTGCAACCGAGCGCGGCAGATCAACTAGGCTGCCGGCAGTCCGGAGCGAGGAGCCCTCGGCACTGGCGGTCAAGAAGTTCATCTTGGGCGAGCCGATAAAGCCGGCCACGAAGATATTGCGCGGATTGTTATAGAGCTCGAGTGGCGCGCCGGCCTGCTCGATGATGCCGGAGCGTAGGACCACAATTTTGTCGGCCATGGTCATGGCTTCGACCTGATCGTGCGTCACATAGATCATGGTATTCCCGAGATCATTGTGTAGCTTGGCGATCTCGACGCGCATGGCCACGCGTAGTTCCGCGTCGAGGTTGGAGAGCGGTTCATCGAACAGGAAGATGCGTGGCTCGCGCACGATGGCACGCCCAATGGCTACGCGCTGACGCTGCCCACCCGAGAGCTGCTTTGGCTTGCGCTTGAGCAGCGGCTCGATCTTGAGGATCTCGGCAGCCCGCTGCACCCGCTTTTCGATCTCGGGCTTGGGCATCTTTGCCGTTTCGAGCCCGAATGCCAGGTTCTGGTAAACATTCATGTGCGGGTAAAGCGCATAGCTCTGGAACACCATGGCGATGCCGCGCTTGGCTGCCGGCACCTCGTTCATGCGCTGGCCATCGATCACGAGGTCTCCCCCGGTGATCGGCTCAAGGCCGGCAATCATGCGCAGCAGCGTGGACTTGCCGCAGCCCGAAGGACCCACAAACACGGTGAACTCACCCGGGTTGATCTGGAGATCGACCTCATGGATGACCTCGACATCCCCATAGGCTTTGACGAGCTTGCGCAGTTCGATGCTGGTTGCCATGTTGACCTCCTATGCGGCCCGGAACTGGGCGGGAACCCAGCTCTCGTAAAGCGGATGCCCCGGCCCCAAAGGCAGGGCGACGTCCTCGTGGGTCGTCGATGAATGGTAGAATGCCGTCACCAGTTCAAGCGAGCGGCGGGAATCGGCGCTGGTGACCGGCAGGGGTGCCTTGCCGACGAGTGCATCATGAAACCGGGCCATCTGCGTCTCAAAGCGCGAGGGGACGTGCTGCCATTCCTTGAGTAGCTCCTCGATCTTTGCTGCGGTTTCCTCGTTGCGAGCCTGGATCTTCCAGAGCTTGTCGCCAGGATTGTAGGCCGCATGGTCACTTTCGATGGTGACATTCTCGAAGGCGAGGCGAATGCGGGTGGTGTCGTCGGCCGATCCGAGCGTGGCGGTGAAGCTCGCCAGGGCACCGCTCTTCATCACCAGCGAAGCAGTGATGGTGTCTTCCACTTCGATGGGGTTGACGCGGGTGGCGACGCGTCCGAACACCCGTTCGATGTCGCCCATGAGGTAGGTGAAGATGTCGTGCGGGTGGATGGCGTGGCCCATCAGCACGCCACCAAGTTCGGTTGCCCACTTGCCGCGCCAGGGTACCGCATAATAAGGCGCATCGCGCCGCCAAAAGGTTTCCACCGTGCCGGCGAACGGCTTGCCGGCGATGCCGGAGTCGATGATCTTCTTGGCCTGCTCGATGCCATTGCCGAAGCGGTACTGGAAGACCGGCATCAGCATGCCCTTGGAGACCTTCTCCTGGGCGATAACCTCATCAACCTCGGCCAGCGATCCGACCAGTGGCTTTTCACACACCACGTGCTTGCCCGCTTTCAGCGCCGCCATGACCATGGAAAAGTGTAGCCCGGGTGGCGTGCAGATATCGATAATGTCGATATCATCCATGGCGAGCACATCATCAAAGCTGGTCTCGCGGCGCTCAATATCAAACTCGTCGGCGATGGGGTCCATGCGTTCACGGTTGAGATCGCAGAGCGCCAGAACCTTGAACTTGTCCGCATTGGGCTTGTAGCCCTCCACGATATGCGAGCGGCCAATGCCGCAGCCGATAATGGCGACGTTGAATACCCGGCTCATTGTTCCCACTCCGTGCCCTTTTCGGCCAACTGCTGCGCCGTCAGCGCCAGCTTCATGGCATTGTAGCAACGCTCCTGCGGCATGGCCGTTTCGGTACGGTTGCGGACGTCGTCGAGGAACTGGCGGCCGAACGGCAGTTCGGTGCCCGAGCAGTCAATGTGGCGCGGACCTTCATTGTTGACGATAAAGAGGTGATCGGTGCCCGGGCGGCCGGCAATGTCGATATATTTCCTGAGCTCGATATAGCCTTCGGTGCCCAAAATGGTCAGGCGACCATCGCCCCAGGTAGGCAGCCCCTTGGGCGTGAACCAGTCGACGCGAATATAGCCTGAGGTAGAGGCACTCTTAAGGTGCACGTCGCCGACGTCCTGCAGGCCTGGCCGATGCGGATTGGCACGGTTGGCAACGCTGGCCGAGACCACCTCCGCATCCATGGCATCGGAAAAGAATAGGAACTGCTCGAACTGGTGGCTGGCGATGTCGGTGAGGATGCCGCCATAGCTTTCCCGGGTAAAGAACCAGTCCGGGCGCGGATTATTGTTGAGGGCGTGCGGTCCCAGTCCCACCGTGTTGATCACCTGGCCGATCGCGCCCTGCTTGATGAGATTGCCGGCTTCCACCGTCGCCCGCACCTCGAAATGCTCAGAATAGAGCACAGAATAAATCCGGCCGGTCTCTTTCTGCACCCGCTTGATTTCTTCAAGCTGGGCGAAGGTGGTCATGCCGGGCTTGTCGGACAGCACGTCCTTGCCATGCTGCATGGCGGCAATTGAGATAGCCGCACGATCAGCAGGGATGGCTGCGGTTGCCACCACCGAGATCGTCTTGTCCTCGAGGATTTCCCTGGGATCACTAACGCGCCTCGCTTCAGGGAACTTGGCGCTGAACTGAGCCGCCAGATCATCTTCGACGGCGTGAAAGGCCACGAACTCGGCGCCAGCGTCCTTGAGGCAGTTCACCTGCCCATAGATGTGGCTGTGATTGATGCCAATGGCGGCAAACTTGATGGTCATAGACTGTAGCCTTGAAGAAAACTTGGGGTCGGAACCGGCAGGGAGCGCTTGGACGCACCCTGCCGGATCGCGGAGGGAATCCTCACCGCTTCATTCCGGTTGTTGCGATGCCTTCAATAAGCAGTCGCTGGAAGAACAGGAAGAAGAGGAAGATCGGAACGAGGCTGAGCACGCTCATGGCGAAGAGGCCGCCGAAGTCGCTTTCACCCGTGGAGTCGGTAAAAGTGCGAAGCCCCAGCATCACCGTGTATTTGCGCATCTCGTTGAGATAGATGAGCGGCCCGAAGAAATCGTCCCACGTCCAGATGAAGGTGAAGATGGCGGCCGTCGCCAGCACCGGCATCGAGAGGGGCAGGATGATCTTCCAGTAGATGCGCCAAGGCGAACAGCCGTCCATTTGCGCCGCCTCATCCAGCTCGCGCGGCAGGCCACGGAAGAACTGCACCATAAGGAAGATGAAGAAGGCGTCGGCCGCCAGGAATTTCGGGATGATCAGCGGCAAGAAAGAGTCGATCCACCCCAGCTGCCGGAACAGCACGTATTGCGGGATCAACGTCACTTGGTAGGGCAGCATCAGGGTCATCAGCATCATGGCGAACCAAAAGCCGCGGCCACGGAACTCCAGCCGAGCAAAGGCGAAGGCTGCCATGGAGCAGGCCAGCACGTTGCCGCAGACCGATAGGCCCGCGATGATGAAGCTGTTGGTGAAGAACACCCCGAAGCTGGTGCGCAGTCCATTCCAGCCGCGGATATAGGAGTCGATGCTCCAGGCGGATGGGATGATGGAGGCGGAGGTGAATATCTCGTTTTCCGGCCGGAAGGATGCCGCCAGGAGCCACAGCAACGGATAGAGCATCGCCACGGAGGCAGCTAGCAACAGCGCATGGACGACAATCGACTTGATGCGCCGCTGGGTGGGTGAAATCTGCTGGCCGGTGACTACCGTCAGCCCTTGAGGAGCCTCAGTCGTCATAGTGCACCCAATACTTGCTGGTGAAGAAGGAGAAGGCGGTGAAGACGGCCACGAGAGCCAGCAGCACCCAGGCAAGGGCTGAGGCATAGCCCATGCGGAAGAAACCGAACGCCTCTTGGTAGAGATAGAGCGTGTAGAACAGCGTCGAGTTGATCGGATTGCCGGTGCCGCCCGATATGATGAAGGCCGGCGTGAAGCTCTTGAAGGCTTCGATGGTCTGGATGATGGCGTTGAAGAACACTACCGGGGTCAGGAGGGGCAGCGTGATCTTGAGGAACTGCCGCCACTTGCTGGCACCGTCGAGGCTAGCTGCCTCGTACATATCCTGCGGGATCTGCCGCAAGCCGGCGAGGAAGATGATCATGGGCGAGCCGAACTGCCAGATCGAGAGGATGATCAGCGTCCAGAGTGAATAGGACGGATGCGAAATCCAGCTCGGGCCTTGAATGCCGACCAGCGCCAGAAGCTTGTTTACGAGACCGTCACCGGCAAAGATCTGCCGCCACAGAATGGCGATAGCGACCGAAGCGCCGAGCAGACTTGGTAGATAAAACAACGCGCGATACAGCGGCAGGCCCTTGATGCCCCGGTTGAGCAGCATGGCGACGGCCAGCGCGAAAGCGAGCTTGAGGGGCACCGAGAAAATAACGAAGAACATGGTCACGCGCATCGACGCCCAGAATTTGGGATCGTTGGTGAACATGCGGATATAGTTGTCGGCGCCGACCCAGTCTGGCGACGTCAACAGGTCGAAATCGGTGAAGCTGAGATAAAAGGACGAAATAATCGGCCCAATGGTCAGCCCAAAAAAGCCGATGAACCAGGGCAGAAGGAACAGGTAGCCCGGCGCGTCGTTCTGCCAAATGCGCGACCAGATTGAAGGGCGGGGCGCGGCGGTTTGTTCCGCCCCAGTCATTGTGGTGGTTCCCATCGCCATGGACTATCCTCCCAGTCTGGGGGTCGAGACGACTGCGTCGGAAAGGGCTGTGCCGACATCGGCCAGCGAAAGCTGACGGCGCAAGAAGGTCATGACGTCACCAAGAAAATCGTCGGAAACGAACTGCGCGCCCCAGGGCCTGGAGCGCGCAGTCTGGTTTTAACTAGCCGCGCGGTTCAGGATGGCAGTGGCTTCGTCGACGAAGTACTGGCCAGCATCCTCTGGAGAGCGGGCGCCGAAGGCCACTTCCTGGCTCAGCGTACGCAGCAGCGAGATGTCGATCTCGCCGGCAGCGGCCGGCGGCGGCGGCGGCAGCGGCCCAAGCAGGTCGCCCAGGTTCGACACGAAGTTGAGCGCGATCTGGTTCTGCTCGTCCAGCGTTGGCGCAACGGCTTCACGGACGCTCTGGGAAACCGGCACACCGCGCTCGACACCCAGGATTTTGCCAGCTTCCACGTCGTTGACGACGAAGTTGACGAAGGCCGCAGCCGCTTCGGGATTGTTGTTGCCAACCGAGAAGAACATGGACGGCTTGCGGTAGTGACCCCCGCCGACGCCTTCGGCAAAGCGTGGGTAGCCGATCATATCCAAGCGGTCCTGCATGAGAGCCTGGTAGCCGACGAGCTGGTTGGAGTTGGACGGCATCAAAGCCGACTTGTTGAGCACCAGCATGGTGGTTTCCAGCGGGCCGGTATCGAGCGCCTGATCTTCAGGGCTAACGATCACACCGGCTTCGCGGAAGTCGTTCCACATGGTGAACCAGTTGGTCATGTCCTCAGCCGTGAAGCCGAGTTGCCCATCAGCGGTGTAGAGCGACTTGCCCTGCTGACGCAGCCAGTTGTCGAGCATCGGCTCGGTACCCGAGTTGTCGGGCATCATCTTCATCCCGTTACGGATATTGGCTTCCGCGAAAGCCTTGCCCTTTTCCATGATGTCATCATAGGTCCAGTCACTGGTCGGCGGCTCGATGCCGGCTTCCTCGAAGGCTGCCGTGTTCACCAGCGTGGCCACGGTGTTAGCGCCGAGGGAGATGCCATAGAGCTTGCCGTTGACCTTGCCGGCCTCGAGCTGGTCTTCGTCGAAGTCGGAGACGTCCAGCACGCCGCCTACATAATCGTCCAACGGCGCAATGGCGTTACGGTTGGCGTATTCAACGATGTAGCGATAGTCCATTTGGATGATGTCGGGCGCGTTGCCGCCCGCAGTCTGGGTCGCCAGCTTAGGCCAGTAGTCGTTCCAGGAGAGGAACTCTCCTTCGACATTAGCCTCGTCGTAGAGATCGGTCACCCGATAGGTGCGGTCGGCACGATCCTGGCCGCCCCAGAAGATCAGCCGAAGATCGGTACTCTGCGCCCAGGCTGGGACAACGCCAAAAGCGCCGACAGCGGCAAGCGCCGAACTGCCCATCAGAAACTGACGTCGATCGATACGAATTGTCATGTATTTTCCTCCCATGAACATGTGGTCTTCCCGGCGGGAACTTGTGCAACCAAGACAGCCTCCCCGCCGCTAAGTCACCAACCAGTTACAAGGCGTAGCATACAAGCTCGAAGCGAGCAACAATCTTGTATGGTAGCCCCGCCGTTCGAAATTCCTCATAAGCTGCGGGTACTTCGGATCTTCTGCCCGATTGTGCCGCAGCGCTTTATCAACGGAGCTTGATCGAAGCAGAGCAAAAAGAAAAATACGAAATTGCCCATGCAATATAGATGGTATCTATGGCCGGCGCTTTTGCAGGAGGGGACGCATGGACAAGTTGCTGACGCAGTTTCTCGCAGTGGCTGAGGCCGGCAGCATCAGTGGCGCAGCAACGGCGCTGTTCGTCACCCAGCCCACGCTTACCTTTAACATGCGCAAGCTCGAGGAGACCATGGGCGTGCCGCTATTGGTGCGTTCCTCGCGCGGGGTCGAGCTTACGGCGTATGGCGAAACGCTCTACCAGAACGCCCGCCTCATGCGCCGCCTCTACGACAACACGCTCAAGACGATCGAGCACCAGCGTGGTCGCACTGAGCAGGGCCTATCCATCGGGTCCGGCTATTCGTGGTGGACCCTCTTTATCCGCGACATGGTGGTGGACTATTCCGGTCAATACCCGAGCGCCCGCATCCATGTGAGCCTGGGCAACCAACTCCGCTGCATGGACCAATTGCTCTCGGGCGACATATCCCTTTTCGTCGCGCACGAGATCGAGGGGCTCAACCGCAGCACCGGCGCGCGCTTCCTTCCGTTGAGCCGGGTTGGTCTTGGCTATTTCGTGCGCGCGGGGCATCCACTCCTTACGCAATCTCGGTCCTTGAGCGAGATCGAGATCTATCCCGCTGTCACCAGTTCCATGCCCGAAATCCGGCACCAGCGCTTTTTCGAGACGTGGAGCCGGACAACGGCCGCCAGTGCAGCGTTTGATCAGGGCAAATATGCCTTTGCATCCAATTCACTCGCCGCCTGCCTCGATTATGTCGAGCGCACCAATGCGGTGCTCAGCCACACCGAGGTCATGGAGGCGGAGTTCCGCCAGCGCGGCCTGGCGCGTGTTGTGGTTACGGAGCCAACCCGGCAGAGCAATATCGGCATATATGTGCTGGCGGAGCGCGCCGAAGACCCTCGCGTGTCCGAACTGATCGCCTGGTTGCAGCGCGCTGCGGAAAAGGTCTTGCCGCCGCTGAGCTGACTAGCTTGGCTTGGTGCGGAGATAATCGAGCACCATCTGCACCGCCTGCGCTTCCCGCTCCTGCACCATCGCGACTCCAGCGAGATCGCGGTCGAAGATCACCGAGAGCGTTGCCATGTTGGAGACATAAAAAAAGCCGAGCGCCGCAATGGAGATATAAAGCTGCACCGGGTCGACATCGCGCCGGAACACACCGGCGTCAGCACCCCGCTCCACAATGGTGGTGATCTGCCCCACCAGCGGCGAATGCAGCGCCTTGATGTCGGGCATGGTCTTCAGGAACCGGGCGTTCTCGATGTTTTCTGTGCCCAAGAGGCGGGGAAACCACGGATTGGCGAGGAAGTGCCGGAAGGTGAACCGCACCAGCCGGTCCATGGCCTGCACGGGGTCATATTGGTCAAGGCTCAAGGCCCGCTCGCCTCGCCTGATCTCGCCATAGGCGTCCAGCAGCACGGCGCGATAGAGGTCCTCCTTGTTGCCGAAATAATGGTAGAGCAGACGCTTGTTGGCGCCCGCCCGCTCGGCAATGGCATCCACCCGCGCGCCCTCGAAGCCCCGCTCGGCGAACTCGGCCCGGCCAGCGACAAGGATAGCCGCTTTCGTCTTGGCCGAATTGCGCGATCGCTTGGGCGAACTGGGGTCAGCCTTTGGCTGCCGCGTCCGCGCCACCGCGACTGAAGATGGCTCTGACACGCCTGTTTACCGCCGGAATGGACATAAGGATGACTGTGAAAACGACCAGCGCAATAACAGCACTGATCGGACGGGTAAAGAATGGGCTCGGATCCCCATTGGTCAGCATCAGCCCACGTCGCAGGTTGAGGTCGAGCAAATCGCCCAGGATGATGCCGAGCACCAGGGGCGCCATGGGATACTTCATTTCGCGCAGGATGAACCCGATAACGCCGAAGGCCAGCATCACATAGACGTCGAACATGCGCTGGGTGATTGCGAAACTGCCAACCACACAGAGCACATAAATCACCGCCATCAGCCGCTCGCGCGGCACCCGCAGCACCTGGATGAAAAGTTTGGTCAGGGACAACCCAAAGATCAGATTGGCCAGGGTCGCCAGCAGCAGCATGGCCACGACCTGATAGAGGAAGGACGGGTTCTCCACCATCAGCATCGGTCCTGGCCGCACGCCGTGAATATACATGGCGGCGATCAAGACGGCTGCGGCGGCAGATCCTGGCAGCGCCAGGGTCAAAGTGGGGATCATCGCCGCTGAGACCACCGCGTTGTCACCCGTCTCGGCGGCGATCAATCCTTCCTGGCTGCCCTTGCCGAACTCCTCGGGCTTTTTGGACGCGCGCTTGGCCGCGGCGTAAGAGGTCCAGGACCCAACATCCTCACCAACGCCTGGGATGATCCCTACAAAGGTGCCGATGATGCCGGACCGAATGATGGTGCGCCAATACTGAAACACCTCGCGCAGTTTGGGCACCACGCGGTCATTGACCGCAGCTATAACGCCGCTGGAGTTGCGCTTCATCGAAGACAGGATCTCGGCAAATCCAAAGGCGCCCACCATGGCGGGGATGAGATCCACGCCGCCACCCAGTGCGGACACGCCGAAGGTGAAGCGCTGGTGAGCGTGCAAGGTCTCCATGCCGATCATCGCCACCGACAGGCCCAGGATGCCAGCGATGTAGCCCTTGAGGGGCGTGTCGCTGCCGCTCATCTGGCCCGAGATGATGACGCCGAAAATGGCGAGCCAGAAAAACTCCCAGGTTCCAAAGCGCAGCGCTGCCTCGGAGAGAAGCGGTGCGATCAATGCCAGAAAGAAAATACCGACCAATGTTCCCAACGACGAAGCCGTGGTTGCCAGGCCCATGGCGAGACCCGCCTTGCCCTGCTGCGCCAGCGGGTGCCCATCGAGGGCTGCGGCAGCATTGGCAGGAGTACCGGGAATGTTGAGCAGGATGGCGGTGCGGCTGCCACCATAGATGGCGCCCAGATAGACGCACATCAGCGTCAAAATCGCCTGGTCGGGTTGCATCTGATAGGTCAGGGTTACGAGCAGCGCCACGCCCATGGTCGCGGTCAGCCCCGGCAAGATGCCAATGGTTACGCCCAGCAGCGTCGCCCAGATGACGTTGAACAGGGACTGGGGATTGAGAAACTGGGAGATGCCCTGCCCGAGCAGGATCAGGCCTTCCATGGTCGGTCCTTAAGGCAGTCGCACGAGGAAAATACGTTCGAAGACATAGTGAATGGCGAGGCCCCCAACGAGAGCCACACCCAATGCCCAAGCTAGGCTGGAGACCAGCGATTTGCGTGGCGAGGCGAAGTACAGTTCGAACAGGGCAATGAAAGCAAAGATGAAGAGCGCCGACGCTGCCCAGAACGGCAACCAGCCGAGAAGGACCAGCGTATAGAAGAAGGTCAGCCCAAGAATTGCCCAGACGCGCCTTGCAGCGTCGGACGTCAGCGCCTCACCCAGACCGCCCCAGCCACCTGGTCCGGCGAGGCGCCAAGACCGCCAGGCCAGCAAACTGCCGCACAGCACCAGTGCTACACTCAGCGCCATCGGTACGAGCCCAGGGATGGTCAGGGGATTGATGCGGCGGGCCTCCAACCGATCCATGGTGATGGAAAGGTAGAACATGACCACCCCCAGGCCGATGAGCACGAGAGCTGTCAGGAAGTCGGCACGTGCGCGGATCGCCTGCTCGCGCTGGTCGGGGAGTAACATTTGTCTGCCGCTGTCAGAGAGGTAGCGGCGGCAAGAATGCCGCCGCCATGTCGATCAATCGGTGCCGACTTCGGTCCGCGTTTCGCAGTCGATACCGATGGTGGAGGGATCGTTGGCCGCCTCGCCACGCGCAACCGAGGAGCACGCTTCGAGGATCACGACCGGCATGGCGCGCTCACGCGCTTCCGCACCCATGGAAGGAGCGAAGACCGCGCCGAAGGTCTCGGCGTAGTTGCGCAACTCTTCGGAGTTCATCACCTCTTCTTCCCAGATGCGGTCCATGGTGGCGACCACCTCGTCAGGCACGCCCGTGGGAATGAAGATGCCGAAATAGTCGGGAGCTAGCTCCATGTCGGGCAGCCACTCGGTGATCGGGGGCACCGGTTCAACGCCCTCGAGCACCAGTGGCTCGTCCGAGAGGACAGCCAGTGGTTTCAGGCGACCGCCGCGGATGAGTTCAGTCTGCTCCACGGCCAGTTGGGTGGTCACCATGGCTTCACCCGAAGCGGTCGCAATCGCCGCCGGGCCGCCACCGTCATAGGTGATCATGTTGTAGTCAAAACCGGCTTCGTCGGCGAGAGCCGCGATCGCGGTACCGCCCGAGGAGGTTATGCCCGCTGTGGCAACGGTGATATCTAGTCCACGCTCTTCGAGTGCTGCCAGCAATTCACCGAAATCGTCGAACTCGCTATCGGCGGGCACGCTCACCACCGGCACATTGGCGACTGACAGATAAATGTGCCAGTCGTCGATGTCGGTGTCTTCGAGGAGCCCGCTCACCGCATAGGTGGCGTTGTTGGCGATGGCATTGGCTGTCCAGGTGTAGCCGTCACGCGGCGCGTTGAGCACTTCCTGGGTGCCGATGGCGCCTGACGCACCCGGCTGGTTGACCACCACGACTTCGACGCCGAGCGCCTCGGCCAGAATGGGTGCGGTGACGCGGGTCACCTGGTCGGTTGAACCACCGGCGCCCCACGGCACGATCAGATTGATCGGCCGGTCCGGCTGCCATTCATATTCCTGCGCGATGGTCAGTGACGTACCCAGGAGCAGCGCCGATGCACTTGCTCCAAGGACAAACCGCATCTTACGATTCATCTTGATCCTCCCTCTCTATGGACGGAGCCGGCTATTATTGTGCTCTGGCTCGCCAGGTGAGACTGCGGCCGGCCGGCGCATCTGTCAACCGGTAAGTAACCGACTGGTGACAGGCGGCGGAACCCTTCAACCGCAAGCAGAGGTGACAATGACTTGGCTGCGGTCTATCGGTGGCACCGCTCAGTGAGGGTGCGGAAATGGACTGGTCGGCAATCCTGGTGATGTTCGCGGCGCTGGCAGCGGGCGCCGTGGTCAAGGGCGCGACCGGCATGGGGCTGCCGCTTGTCGCGCTCCCAGTACTGACGTCAGTTTTTGGGCTCCAACACGCGGTCGGCCTGATGACCATCCCCCTGATCCTCACCAATGCCTGGCAGGTCTGGCGCTTCCGAGCAGAGGCGCAGAGCCCGCGACTGGGCTTCATGCCGGTGTTCCTCGTCGCCGGAGCCGTCGGCATTCTCCTCGGCACCTGGGCACTGACCGCCCTTCCCGAAAGGGTGCTGATCCTCACCTTGGGCATAATCCTCCTGTTCTATGTGGCCCTACGCTTGGCCGCGCCGCACTGGACGCTCACCCTCTCGCTGGCGAAGCGCCTCAGCCCCTTTACAGGCGTTGGCGGCGGCATCCTCCAAGGGGCGACCGGCATCTCGGCCCCGATCGGCGTCACCTATATCCATGCCATGACGCTCGACCGCGATGCGCATGTCTACGCAGTCTCGGCCATGTTCCTGGTGTTTTCTACCATCCACCTGCCGTCGCTCTGGGTCGCTGGCATCATGCGGCCGGACTGGGTGCTCCAAGGCTTCTTCGCACTGGTGCCGATCCTCCTGTTCATGCCCTTGGGGCAGGCCCTCGCCGGCCGGCTCAGCCGCAAGGCCTTTGATCGGATGATCCTGGTTTTCCTGGGACTGATCGGCCTCAAAATGGTGCTAGGCCTCTAGACGCTTGACGACACCAGCCTTCTGGATGTAGCTAAGTAACTAACCAGTTACACAGCAAGCCGTCGCCGGGAGGGGAATGGAATGGCAGAGCAACGACTTGGCCTCATCATGCATGGGGTCACGGGCCGCATGGGTTACAATCAGCACTTGGTGCGCTCGATCCTGGCGATCCGCGATCAGGGCGGCATCGCGCTCAGCAATGGCGATCGTCTGCAGGTCGACCCCATCATCGTGGGCCGCGATCCCGACAAGATCCAGCGCCTGGCTGAAAAGCACAACATCAAGCGCTGGAGCAGCGATCTCGACGCCGCCCTCGCCGATCCCGATGACACCGTGTTCTTTGACGCCGGCACCACGCTGATGCGCGCCAGCCTGATCGAAAAGGCGTTGGCGGCCGGCAAGCATGTCTATTGCGAGAAGCCGACCTCGGACAGCCTCGAGATCGCCGTCAACCTCGCCAAGACCGCCCGCGCCTCTGGTCTCAAGCACGGGGTGGTGCAGGACAAGCTGTTCCTGCCCGGCCTGATGAAGCTCAAGATGCTGCGCGACAGCGGCTTTTTCGGCGACATCCTCTCGGTGCGCGGCGAATTCGGGTATTGGGTGTTCGAGGGCGATTGGCAACCCGCCCAGCGTCCCTCATGGAACTACCGCAAGGGCGACGGTGGCGGCATTATTCTCGATATGCTCTGCCACTGGCGCTATGTGCTCGACAATCTTTTCGGCGAAGTGCAGGCGGTCTCGTGCCTGGGTGCCACGCACATTCCCGAGCGCGTCGACGAGAAGGGCAACCGCTTCAAGGCCGACACCGATGACGCGGCCTATGCCACGTTCGAACTTGAAGGCGGCATTGTCGCCCAGATCAATTCGAGTTGGACGACCCGCGTCCGCCGTGACGATCTGGTCACGTTCCATGTCGACGGGACGCATGGTTCGGCCGTAGCGGGCCTCCACAAGTGCTGGACGCAGCATCGCGTGAACACGCCCAAGCCGGTGTGGAATCCCGACCAGCCACAAACCATGAACTTCTTCAACGATTGGGAAGAAGTGCCGGACAACTGGCCCGCCCAGAACGGCTTCAAGGCGCAATGGGAAATGTTCCTGCGCCATGTCGCCGAGGATGCGCCTTGGCCTTATGGGCTCGAGGCCGGTGCCAAGGGCGTACAGCTCGCCGAGCTGGGCCTCAAGAGCTGGGCAGAACGTCGCTGGCTCGACGTGCCCAAGCTGGAGTTTTGACCTAGCGTCCCCCTCACCAGCCCTTTGGGCACCCTCTGCCACGACGGGGAGAGGGGGACGTCCGAGTTTCAACGAGCGCCAGCTTCCCTTCTCCCCCTGCGGGAGAAGAGGGCGCGCAGCGCCGGATGAGGGGAAAGCCCGCCCATGACCATCATCAACCTGCCCAATGCCGACCGCTCCATCAGCCCCTATCAGCTGACGGGCGAACCCATTCCGTTTGTCCGACACAAGGCCAGCGACTTCCCGCGCATCGCTTATGCGGCGGCCCACGTCGTTGCGGACCCGCTCGCCAGCAACGATCCATGGCTCACCCCGGCGATCGACTGGGATACCACGCTCCAGTTCCGCCACCGGCTTTGGGATCTCGGCCTCGGCGTGGCCGAAGCCATGGACACCGCCCAGCGCGGCATGGGCCTCACCTGGACCGATGCGCAGGAGTTGATCCGTCGCGCCCAGCTCGAAGCCCGCACCCGCGAGGATGCCCTGATCGCCTATGGCGCGGGCACCGACCATCTCGCCCCGGGCCCCGATGTCACCATCGACCAGATCATCAAGGCCTATGAAGAGCAGGTCGGGTTTGTCGAAGGTCAGGGCGGCCGCGTCATCCTGATGGCCAGCCGCGCCCTGGCGGCTGCCGCCAAGTCGCCCGACGACTACGCCCGCGTCTATGGCCACATTCTCTCGCAGGTGAAGCAGCCCGTGGTTATGCATTGGCTGGGCGAAATGTTTGATCCGGCCCTTGAGGGTTATTGGGGCAAGGCCGACCACACCGAAGCCATGGATGTCTGCCTCGACGTCATTGCCGCGCATGCCGATAAGGTCGACGGCATCAAGATCTCGCTTTTGTCGGCGGAAAAAGAAATCACCATGCGCCGTCGCCTGCCCGCATCGGTCAAGATGTATACTGGCGACGACTTCAACTATGCCGAACTCATCGCCGGCGACGACCAGGGCTATTCCCATGCCCTGTTGGGTATTTTCGACGCCATCGCACCGGCGGCCTCGGCTGGCCTGGCGGCCCTGGGGACGGGCAACACCACCGAGTTCTTCGACCTGCTCGAACCGACTGTGCCGCTCAGCCGCCATATCTTTGCGGCGCCCACCCGGTTCTATAAGACGGGCGTGGTGTTCCTGGCCTATCTCAATGGCCTGCAGGACCATTTCACGATGATCGGCGGCCAGCAATCGACCCGCTCCTTGCAGCACCTGGCCGAACTCTTCCGTCTCGCCGACCAGGCACGCGTGCTTGCAGATCCCGAACTGGCAGCGCTCCGCATGGGTGACGTGCTGGCGGTCCATGGGGTTTCGGCATGAGCGCGGACACGGTCATTTCGCTCAATCTTGCCACCACGCGTGCTCAGTGGGGCTTTGCCGAGGCGGTCGATGGGTGCTTGCGCGCTGGCATCACTGCTATCTCCCCCTGGCGGGATCAGATCGAGGCCATTGGGCTCGATGAAGCCGCTCGCATCGTTCGTGACAACAAGTTGCAGGTGACCGGCGTTTGCCGGGGCGGCATGTTTCCAGCCGAAACCGCCGAGGGCCGGCAGCTCCAGATCGACGACAATCTGCGCGCCATCGACCAGGCGGCCGCACTCAATGCCGATTGTCTGGTGCTGGTCGTGGGTGGCCTGCCTGGGTCGTCAAAGGATATCGTAGGCGCCCGGCAGATGGTCAGCGACGGGATTGCCGCCATGCTGCCGCACGCCAATGCGTCGGGCGTCAAGATCGCCATCGAACCGCTCCACCCCATGTATGCAGCCGACCGAGCCTGCGTGAACACCATCGATCAGGCGCTCGACATCTGCGAGGGGTTGGGGGAAACGGTCGGCGTCGCCATCGACGTCTATCATGTGTGGTGGGACCCTTATCTGGCGCGCGCCATCGAGCGGGCCGGCCGCATGAAGCGCATCTTTGCGCACCATATTTGTGATTGGCTCGTCCCCACCAAGGATATGCTCCTCGACCGCGGGATGATGGGCGATGGGGTCATTGACCTCAAAGCCATTCGCCGGATGATCGAAGAGGCCGGCTTTCATGGCCCCCAAGAGGTCGAGATCTTCAGCCAGGACAATTGGTGGAAGCGCCCTGGGGACGAAGTGCTCGCCGTTATCAAGGACCGCGTCGCCACTGTCTGCTGACGCCGCATAAAGAAAGGCCCCGAACCGAAGTTCGGGGCCTCTGCTGTTGAATTCAGTAGCGGTTACGAAACACGCTCATATTCGATGCTCGAGCAGAAGATGCCCCGGCAGCCAGTGATGCTGATCGTGTCGGGATCAACGAGCTCGACCGTCGCCTCTGCGTTGCCGCCGTTAAGGGCAATGTTGCCCTTCCACTCATTGGGAGCAACCTGATTGCCCTGCACGACCTGCTGGTCGACAAAGGCCAGGTTTTCCTCGGTGCGGGAATCGCCCTGGATGTCATTGAGGACACCACAAAGCTGGGTGCCGTCACCACACATCGAGAAAGTGAAAGTGGTGCCCCACTTGTCCTGCCAGGTGCCTTCGGGTGTTGCCGCGTCCTGCGCGAAAGTCGGGCTGGCGGCAGCCGCACAAAGTGCACCCACGGCGAGAATGTTCTTCACGAAGTTCATTGAAATCTCTCCATTGCGTTGGCGCCGCCCACGCCACCGCTTTCTGGTTTTAGTTGGAACGCAGAGGGGAATGCGTGCCTGCCAGAAGGGTTGCCCAAACGTGATCAACAGGCCGTCACCGTGAAAAGGTGGCTGCGATCTCGACATGAGCGGACTGGGCGAACTGATCCACTGCGATTAGCCGGTCCAGCTTGAACCCCGCCTGAACGAGTCGTGCAGCATCGCGGGCGAAGGTACGCGGATCGCAGGCGACCATCACCACGAGCCCAACCTTGGAACGGACGATCTCCCGGACTTGGGCTTCTGCACCCGCACGGGGCGGATCCAGCACCACCGCATCGAAAGGCAGCTCGAACTGGGTGAGTGGATCGCGAAAGAGGTCGCGGGCCTTGGCGGTGATCTCCCGCAGACCCTTGGCGTGCCGCCGGGCTTTGTCGAGCGCCAGTATGCCGGCCTTATCACTATCGGCGGCAAAGACCGGACGTTTTTCTGCCAATCGGAGAGTTAACGGCCCCATGCCGCAGAAGAGATCGGCAACGTTTTTAGCCTTGCCGACCGCCTCCACCACATAGTCGGCGAGCACGGCTTCGGCCGCCTCGGTGGCCTGGAGGAAACTCCCGATCGGCGGCTCGACCTGCGCTCTACCCATGGCGATCAGGGGTGGTTGCGACTGGAGGACCAATTCGCCATTGAGCGCCAGCCGGGCGAGGCCAAAGCGCGCTACCAGCGGCATCAATCGGTCAGCCCGGGCGTGCTTTTTCTCGGTGCGCACCGCCACGTCGAGCCCGCTCAGCGTCGCGGTAAAACTTACATCGGCCTCGCCAATGGCGTTCAGCACTGCGCGGGTGATCTCTGGAGCCCGCTTCACCAGTGCCGGCACGAGGATGGGGCAGGCATCAATCGGATGCACCTGATGGCTTTTGAGGCGCATATAGCCGGCGCCTTCCTTGCGGGCATGCAGCGTTGCGCGCCGGCGGCCGTCACCAGAAGCATCAATGAACCGCTCGACCTTGGCGTTGATGCCGGCAAAGCGCAGCGGCGTTTCTACAAGGCCAATTTTGAACGCCTCGTAGCTCGGCCGATCCATATGCTGCAACTGGCAGCCGCCACAGGCATGAAAATGCGGACAGAACGGTTCGATCCGGCTGGCAGCGGGCTCAATCACTTCGATCAGCGTGCCCCGCTCGCCATCGGCATCGAGCCGCACCAATTCTCCGGGCAGCGCCAGCGGCACGAAGACCTTGCGACCATCGAGTTCGGCGACGCCCTCCCCCTTGTGGCCAAGGCTGGTGATGGTGGTGGTGATTGTCATGGCTTGGGAGGTAACCAGAGGAGCGCGATTGCACAAGCCATCGCGCTCGCCGCCATCAGGCGGTTCGGCTTGCCCATTCCAATAGACTTGGCAGCGACACGAAGGGCACCCCGGCATGCTCGCTGAGCCCCGAGGCGCAGGTGGAGACCGTCGAGACGCCTAAAGTGCAGCCTTCCGGGATGTCGTTCCTGGCTAACCGCGTCGCATGGGCATTGAGTTCGGGGACGAACAACCCCTTGTCGCCGGCAAAACCGCAGCAGGTGACCGAACTCAACACCGCGATCCGCTCTGCACAGGCACTCGCCAAGGCTTCGGTCATCGGTTGCTCGGCCAGCCGCTGCGCCGAGCAATTGTGATGCACCGCCACCACTGGCAGTTTCTGGGTCACGGTGAGCCGCGGCAGGACATGCGTCACAAGGAACTGCGCGGAGTCGAGCACCGGCGCATCACCGGGAAATTCGCGCAGATGCTTGGCGCAGGTCGAGGCATCGGTCAGCACCGTCAGTCGTCCCGCCTCAGAAAGCGTCGACAACTGGCGCTTCAGTGCACCCCCGACTTCAGCTGCCTGCTCGGGGAACCCCTTGGACTGGAAAGGCTGGCCGCAGCACTGCCCGCTCAGGCTTTCCGGCACAATCACATCGAAGCCGGCCCGCTCCAGCAAAGCCAGCATGGCATCGGGCGTATTGAGCAGGCGGTGCTCGGTTCCGGGTGCCCCGAACAACCGGGTCGGGCAGGCGGGGAAATACACGACGGCCGGCCTTCCGCTCTGCGCGATCGGCACTGGAAATCCAGTCTGTCGCGGATCCTGCCGATTGGCGCGAGCCTTGGGTGCTCCGGGCCCGGTGCGCAGCGCCCGCGAAATGCGGGGCACGCGCTTGCCGGACAGGCGCCGCGCCGTTTCGGTGATCGCCTCCACCGCCGGAGCCGGCACGATGCGGCGGGCTAGGTCGGCAAACCCCACGCCACCCCGCATCATCGTCTCGATGCTGCCCAGATGGCCCGCCGCGCTGCCGGCGACGGCCCGTCCACCAGCTTTGCGCCGCTGTGCCCGCTGCCCCATGATCATGGTACCGGTCTCGATCCCAACCGGGCAGCGCAACGAGCAAAGATTGCACGCAGCGCAGGTGTCGAGCCCGGCATATTGAAAGTCGCGGTCCAGCACTTCGAGGCGTTTGGGGTCTTCCCCCGAACGGCGCAGGCGCTCGCGCTCGCGCGTCACTGCGATGCGTTGGCGCGGGGTCAGCGTCAGATGATGGCTGGGGCAGGCCGGCTCGCAAAAGCCGCACTCGATGCACATGTCCACCAACTCGTCGGCCAGCGGCATGATTTTCAAATTCTTGACGTGCACCTGAGGGTCGGCGTTGAGCAAGACGCCGGGATTAAGCAACCCCTCGGGATCGAAGATCGCCTTGATCCGGTGCATCAGCGCATAGGCCTTGGGGCCCCACTCCGCTTCTACAAAGGGCGCGATGGCACGCCCTGTACCATGCTCGGCCTTGAGCGAGCCGCCATATTGCACCGAAACCAGATCCGACAGCGCCTTGGAGAAGCGGTCGAACTTGCCGGCTGCATCGGCTTGCGAGAAGTCGTCGCTCATCTGGAAATGGAGATTGCCCGCCAGGGCATGCCCGAAGATGATAGCGTCCTCGTAGCCATGATCGTCGAGCAGCTGCCGCATTTCGATGACGAACTCTGCCAGTCGCTCGATCGGGGCCGCCACATCCTCGGTCAGCATCGAGGTGCCCTTGGGCCGCGCCGCGCCGCCCGAGGCGAAAAAGCCCTTGCGGATATCCCAAAGGGCGTGGCTGCGCGCCTCGTCGGTCGAAAAATCGATATGGGTTGCCCCATGCCGCGCCAGCAGCGCCACGGCTTTCTCCACCTCAGTGGCGAGCGTCGCGCCATCGGGTGCCGTGACGTCGATCAGTACGGCCGGTGAGGTCTCGGTCAGCCAGGGCAAGAGCGGGGCCATGGGCGGCAGATGCTCGACCGTTGCTAGTGCCCGACGCTCGATATATTCGGCCGCGGTAACGCCGGTGGTTACCTGCACACCGCCATTGGCCATTTCGATGATCGCCCGACCCGCCGATTGCGGATCGGGAAAGGGCACCAGCGCTGTCGCCTTGAACGGGTGTTCTGGAACCGTGTTGTAGGTGACCTCGGAGACAAAGCCGAGCGTGCCTTCCGAGCCCACCATCAGGTGAATGAGGATGTCCAGCGGGTCGTGATAGTCGACCAGCGCGTTCAGCGAATAGCCGACCGTATTCTTGATCGCGTATTTCTTGCGGATCAGCGCCACCAGTTCGGCATCCGCCATCACGTCGTGGTGCAGCTGGTGCACCTGCTCCAGCATCTGCGCATGGCTTACGCGGAAGGCATCGCAGCTCGCCGGATCGCCCGAATCCAGCATGGTACCGTCGGTGAGCACAATCCGCAGCCGCGCCATGGTGTGGTAGGTGTTCTGCGCCACCCCACAACACATTCCCGACGAATTGTTGTTGACCACCCCGCCGATCTTGCAGGTGGCCTGCGACGCCGGATCAGGCCCGATCTTCTTGTTGAAGGGCTTGAGCGCCTTGTTGGCGTTCGCCACAATGATCGCCGGGCCCAGCGTAATCTGCTCGGCGCCAGGGTGAATTTCGAGCTTGCGCCAGCCATCGCCCAGCACCGCCAGCACGCCTTCGGTCACCGCCTGCCCCGACAGCGACGTGCCTGCCGCCCGAAAGGTCAGCGGCAGACCTTCGGCGCGGCAGCCAGATATCACCGCCCGCACCTCGTCCTCGGAATTGATGAACACCACCGCCGCCGGAATCAGCCGGTAGGAACTGGCGTCGCCGCTCCAGGCATAGGTCATCAAGGGGTCGGTGTGGATCGCGCCTTTGACCTTGCCCTTGAGCCGGGCGGCAAAACGTTCGCCAGCGGCCTGGCGGTCCGGTGCAGGAACAAAGGCGGCTGGGGCGGGTAAAGTGGCTTGCTGCATGGCACAGCACTAACATGTTAGCTGCGCCATGCGAAGTGGATCATGGAGCCGGCACACGGGCGGCCGATCACATCCTAGAGGTCGACATCGTCCTCGGCCAGGGCGTTGATCTCGCGCGCCGCGCGCCGGAGAATTTCAGCGGCCAGGCGTTGCTGGTCGGGCGTGCCCTTGCGCACCGCCTTGATCGCGGCCTTGAGCTCCTTGCGCCCCTCGTCGAGTTCGGGGATGACCCCCTTGAGCTCACGATCGGCGTCGGGGGTGGCATGGTCCTGCCGCGCGGGACCGCTCTGACCGCTGGAAGCCGGAGCTGCATCGCCAGCAAACGGCCAGTCGGACCGGGCGAACTCCCGGAAACGGCCCATCTGCTCGCCGGCCTTGGCCAGGAAGGCTAGCGTGCCTTCGATAGCCTCGCGGTTGTCCGCCAGGTGCCGCCGCCCAGACTCTGTAATGGTATAGAGCTTCTTGTTGCCCTCGGCTTGCGCGGTCACATAGCCGATCTCTTCGAGATAGGTCAGCGCCGGATAGACCACGCCGGGGCTGGGGGAATAAAAGCCGCCCGAGCGCTCCTCGATGGCCTTGATCAGATCATAGCCATGCCGCGGCTGCTGCTCGATCAGATAGAGCGCGACCAGCCGCAGATCGCCGGCGGCCAACATGCGGCCGATGCGGAAATTGCCGCCCACGCGCCCCAAGCCCTCATTGCCCTCCGAGGACAGACGACCCAGATAGCTGCGAGCCAGGCCTTCAAGCTTGCGCCAGTCCGGCTCGCCATTGCGCCAATAGCTGCTCATGATTGTCTCTCCGATATATCTCGTCTCACTGCACGGAAAGATCGGCACGCAGGCTGCCCAGTTCAAGATATATCGCGCGATTGTATCTTGCTGTCTGAAACGCCTGCACGCGCATCCCCGCGGAACGGATGCCCAGCCCCGCCATTTTGGTGAGACAAGGACAGGGATGATCGCCATGGCAACTCCGACCACGGACCAGATCCGCAACCAGATCGACAGCGGCAATACCGGCGAAAAGGTAGAATCCTCCGATCCGGCCGCCGCGCCGCTGGGCACCGATGCCGAGGCGGGCGGTCAGGCGCCAACGGCGGCCGAACGGCGCATGGAGGTAAAGACCCAGCCGAAACTGCGCCACCGGCGCGATTCGGCCGGCATTCCAATGTATGGCGGCTTTGTCGCGGCAGCGAGCGTGCTCGTCTTGGGTGCAGCCTGGCTCGGAAGCCTCTAGTCGGCTAGACTGTGGTGCCTTCCGAGACGTGGCGGTCAAACTGGCCGCGCTTGCGGAACCGCCACATATAGGTGGGCAGGATCGCGCTCATCGGAACGGGCGCAATGTCGAAGGCGGTGAAATCGCGCTTCTCCTTGGTCGCGGCATCGCTCACCACATTGTCGACGCCCAGGAGGTTGATCTGATCCTTGGTAATCAGCGGCTGGCCCGGCATCACGCTCATTACGGAAGCCATCATCTTGGTCGCACCGATGGGCATAGGCACCAGGGCCTTCTTGCGCTGCGTCTCGTGCAGCACGCGCTCGAGCAGCTCACGATGGGTCACCACTTCTGGCCCACCCAATTCATAGGCCCGACCGGTCTTCACGTGGCCGTCCATGGCCATCACGAAGGCGCGCGCGACATCGCCGACATAAACCGGCTGAAAGCGTGTCTTGCCATGGATCAATGGCATGAAGGGCAGCATGCGCGAGAGCGTGCCCATGAGATTGAAGAAGCCGTCATCGGGCCCAAAGATGATCGAGGGCCGCAGGATCACTGCCTCGGGAAAGACCTGGAGAGTTGCCTGCTCACCACCCAGCTTGGAAGCTGCATAAGCGCTGACATCGGCGGCCCGGTCGACGCCTAGCGCCGACATATGCACCAATACGGGAACGCCGGCAGCCTTAGCGGCCTCGGCGATGGTCTTGGCCCCGTCGACATGCACCGCCCGGAAGCTCTGCGCCCCCGCTTGCGCGCCGATGCCCACCAGGTTGATCACCGCATCGGCATCGCGCACGGCGTGCTGCACCGAATGAGGATATCGCAGATTGGCCTGCACCGTCTGGATCTGCCCCACCACGCCAAAAGTTTTCACCGGCAGCGCGAGATCGGGCCGCCGGACGGCAACGCGGACACGATGACCGGCTCGGGCCAGTTCCTGAACGAGGCGCATGCCAACGAAGCCGGACCCTCCAAAGACGGTGACGGTTTTTTGGGCAAGACGGTCCATAAGGAAAGGCTCCGGTGCGGGCAGGCAGGATGGCTTGCTTCTAAACCAAGCCTCGCCGCGCTGTCGAGGCCTCACGCGGCGCGACACATCTTGACTCGTCGGCTCTTTTGTTCTCTTTTTGTTCTAGGCGCACTGAGGAGGCGTATCGTGCCAGAAACTCGCACCTATTCCGGCCAGTGCCATTGCGGCGCCGTCCGCTTCACCGCCACAACCGATCTCTCGAGCCCCGCCGAGTGCAATTGTTCGCGTTGCCGGCGCCTGGGCTGGACCATGCAGGCGGTGCCCGACAGCGCCTTTGCCTTGCAGCGGGGAGGCGGCGCTTGGCACCTATCATTTCAACACCAACACCATCGATCACCTTTTCTGCCGCACCTGCGGCATTGAGAGCTTCGCCCGCGGCAGCGATGGCAAGGGCAATCCTATGGTGATGATCAATATCAACTGCCTGGAGGATGCGCCGCCGATCGATCGGTCGACCATCAAGCACTGGGACGGGGCGAACATCTGACTCTCGAGCGAGAAAGCGCATTGACATCCCCATGCGCTGCCCCTAGTTACACCGGCGCTCGCCCAGATGGCGGAATTGGTAGACGCGCACGGTTCAGGTCCGTGTGCCGCAAGGCGTGGAAGTTCGAGTCTTCTTCTGGGCACCAAAACTCTCGAAAAGCCGTGCGACCCTTGGGTTGCGCGGCTTTCGTGTTTCTGGCCCGCTTTTCCAGTTCCGACTTCGGTCCCCGGGCTCAGAGGTAGAACAGCCCCTCTCCATCCCACTTGCAGAACCGATCTAGGCGTGATCGGCTGGAGCAAATGGGAGGGCAACATGCCAACGTCAGTCGGATGGTCGAAGTCGCAGGTGGTGCTGCACTGGACAACGGTGGCCCTGGTCATCTTTCAGTTGTTCATCGGGGATGCCATGAGCGCGGCCTGGCAGGCGCGCCAGGAGGGTGGACCCGTCGAGATGAACCTCGGCGCGATCCTGCACATCATTGCCGGGGTGAGCGTTCTGCTGATCATGCTTTACCGGCTCTACCTCCGGCGCACGCACGGCCACCCGCCGCGTCCCGAAAACCAACCGAAGTGGGCCGCGACGCTTGGGGCGATCACCCACGGCGCGCTCTACCTGCTGCTCCTGGCCATGCCGCTCAGCGGCGCTGTGGCCTGGTTCTTCGGTGTCGAAGGCGCCGCTAACGTGCATGAAGGCCCGCTCCGCATCGCGTTGATTGCGGTGGTCCTGCTGCACGCAGCCGGCGCGCTCGTCGAGCACTTCGTCTTCCAGAGTCCCTCGCTCAAACGCATGCTAAAACCCGAGTCCTAACACCGGCGTCGGCAACTCCAGGCTTGTATCACAACCCCCACCCGACCTCCCCCTCATGAGGGGGAGGAGAAGAGTGTTCCGTGCACGTAACCGAGTGGAGCCCTCCCTCCCCTCATCGAGGGAGGTTAGGTGGGGTCTCTACCCGCCAAATCTATTCACTTATCCCCATCCCCAAAACCTCAGCTACACTCCCCTTCACTCCCCCGCAGGAGCGGCGCTGCAGCGACCAGACAGGCGGGTGGAACCACGGGACTTCGGGGAGATCGCCCCCGGAGTGGGTCCGAGCGGTGTTGGTCGGATATACGCCTCTCCCTGCCTGCTTTGGGGAGACGCAACACCAGCTGGTCCGGCAAATCCCGGCTAACCCCGAGGCGAAGTCGTCTCACCTATTACTAATCCCAAGAGGCGGTTTCGCCTCGGGGTCCGCTCCACTTCGCGCAACCGACGGATCACGCCCGGCGGAGCTTGACCGTGCCCGCCTTTCCAACGCCCCTTTGCTGTGCCAAGAGGATAGAAACGACGCCAAGAGATGAGCACCTGATGACCGTTCGACTGCACCGTGGCGACCTGCCCGACCTGTCCCGCTATGGCCGCGAAGTAGCCATCGACACCGAGACCATGGGGCTCAACCCACATCGCGATCGGCTCTGCGTCGTCCAGCTCTCAGCCGGCGACGGCAGCGCCGACGTTGTGCAGATCCCCCAAGACGCGACCGAGGCGCCGAACCTCGTCAGGCTCCTTGCCGACCCCGACGTCACCAAGATTTTCCACTATGGCCGTTTTGATATTGCCGTGCTCCGGCATCGGTTTGGCGTGGTGACCGGGCCGATCTACTGCACCAAGATCGCCTCCAAGCTGGTGCGCACCTATACCGATCGTCACGGGCTTAAGGACCTGGTGCGCGAATTGCTCAATGTCGACATGAGCAAGCAGCAGCAGAGCTCGGACTGGGGCCAGGACAAGCTCTCCGACGCCCAGCTCGATTATGCCGCCTCCGATGTCCGCTATCTCCACGACCTCAAGCGCCATCTCGATCGCATGCTGCGCCGGGAAAACCGCATGGAGATCGCTCAGGCTTGTTTCGAGTTCCTCAAGACACGCTGCGAGCTTGATCTGCTCGGCTGGGATGAAAACGACATCTTTGCCCATAGCTGACGGGAAGGAAACAGCGGACGTGGCGACCGATCTTCACGCCGATGCGGCCCAGCGACAGGCGACCTATCAGCGCCTTGCCGCCCGCAACAAGGTGGTGTCGGCGCTGCGTTGGGCCGTGCCCACTCTGGGCGTGCTGACCCTGGTTGGCCTTATCGGGCAAATCTATCTGTCGAGCCTGGGCAATCGCTTCAGCATCGGCCAGGTCAGCGTCACGCGCGAAGCCATCTCCATTGCGGCGCCCGAATATGCAGGCGTGCTGCCCGATGGTTCGACCTACCGCGTCTGGGCGGATACGGCGGAGGCTGCAACGGGGGCCACCAATCTGATCGGGCTGACCGACGCTGCCCTGACGATGAACCGCTCGACCGGCATCACCATGCAGGTCAACGCGCCCCAGGCGATGCTGGACACCACTAGTGAGCGCGTCATCATCGAGGACATTGCCTATGTCGAGGACTCCACTGGTACAGCGGGTACAGTCCACGACTCGGTGTTCGACTACGCCACGCAAACCCTAACGGGTGAGGGTGACGTGGAAATCGACTATGCGGACGGCACGCAGCTCGTCGCCCGCGGCATGACTTATGACGCCGAGGGCCTGATCTGGACATTTTCCAATGCCAAGGTCACCCTACCCTCGACGCCCGGAGCCGATCCTTGATGCGCACTGCCTTCCTCCTCGCACTGTTTCTGGGCTTTGTGACCGTGCCTGCGAGTGCGCAACAGCCGGTGGAGATCACCGCTGACCTCTTCACCGTCGACGAGAACTCGAGCGAGGCGGTGTTCACCGGCAATGTGGTGGTGATCCACCCCACAGTAACGGTCTGGGCGCCCAAGGTCGTGGCGATCTATGGCGACGGCGGCACTTCGGACATCGAGAGCTTCGTCGCCTCGGGCGGTGATGTGAAGCTGCAAACCAGCGATCAAACCGCGACCGGCGAACAAGCCATCTTCACGCCAGGCGACCAGTTGCTGCGCCTTACCGGCAATGTGCTGGTGACCAATGCCAGTGGAACGGTGGCCGCCCCTGAACTGGTGGTCAATCTCGAGACCAATGTCTCGACATTTACGGGCAACCAGGGCGGCCGGGTGACGGGAGTGTTCACCTCGCAATGAACGACCCCCAGTCCAAGCCGCGCGTCGACCAGACCGGTTGGCTGGTCGCCCACAACTTAGCCAAAAGTTTCGGCAAACGCGTCGTGGTGCGCGATGTCTCCATCGCCGTCCGCCGGGGCGAGGCGGTTGGACTGCTTGGGCCCAATGGGGCGGGCAAGACGACCGTCTTCACCATGATCATGGGGCTGGTCAAACCCGACAAGGGCGATATCAGCCTCGATGGACAGGCGATTACCCGCCTGCCGCTGTTCCAGCGCGGGCGCCTCGGCATCGGCTATCTGCCGCAGGAGCCGTCCATTTTCCGCGGGCTGACCGTCAGCGGCAACATCATGGCCGTGCTGGAAAACCATGTGAAGGGCAAGCGCGAACGCGAAGCGCGCCTCGAATCGCTGCTGCAGGAATTCTCGATCACGCACCTTGCCAAATCCAGTGCCCTGGCCCTTTCGGGTGGCGAGCGGCGGCGTGTTGAAATCGCCCGCGCCCTGGCGGCCGATCCCGCCTTCATGCTGCTCGACGAACCCTTCGCCGGCGTCGATCCAATTGCCGTCAAGGAAGTCAAAGGGCTCGTGCGCCAGCTGACGCAACGGGGTATCGGCGTGCTGATTACCGACCACGCCGTGCGCGAGACCCTGGGCCTCGTGGATCGCGCCTATGTGATCCATGGTGGCAAGGTGATGATCCAGGGGCGGCCTGAAACCATCAGCGCCGACCCTGACGCACGGCGCGTTTACCTGGGTGAAAATTTCGCGATCTAGAGACGTCGGTGACCTGATGCCACACTTGGCATAGAACTTGCCCAGGCGCTTGCCCCTTCTGGCAAATTACGGCATGGTCCGGCAAGAAACAGCCGGACACGGCTGAGAAGTTTTGCGCCAGAGGTTTGACTAACAATGGCACTTTCGCCGCGTCTGGAATTTCGTCAGGCGCAAAGCCTGACACTGACGCCGCAATTGATGCAGTCCATCCGGCTGCTGCAGCTGAGCCATCTGGAGCTCAGCACCTTCGTCGACGAGGAATTGCTGCGCAATCCGCTCCTCGAGCGTGAAGATGGCGCCGAGCCGGGCGAAGCCAGCGACGTTCCTGAACCGCAGGGTGAAGTTGCCGCGTACGAAGACACGTTCGAGCGCAGCGAGCGCATTGGTGACGCTGAGTCCATTGCTGACGGCTACGACACTGCGGTCGAGAACATCTTTCCCGAACAGGGCCCCTCCGAAGGCGCGGCGCCCGTCAGTCGCCTGGATCGGAACGGGAGCAGCGAGGGCGGGGAAGCGCCCGACATCGATCAATATGTCGCCTCCCGGCCGCTCCTGTCGGATCACCTGATGGCGCAGGCCAATATGATCCTGCGCACCACCGCCGACAGGCTGATTGCGCGCTATCTGGTCGATAGCCTCAACGAGGCCGGTTATCTTGTGGCGGATCTCGATGCCATCGCCGAGCAGTTGGGCGCCGAACGCGCCGATATCGAAGCCGTGCTTGAAGCCCTGCAGGGTTGCGACCCCATCGGGGTATTCGCCCGGTCGGTGCCGGAGTGCCTGGCCATCCAGCTACGCGACCGCGACCGGCTCGACCCGATCATGCAGGCGCTGCTCGATAACCTCGACCTTCTCGCCGAGCACAACATGGTCGGTCTGATGCGCGCCATCGGCTGCGATCGGGAGGACCTCCTCGACATGCTGGCCGAGCTGCGCCAGCTCGATCCCAAGCCCGGTCTGGCCTTCGACTCAGGGCCGGTTGAGTCGGTGGTGCCGGACGTCTTCGTGCGCCGCGGACCGGACGGCGCCTGGCAGATCGAGCTCAACAGCGAAGTGCTGCCGCGGGTGCTGGTCAACCGCGTCTATTATGCGAGCGTCACCAAAAAGACCCGCGATACCGCCGAAAAGAGCTTTCTGTCGGATTGTCTCGCCACCGCCAACTGGCTGACCAAGAGCCTCGACCAGCGGGCCCAGACCATCCTCAAGGTGGCTGCCGAAATCGTGCGCCAGCAGGACGGCTTTTTGGTGCATGGAATAGCCCATCTGCGTCCCATGACCCTGCGCAATGTGGCTGAGACCATCGACATGCATGAGTCCACGGTCAGCCGCGTCACCTCGAACAAGTACATCGCCACCCCGCGCGGGCTGTTCGAGATGAAGTATTTCTTCACCACCGCGATCGCTTCGAGCGATGGTGGCAGCGACCATTCGGCCGAAGCGGTACGGCACCGCATTCGGCAGCTGATCGACGCAGAGGCTGCCGATGGCGTTCTGTCGGACGACACCATTGCAGCCATGCTCAAGAAGGAGCAGGGGATCGACGTCGCCCGCCGAACCGTCGCCAAATACCGGGAGGGCATGAACATTGCCTCCTCCGTAATCCGCCGGCGCCAAAAGAAAAACCTTGCTCAGGTCGACTGACCGCTCGGCCCAGCAAATCACTTTGGCATTAGCCAGTTTGGACCCATGCGGCCATCCTGTGGCAAAGAGCCGCCGGAAACGAACCGGGAGCGCCTATTGCGCATTGCGTCTCAAGCGAGCGCGGGTCTAGCATCGGCCTTGTCCACTTCCCACATCGGGAGTGCGACAAGCGTGATCCCGGAACCGGGGACGGCTTCGGGAGATCCTCGCGTCGACACGACAAGCAAGGAAAAGAGGAAGCCATGAGCTTACGGGTTTCGGGAAAGAACATGGATGTTGGCGATGCCCTGCGCGGCACTGCCGAGGAGCATTTCGAGGACGTCGTCGGTAAGTATTTCGATGGCGGCTATGATGGCCATCTAACCCTGCAACCTGATGGGTCGGGCTTCCGCGCCGATTGCGTCGTCCATCTCGATACCGGCGTGGTCTTGCAGGCCAGCGCTGCGGGTGGCGACCCTACCTCGGCCTACCAGATCATGTCGCAGCACATTGAAAAGCGCCTGCGCCGCTACAATCGGCGGCTCAAGCAGCACCGGCGCGGGAATGGCAACACGGCGGGCGGCGACGGCCTGTCCGCCCAGTATACCGTCTTTGGCGCCTTTGATGATGTCGATGAAGTCGCCGAGGACTACGCCCCGCCCGTCGTGGCCGAGAGCACGCAGAATCTGCGCCAGATGAGTGTCGAGGAAGCGGTGATGGAACTCGACTTCACTGGCAACCCGGTGGTGATGTTCCGCCATGCTGGACATGGTGGGCTGAATGTGGTCTACCGCCGCGCTGACGGCAATATAGGCTGGATCGATCCGGCCTTGAGCGCCAATTGAGTGGCTCTCAAGCCTTAATCCAGCGTAGTTGATCCGGGGCGCATCGATGGAATTGGCCGATATTTTGGCTGAGCGCGCCGTGCTGATTTGCACGGACGTGCCCAACAAGCACAAATTGTTGCATATACTGAGCGATCGCGCCGCCGAATTGACCGGACATACGGCCGAGGAAATCTTCTCGGCCGTCGCCAGCCGCGAGGAACTCGGCTCGACGGGACTGGGCAACGGCATTGCCGTTCCGCACGGCAAGATCTCCGGCCTCAAATCGGTTACGGCGGTTTTTGCCCGGCTCGAGCAGCCCATTGATTTTGACGCCGTGGACGAACAGCCAGTCGATCTGGTGGTTATGCTGCTGGCGCCCGTTGGCGCGGGGGCAGATCACCTCAAGGCGCTCTCCCGCGTAGCCCGCTTGCTGCGCACCGAAGAGGTGGTGGACGAACTGCGTCGTGGTTCGGACCCTGCTGCGCTGCACGGCGTGTTGACTCGGCCCGTTGAGACCAATTTCGCCGCTTGAGGCTGCGACGCTACCAAACAAAAAGGGCCCGCGCGATCACCTCGCGTGGGCCTTTTCATTTCAAGCAGCCTGCCGCCTAGTGAACAGTGGCGAGCCCCAGATTCTTGTCGCCAAGCCAGTCCACCACCGCATCTTCGGTGTCGGTCACCAGCAGCGGCGTGCCGTCTGCGGACATCACGAGCTGGTAAAAGGTGGCGTGGTCGAATTCAGCATTGGTGATCATGTCGGCCAGGATGGCGCCACTCACCGGCCGAACATAGGCTACTGCGTCACCGCCCAAGGCCGCGAACTGCGCGCGCGTCAGGGACTTCAGGGGATGGATCAACTGATCCGAAATGGCCTCATGGCTACGCTTTTCATACATCTTCTGGCCCTTTCCTCATACTGAGCGAATATCGATACGTCGGGCAGTCTTGGGCGTCTTGGGGCGCTCTATAGCAACAACGAGCATACCATGCCCTAAAGTTGCATCCTTCACGACCATGCCATCGGCCAACAGGAACGATCGCTGGAACTGCCGCGCGGCAATGCCGCGGTGCAGGTACTGCCGATTGGGATCGTCCTTCTGCTTGCCGCGAACCACGATCTGGTTGTCCTCGGCCATCACTTCGAGCTCACCCGCGGCAAAGCCGGCGACAGCAATGGAGACCAGGAAGTGCTCCGTGCCATCCGCATCCACCGTGCGCTCGATGTTATAAGGCGGGTAGCCATCGGCCGATTTGGCAAGGCGGTCCACGCGCTCCTCAAAGCTGTCAAAGCCCAGGAGAAAGGGAGCGGAAAACACCGAAATACGCGACATCAACGCCGTCCTTGTTACACAAGCAACGTATCGGCGCCGACCCGAAAGCTTGGCATCGAGCGCCCAAGCGAGATATGGGGCAGCGGGCCCCGTGCTTCAAGTGGTCCGGGAGACGGCGCATGGACCAGACAATTGCCATCATTACCCCGGCGTTTGGGGCCGAGAAGACCATCGCAAGCACGGTGCAAAGCGTGCTCAACCAGACCTACCCGCACTGGCAGCTCTGGCTCATTGCCGATGACGGCCAGGATTACGAGGCATTGCTGGGGAGCGCCGGACTTGTGGACCCGCGGCTTCGATTTCTCGCCAGCGGCGGCCTGGGTCGAGGCGCGTCGGCGGCAAGAAATGTGGCGCTTGCTGCGATCACCACCCCTTATGCAGCCATTCTCGATGCCGACGATCGGTTCAAACCGAATAAGCTGGAACGGGCAGTTCCAGCGCTCGCCGAGCACCCGATCGTCAGCACCGCCCTGGACGTGATGAGCGAGCAACTTGCCCACCTGCGCTATGTCGGCCGGGGACCGGATCGGGTTCTGGGGTCCAGTGCGCACAAATGGGTGAACCTCTCGATGGACTCCATGATCGTGTGGGATCGGCGCCGCGCTAACGGCCGCTACGATCCAACCATGAGCAACATGACGGACCTGGAATTCCTCCTCCAGCTCTTCCGGACCAGCCGCACCTCGTTCCACCTGGGCGAGCCGCTGCATGACTACGTGAAGCGGTCGGGCTCGATGAGCAACGGCAAGAATGTCGCCGCCGGCATGGTTGCCTCCAAAACAACGCTGCTCCGGCGCCTGGAAAGTGGCTATTACGAAGGCCTCCGGGATGAGGACGGTGAGGGCGTCGCTGCCTTTCTCCGCGTCTCGCTGGAAGCCGAGGCTCAATATGAAGCGGCATTGGCCGCCCACCCCGGCTTGCTCTTTGAAGACCATCTCGAACCGATGCTGCTGGAGGCGCGTGAGCCCTTGCCATAGGCGCCGTTTCACCCTATAGAGCCGGCTTCTCCGGATCGCCCGGCCAAAAGGCATGCCGTGGCGGTCTTTGAATGCGATGGGCCTTAAAATCCATCCGACTTACGACAAGGACCCGCAAAATGCCAAAGATGAAGACCAAGTCCGGCGCCAAGAAGCGGTTTAGCTTCACCGCCACGGGCAAGGTGAAGGCCGGCGTCGCCGGCAAGCGCCACCGCCTGATCAGCCACAACGCCAAGTACATTCGCACGAACCGCGGCACCAAGATTCTCTCCAAGGGTGATGAGAACCTGGTCAAGTGGTACATGCCGTACAACCGCTAACGCGAAGGGAAGCTGAGATATGGCACGCGTTAAGAGAGGCGTAACCGCCCACGCTCGTCACAAGAAGGTCTTGAAGGCCGCCGAAGGCTATTACGGCCGTCGCAAGTCCACGATCCGCATCGCCAAGCAGGCCGTCGAAAAGGCTGGCCAGTACGCGTATCGCGACCGTCGCGTCAAAAAGCGCAACTTCCGCGCTCTATGGATTCAGCGCATCAATGCCGCTGTCCGGGACCACGGCCTGACCTATGGCCGATTTATCGACGGCCTCAGCAAGGCTGATGTTGCCGTTGACCGCAAGGTGCTGAGCGATCTCGCGATCACCCAGCCTGAAGCGTTCGCCGCGCTGGTCGTCAAGGCCAAGGCTGCGTTGGCTTACCTCGAAGGCGTCGACAAGACGACCCACGAGCGCGTCACCGCCTAACACTCCCCAGCTTCGTTGAGGCAAATTCGACGCCTTGCGCTACCCGATCAGGGCTAGCGCGGGGCGTTTTGTTTTGGTCTAACGCCCCCAGCAAATCCGGAAGCCTTGTTGATGTCTCTCGATAGTCAGATCGATACCCTGCGCGCCGAGCTTTCGGCCGCGATAGCCAATGCCGCTGATGAAACAGCACTCGACGCCGTGCGCGTGTCTGCCCTGGGCAAGAAAGGCAGTGTCTCGGCACTGCTTGCAAGCCTTGGCAGCATGGCGCCCGAAGAGCGCAAGACCGCAGGCCCCGCCATCAACGGCCTCAAGGTCGAGATTTCGGAGCTGGTCGAAGCCAAGAGCCAGGCGCTCGAGGCCAAGGCGCTCGCGGCGAGGCTCGAAGCCGAGACGGTGGATATCACGCTGCCCCTGCAGCAGGCGCCGACCGCCCGGGGTCGCATCCACCCCATCAGCCAGACCATGGACGAGATCACCGCGATCTTCTCAGACATGGGCTTCTCGATCGCCGAAGGGCCCGATATCGAGACCGACTACTTCAACTTCACTGCGCTGAACTTCCCAGAGGGCCATCCAGCCCGGGAGATGCATGACACCTTCTTCATGAAACCTGGCGCCGACGGGGCCAAGAAGGTGCTGCGCACCCATACTTCCCCGGTGCAGGTGCGCGTCATGCAACGCAGCAATGAGAAGCCTGCGGCCAGCTACATCACACCGCCCATGGATCCCCCGATCCGGGTGGTCATTCCCGGCCGCACCTATCGCAATGACAGCGACCAGACGCACACTCCCATGTTCCACCAGGTAGAGGGGCTGGTGATCGACAAATCCAGCCATATCGGCCAGCTGCGCTGGGTGCTGGAAGAGTTCCTCAAAGCCTATTTCGAGGTGCCTGACGTCACCTTGCGTTTCCGGCCCAGCTTCTTTCCCTTCACCGAACCTTCCATGGAAGTGGACGTGCAGTGCGACCGCTCTGGTTCCGAGGTGAAGATCGGCGAGGGCCAGGATTGGCTCGAAATCCTGGGCTGCGGCATGGTGCACCCCAATGTCATTCGCAATGCCGGCCTCGACCCTGATGTCTATCAGGGCTTTGCCTGGGGCATGGGCATCGACCGCCTCGCCATGCTGAAATATGGCATGCCGGATTTGCGCGCCTTTTTTGACGCCGATAAGCGCTGGCTCGACCATTACGGTTTCCGCCCGCTCGACCTGCCGACGCTCTTCGGCGGACTTTCCAGCTGAGCCAGACCGGACATTAGGCACAACAGATGAAATTCACACTCGACTGGCTCAAGGAGCACCTCGACACCACTGCCTCGGCCGAGGAGATCGGCCAGGCGCTGACCATGATCGGGCTCGAGCTCGAAGGAATGGAAGATCAGGGCAAGGCCCTGTCCGCCTTCGTTACGGCTCACATCGTCTCGGCTGAGCAGCACCCCAATGCCGACAAGCTGCGGGTCTGCAAGGTGGACGCGGGCACTGGCGAACTGATCGACGTGGTCTGCGGCGCGCCCAACGCCCGTACCGGGCTCAAAAGCGTATTCGCCTTCCCCGGCACCTATATTCCGGGCAAGGACATGACCATCGGCAAGGGCAATATCCGTGGCCAGGTGTCCAACGGCATGCTCTGCTCGGCCGCCGAGCTCGAGATCTCCAATGACCATGACGGCATCATCGAGCTGCCCGAGGACGCGCCGGTCGGGGAGAAGTATGTAAGCTACGCCGGCATTATCGGTGTGGTCTTCGATATCTCCATCACCCCCAATCGCGGTGACGCAACGGGCGTCTATGGGATCGCGCGGGATCTTGCGGCCTTCGGCCTCGGCACGTTAAAGGCGACCGACATGTCGCCGGTCTCTTCCAAGGGACCCAGCCCCATTGCGCCGCTGCCGCAGCAGTTCGGCCCTGACGAGCCCAAGACCGCGCGCAAGTTCGGCGGCCGGCTGATTGGCAACATCCAGAATGGACCGTCTCCCGATTGGCTGCAGCAGCGTCTGCGGGCGGTAGGCCTGCGGCCCATCAACAAGGTCGTGGACATCACCAATTGGGTGTCGCTCGGCTGGGGCCGTCCCCTCCACGCCTATGATGCCGACAAGATTGAGGGCCAACCGGTGCTGCGCAATGCACGCCCGGGGGAAGCGCTCGATGGTCTCGACAACAAGCTCCACCCGCTCGACGAGACCATGACGGTCATTGCCGATGATCGTGGGCCGTTGTGCCTGGGCGGCATCATGGGTGGCGAGCGCTCCGGCTGCACCGACGCCACGGTCAACGTCTTCATGGAATGCGCCAGCTGGGACCCCGAGCTCGTGGCTAAGACCGGCCGCAAGACGGGCATCGTCTCGGACGCCCGCTATCGGCTCGAGCGCTCCGTCGACCCAGCATTGACCGAACCGGGTCTGGAACTGGCCACGCGGCTCGTCCTCGAACTTTGTGGCGGTGAGCCGATGGAGCCTGTCTTTTCAGGCGAGGATGTGTTCCCCGACACCCAGATCGAGTTTCCGATCACCGAGGTCAACCGTCTCACCGGGCTGCACGTGCCCTCCTCGGAAGTTATCGCCATTCTTTCACGTCTGGGCTTTGCGTGCAGCGGCATGGGCGATACGCTCACCGTCAAGGTGCCGAGCTGGCGCCCCGACGTGACGCAAAAGGCCGATCTCGTCGAGGAGGTCATGCGCATGGTGGGTGTCGACAAGGTTCCCGTGGAGCCCTTGCCGCGCCTCAGCCATGTAGCGCCTCGGATGTTGACCACGATCCAGAACCGCCGCCGCATCGCCCGCCGCACTCTGGCCGCGCGGGGGCTGGACGAAGCGGTCACCTGGTCCTTTATCTCGCATGCAGAAGCCGTTCAGTTTGGTGGCGGAAGTGAGGCATTGCAGCTCGCCAACGCCATTGCTTCGGACATGACGGACATGCGTCCCTCCTTGCTGCCCGGGCTTTTGGCTGCCGCCAAGCGCAATGCCAATCGCGGCAATGCCGACCTGGCGCTATTCGAAGTCGGCCAGGTTTTCCTCTCGGATTCTCCTGAAGGACAGCACACCTACGCCACTGGCATCCGCACCGGAACGGCTAAAACCTCCGGCGCCGGTCGGCACTGGTCGGGCAAGGCTGAGCCGGTCGGCGTCTTTGATGCCAAGGCCGACCTCGGGGCACTGCTGGATGCCATGGGCTACGATATCGACAAGGTGCAGATCCTTGCCGAACCGGCGCCCTGGAGCCACCCTGGCCGCGGTGGCCGCGTCGCGCAGGGGCCCAAAACTCTTGCCTGGTTTGGCGAATTGCATCCCGCCTGGGCGGCCGAACTGGACATCGAGGGGCCGGTTGCGGCGTTCGAGCTTGATCTCGACGCCCTGCCAGAACCACGGAGAAAACCAACGAAAACAAAGCCGGCGCTCGATTTTTCGGCGCTCATGCCGTTGAGCCGCGACTTCGCTTTCGTGGTGGATCGTTCGGTACAGGCCGCGACCATCCTCCGCGCGGCGCGGGGTGCCGACAAGAATTTGATCCGCGATGTCAGTGTCTTCGACGTGTTTGAAGGCAGCCATGTTGGGGAAGGCAAGAAGTCAGTGGCGATCGAGGTGACGTTGCAGCCCAAGGACAAAACGCTGACGGAGGAGGAGATCGAGAAGGTCTCGGGCGCCATTGTCGCGGCGGTCACCAAGACAACGGGCGGGGTGCTCCGCGCTTAAGACAGGCGCCGCGCGGCTGGCCTTTACACCGGCCGCGCGGACCGCTCATATCCGGACATGACGGACACCAGCCGATTCCCCGACGTGATGCTGCTTGCGGCAGGACTTGGTACGCGCCTGCGGCCGATTACCGAGACGATGCCCAAACCGCTAGTGCCCGTTGCGGGTGTGCCGCTGATCGAGCGGGTGATGGCAAATGCCCGCGCAGAGGGCGCCAAGCGCTTCGTTGCGAACGCCTTCTACCACGCCGATCAGATACTTGCTCACTTCGGCGGCTTGCTGAAAGTCAGCCGGGAAGAGGAACTGCTCGATACCGGCGGCGGGGTGAAGCGGGCGCTGCCAATGCTCCATTCCGACCCGTTCTTCGTCATGAATACCGACGCTTTCTGGCCCGCAGGAAGCGACGCGCCGCTACAGCGGACTGTTGAACAGTTTCACCGCAAAAGCGCAGCAATGGTGCTGCTTTGCGTGCATCCGCGCGACGCTTCCGGATTCGCCCGGAGCCATGATTTCTGCTTGGCACCCGATGGGCGAGTGACGCGGGACTATGGGGCGCCGGTGATTTATGGCGGCGTGGCGCTGATGGGCCGGGTGCTGTTCGAGGACACGCCCGACGGACCGTTCTCGCTCAACCTTCTGTTCGAGCGGTGCCTCGAGGCAGAGACCCTCTATGGCGTTGCGCTCGATGCGCCATGGTATCACGTCGGAGACCCAGGGGGATTGGCCGAGGCCGAACGGCGGCTTGCGCAATGACCGTCTTCTCCATTGCGCCCCATTCGACCTTTCTGCGCACATTGGCCGAAAAGGTGAGCGATGGGACGCTCCTCAATGGATGGGGACGCGACAATCCCTTTTGGCTGAGTGACGTAACGATCATTGTTCCGACGCGCCGCGCGCGGCTGGCGCTGGCCGATGCCTTCCTGCAGCTGGGTGGCGGACTGTTGCCGGACATTCGCACCTTCGGGGGCGAAGCTGAAGACGAAGAGCCTTTCCTGCCGCCCTATGACGCGCCGACAACGCTGCCGGTAGCCAGCGCGCTCGAGCGACGGTTGGCCCTGTCCGAATTGGTGGCGGCCTGGGCACGGACCCCGGCGGGTGCACAAGCCTTCGCCACACCACCAACGGCCGGAGAGATTTTTTTTATGGCCGAGTCGCTGGGCGGCCTTATCGACGATCTTGAAACAGAGGAGCGGACAGCGACAGACGTTCGGGCATTGGCGGGTGATCTGGAAGCCCATCTCGGCGCCTATTGGCAGCAGACGCTCAAATTCCTCGAAATCGCTCTCCAGTTCTGGCCGGAGCGGTTGGCGGCAATGGGCAAGGCGGACACCTCGACCCTGCGCCGGCAGCGGCTAGATCGGCAGGCACTGGCGGCACCGCTGGTCTATGGCGACCGTCCGGTGATCGCAGCCGGCTCCACCGGCTCTATTCCAGCAACGGCGCGGCTGCTCAAGGCCATCAATGCGCTGCCGCGTGGTGCCGTAGTGCTGCCCGGACTCAATATGAGCATGAGCCAGGATGATCATGCCGCCCTCCTGCGCGATGAGAACAATCCCCATGGCCACCCCCAATATGGCCTGGCCAAGCTCCTGCGCCGGCTGGGCGCTACCGTGGGCTCGGTGATCGAGCTGGCCGACGGGCCGACGCCCCGAACCCGGCTCGTCAACCATGCCCTGGCGCTCACCAAGGATACGGCATCGTGGTCGCGCAACCGGCTAAGCGCGGGTGAGCTGGCGGAAGCCTCGAGCGGCCTCGCCGTGATGCGGGCACGCACCGAGGACGAGGAGGCGCGCGCCATTGCGCTTGCAGCGCGGGCACGATTGGCGGAGGGCGAGACAGTCGGGATCGTCACGCCGGATCGCAATCTGGCGCGACGCATCGCGGCCGAACTCAAGCGTTTCGAGATCGTCGTGGACGATGCAGCCGGCGTGCCGCTGTTCCAGTCCCCCGCTGGGCGGCTGGTGCGCCAGATCCTGGCGCTGGGGGTAAATGGCTGCGCGGCCGTGGATTTGATGGCTCTCCTGCGCAATCGCGCGGTCCGGTTCGGCCTCGAACGCGTCGCCATCGCCAGGCTGGCGGATGATATCGAACTTGGCCTGCTGCGTGGGCAGCGGCCCAATGCGGGGATCGAGGGGCTGCGGCAGTTGCTCGGCGCCAATCTCGACCGGTCCAACAAATATCCAGCCCGCCGGCTGAGCCCCTCCGAAGGGGAAGCCATTGCCGCATTCCTGAGCCGGGTGGAGAGCGCAATTGCACCGCTGGTCCGGCTCTTCGGCGAGCCAATGGTGACAGCCGGGCAACTGGCCGATTGCCTCTGCTCTGCTTTCGACGCCATCGCCGAGGGCGCCAAAATCCCGGGCCGCAGCGAATTGGAACGCTGGACTGGCGAACTCAGCACCCATGGCATGGGTGGCCATCGCTTCGCGCCCCGCCAGCTCGAAGGCGTGCTCTCGGCCCTGATGCAGGGCTTTCAGGTGCCCACGCGCGAGGAACGGCGCGGCGATATCGCCATCTGGGGCCAGCTCGAAGCGCGGTTGCAGCATCCCGATTTCCTGATCCTGGCTGGCCTCAACGAGGATATCTGGCCCGAAGCGGCCGACCCAGGTCCGTGGCTCAGCCGGGGCATGCGGCTTGCGGCGGGGCTCGAGCCCCCCGAGCGCCGGCAGGGCCTTGCCGCCCACGACTTCGCGCAGGGGCTGGGCAATCGCAATGTCATCATCGCCTATGCCGAGCGGGTGGGGGCCAGTCCTGCCAGTCCCTCGCGGCTGGTGCAGCGGCTCGAAGCTTTTGCCGGTGCCGATGCTGCCCGAGCCTGGGAGCAGCGTGGACGCATTTGGATCGAGCAGGCACGGCGCGTGGATGCCGTGGCGACCGCCCGCGCGGCCGAGCGCCCCCTCCCCAATCCGCCGGCCGATCTGCGGCCCCGGACCTTGTCGGTGACAGAGATCGAGACGCTGATGCGCTCGCCCTACGACGTCTATGCCAAGCATGTCCTGAAGCTCAAGCCGCTCGACCCGCTCGGCGATACCCCCGATGCGCGCGAGCGCGGGACCATCATTCACGACATCTTCGCGGCGTTCGTCATCGAAGGGCATGACCTCTGGGCAGAGGATGCCTTCGAAGTCCTTTGTGCCATTGCCAAGGACAAGTTCAGCGGCCTCGACGCCATTGGTGAGCGCCGCGACATCTGGCTGCGGCGCTTCGAAACGGCGGCCCGGCAGTTCCTTACCTATGAGCGCAGCCGCGACGATCGCGTCCGCATGCGCCATGCCGAGATCGATGGCAATTGGGATCTGCCCATGGGCTTTACCCTCAAGGGGCGCGCTGACCGCGTGGATGAACTCGTCGATGGCACGCTTGAAATCATCGACTTCAAGACCGGAACGCCGCCCACGCCTGGCGCGATGAAAGCGTTCGAGGTGCCGCAATTGCTGCTCGAAGCACAGATGGCGCAGGCGGGCGGGCTCACCGGGGTGCCGGCGGTGGCCAGTTCGGCCCTTACCTATATCAAGATCGGCTTGGGGCCCGAGGCCTTCGCCGAAAAAGGGTTTACCCCTCCCGACACGCACGACATCATGAGTGCGGCTGACGAGATTACCCGCCGCATGCAGGCGCATGTGGACTGCTTTCTGTTCCGTGACACGCCCATGGCAGCGCGTCTGTTGCCGCTGCCGGGACAGCGCTTCGCCGGCGCCTATGACCATCTAGCGCGCGTCGCGGAATGGACCATAGTCGAGGGGGAGGACGGGGAGTGAGCGAGCGCGGCGAGCCCCGGATCACGCCCGAGACCCAGGCAAACCAGTCCAAGGCGGCAAACCCTGGTCTTTCCATCTGGGTGTCGGCGAATGCCGGCTCAGGCAAGACCTATGTGTTGACGCGGCGCGTCTTGCGCCTCCTTCTCACCGGGGTCGCCCCGCAGTCCATTCTTTGCCTCACCTATACCAAGGCGGCCGCCGCCGAGATGCGGCGCCGGGTTGCAGGCGAACTGGCGCGCTGGGCGGTGGCCGAGGAGGGGGCACTTGTCGCCGAGTTGCGCGCTCTTGAGGGCTCGGCATTCCATCCCGGGCTCGTGGAGCGGGCGCGGACGCTCTTTGCCAAGGCGCTGGAGACGCCCGGTGGGCTCAAGATCGTCACCATCCACGCGTTCTGCGAATCGGTGCTGCACCGCTTTCCGCTGGAAGCGGGGGTGCCGTTCGACTTCACCGTGATCGAGGAGGAAGAGCGCAACCAGATGATGCTGGCGGTGCGGGAGGCCGTGCTGGCGGAAGGCTTGCGCGGTGAGGGGCCCGCTGAAGCGATCGTGACGCTGTTTGACCTCTTGAGCGACCACCAGATCACCAGCGCCATCGATGCGGCCCTGGGTGAGGGCCGCAAGCTCGAGACGGTGCTGGCCGATCCCCGACGCGCCAAGGCCAATCTGCGCAAGCTGGTGGGTGCCGGCAATTTCCGCGGGAGCGCGGCCATCAACGAGGCCGTGCTGAACGAACGACTGGTGGGCGCGCGTGAAATCGAGCGCCTCCACGCGATCTGCCCGCCAACCGGCGCCAGCCGCCTGGAGGACAAGTTGGCGCAGTTCAACGAACGGGCGCCGCTTGCCGCAAGCTGGCAGCGCGCCTTCCTCACCGAAAAGGAAACGGTGCCGGCTCGTGGCTTTCCCGCCAAGAAAATCTGCGAGAGCGACCCGGACCTTGCCGATATGCTCCTTGCCGAGGCTGAACGCCTCCAGGCTCTGGCGGCCGAGCGGCGCAAAGCCCTCCTGATCGAGCGCAGCGAAGCGCTCCTCGATGTGGTCGCGACCATTTCGGCCCGCTACGAGGCGCAGAAGCGAGCGCGCTCGCTGCTCGACTTCGATGACCTCGTGGAGCGGCTGGGGGATTTGTTTGCCGACCGCTCGGTGGGTCCATGGGTGCAATACAAGCTCGATACGGCTATCGACCACATCCTGGTGGATGAATCGCAGGATACCAACCGCGAGCAGTGGCGCGTGGTGACGGCCATTGCCGAAGAGTTCTTCGCCGGGGCTGGGGGCGCCAGCCGGCCGCGCTCGCTTTTCGCCGTGGGTGACCAGAAGCAGTCGATCTACTCGTTTCAAGGCGCCGAGCCGGAGCTGTTTGCGGCAACCGGCGAGCACTTCAGCCGTCGCGCCAGCGAAACCGACATCCCATTCGAGCCGGTGCCGCTCCACACCAGCTTCCGTACCCTGCCCGAGATTCTCAAGGCGGTGGACCTGGTCAGCGACCTGCCGGGCATGGGCAATGCGCTCCTGTCCCAGGGAAAGGTCTTCCACGATACGGCGCGCCCCACCGGCGGGGGCAGCGTGACGCTGTGGCCGCCCATCCAGCAGCAAAGAGTGGTTGGCGACACCACCGAATGGCCCAAGGAGCCGGTCGAGGCGGAGCGCTCGGCATCGCGGCAGGTGGCGGAACGCATTGCGGGGGAAATTGTCGGCTGGGTCGGCAAGCGACCGCTGACGGGCCGCGGACGGATGGTGCGCGCCGAGGACGTGCTGATCCTCGTGCAGTCGCGTGGTGTCCTGTTCGGCGAAATCATCCGGGCGCTGCGCCGCGCAGGCCTGCCGACACCGGGAGCGGACCGGCTGGGGGTGACCAGCCATATCGGTGTCATGGATTTGTTGGCACTGTGCGACGTGCTGCTCAACCCGGCCGACGACCTGCAGCTGGCTGCGCTTCTGCGCTCGCCCCTGTTCGACGTGGATGAGGACGATCTCTTTGCCCTGGCACAGCCCCGCGCCCAGGGGCAGACGCTGTGGTCGGCGATGGAAGAGTGTCCGGCGCCCAATTGCCGCGAGGCTTTCGCGCGGCTCGCGCGCTGGCGGAGTGAGCTCGATTTCGAGCGGCCCTTCGAATTTGTTGCCCAGGTGCTTTATGCCGAAGGCGGGCTCAAGCGCTTCCATGCCCGGCTGGGCGAGGAGGTGGACGAGGTGTTTGCAGAATTGCTGGAGCTGGCGCTGACCCATGAGCAGCGCGCGCAGCCTTCGCTGCAGGGCTTCGTCGCCGAGATGCGCGGCCGCCATGTCACCATCAAGCGCGAACTGACCGAAGCCAATGCGGGCGTCCGCGTGATGACCGTGCATGGCGCCAAGGGCCTCGAAGCGCCCATCGTGATCCTCGCCGATGCCGCCAGCAAGCCCAGCGCCGGGCAGACCGGCAAGGCCGTCTATGTGCGTGACGGGGAGGATCCGGTGCTGATCCACGCCTCCTCGGCCAAGCTCCACACTGACGAGACGCTGCCCATCAAGCAGAAAGTCGACGAGAAGCTGCTGCAGGAATATTGGCGTAAACTCTATGTCGCCATGACGCGGGCGGAGGACGAACTTTATGTTACCGGCTGCCTCTCGCAGACCGGCAAGCTCGAGGGCAGTTGGTACGAGGCGGTGGACACGGCCCTGCGCGGGGACGCGGAAGTGGTGGCGGACGCCGATGGCAACGCGCTGGCGCTGATTTATCCGCGCGAGCGCATTGCGCCGGCTCCCGCGAAAACCGAGGGGGCTCTCGTCCCGCTGGCGGCCGAGCCCATGATTTTTACGCCGGTGCCCGAGCCTAATGTGCCACCCCTGGTGACACCCTCATCAGCCGGTGGGCACGTGACCCGGGTGGCGGCGCTCGACAGTCTGGGGGAACAGGTGCGCGACGCCGGTGCGGCGCGGCAGGAGGGCATTGCCCTTCATGCCCTCCTCCAGCATCTGGGGCGGGTTGAGCGTGCGCTCTGGCCCGCCGTGGTGCCCAAAGCATTGGACGCACTGCTACCGGACCTGCCGGACGCACACGAGCGGCTGGGCGCCAAGGCCGTCTCGATCCTCAGCCGACCGGAACTGGCGCCGCTGTTCGGCTCCGCCAGCCGCGCGGAGATACCCTTCATCGTGCATGCCTATCGGAATGGCGAGCCGATCCGGCTGGCCGGGCGCATGGACCGGGTGGTGGTTGACGAGCATGGGGTGTTGGTGATCGACTACAAATCCGACGCATCGGTGCCCGGGGGGCCGGGCGATGTGCCGGGGAACTATCGGACCCAGCTCGGATTATATGCGTTGGTTGCAGGTCAGCTCTTCCCCGGTCACCCGGTTCGTGCGGCGATACTGTGGACGCATTTGGAATCGTTGATGAATCTACCGGCCAGCATGCTAGCCGAGGACATCAGGGGCTTCACCATGCGGTGAGTCGGCTTGCGCCTAGGCTGGACTCTTCCCAGCTTGGAGAGCACAGAGACCGCCGCTTAAAACAAAAGGCAACACTCAATGACCACTCAAGTTTCCGACGCCACCTTCGGCGAGGAAGTCCTCAACTCCAAAGAACCCGTTCTGGTGGACTTCTGGGCGGAATGGTGCGGGCCCTGCCGTGCGATCGCCCCCGTTCTGGATGAACTGTCCAGCGAGCTCGCCGGCAAGGTGAAGATCGTCAAGCTCAATGTCGACGACAACCCAGGCATCGCTGCTCAATATGGCGTCCGCTCCATTCCCACCATGATCCTGTTCAAGGGCGGTGAGGCGGCCGACATGAAGGTTGGTGCCGGCACCCCCAAGGCAGGCCTCGCCAAATGGCTCGAGTCGCACGCAGCCTGATCGCGCGCTCGACAGAATTTTTTGAAAACACCGTCGGAGTGATCCGGCGGTGTTTCCGTTTGGAGAATAGGTTTCTCCGCTCCGCTTGCTACCAGATATTGTATGTCTTTGACCGTCAGCAGGCCTGATGTAGCGTCGCTGTTCTCATAGGCAGGAGACGTGGCATGGCGCAGCAGGTGACGGATGCAGATTTTGCGAGCGAGGTCCTGGCGGCTTCGACACCGGTTCTGGTGGATTTCTGGGCCGAGTGGTGCGCGCCTTGCCGGGCCATGGAGCCGACGATTGATGCGTTGAGCCAAGAGCTCGCGGGCACGGTCAAGATCGTCAAGCTCGACGTGGATGCCAATCCCGCCATCGCCAGCCAGTACAACGTGCGCTCCATGCCCACCTTCATGCTGTTCAAGGACGGGCAAGTGCTTGACCTCAAGGTGGGCGCTGGCCAATCGCGCGTGCAGATGCTGAAGTGGCTGGAGACGCACGCCGCCGCATAGCGCAGCGATTCCCCCGGGCGGCGCATTGCTCTACAGGTTTGGGGCAAGCCCGACTGCCGGAGGACCAGATGGCCCAGCTCGATCTCAGCGCCGCGCCCTTTCATCTCGACGAGGAGGCTATCGCCTGGGTGCACGCAACACGTGACAGCCTAGCGCCGCGCGACAAGCTGGCGCAGCTCTTCGTCCTTTTGGCGCGGGGCGAGCCCGGAGCGGTGCTGGAAAATGTCGAGCGGTTCCGGCCGGGCGGTATCACCCGCGTCTATTCGGACGATCTCGAAGCCGAGATCGATCTGGTGCGGGCGCTCGACGAGCAGAGCCCGATCCCGCTTTTGGTTAGCGCCGACCTAGAAGGCAGCCGCATGAGCCTGCCCTTTGGCACCGAGGTGCCCAATCCACTGGGCCTTGCCGCTGTAGACGACATCGAGGCGACCACCGCCATTTCCACCATCATGGCGCAGGAGGCCGGTGCGGTGGGGCTCAATTGGAGCTTCACGCCAGTCATCGATATCAATGCCGCTTGGCGCAGCGCCATTGTGGGCACGCGGTCCTTTGGCAGCGATGTGGAGCGGATCGAGCGTCACGCGCTGGCGCAGATTGACGCCTTCCAGGCTCATGGAGTCGCGGCAACGGTCAAGCACTGGCCCGGGGAGGGCTATGACGACCGCGACCAGCACCTGGTGACGACCGTCAATCCGTTGAGCATGACGGAGTGGGAAGCCGGCTTCGGGCGGCTTTACCGCAGCGCCATTGCGGCGGGCGTGCTCAGCATCATGTCCGCCCATATCGCGTTTCCCGCCTTTGTGCGGGAACTCGAGCCAGAAGCTGGGGCCGAGGCATTCCGGCCGGCGTCGATCAGCAAGGCTCTCAATATCACACTGCTGCGGGAGCGCCTGGGTTTCAATGGGTTGATCGTTTCGGACGCCACCGCCATGGCGGGGCTTGGCGACTGGGGACCGCGCGACGTCACCCTGCCCGAGATCATCATCTCAGGATGTGACGTGATCCTCTTTTCCGACGATCCCGATGCCGATTTGATGCGGCTGGTGCATGCTATTGCTGATGGCCGGCTTTGCCAGGAGCGGCTGGACGAGGCCGTAACCCGCGTGCTCGCGCTCAAGGCCGCCTTGGAGCTGCATCAGCTCAAACCAGCGCCCACTCTTACAAAGGCTGCAGCGGTTGTTGCGACGGAGGCCAATCATCTCACTGCGCAGGGGGTGATGGCACGCGTGCCGACGCTGGTTAAAGATACGGCAAACCTCCTGCCCATCTCGCCCGAGCAGCATCGGCGGGTACTGGTCTATTCGACCGGCGCCATCCTGCCCTTTGCCCCGCACCCCGTCCCCCTCACCATTCCGCAGCAGTTGCAGAACGAAGGGTTCGAGGTGACGATCTGCCAGCCGGGAGCAACGCCCGATCCGCGCCAGTTCGACCTCGTCCTTTATCTTCTCGCCGAAGAGACGCTGATGACGCGCGGGCGCATCTTTCTTGACTGGAGGACCCTCACCGGATCGGTGCTGGGCGCCATGAGCCGCTATTGGCATCAGGTGCCCACGCTGGTGATTTCGCTGGGCTTTCCCTACTATCTCTACGATGCGCCGCGAGCGCCCACCTATATCAATGCCTATGGGTCGGGCGAGGTGATGCAGGCGGCCGTGGTGGAGGCAATCCTGGGACGTCGCCCGTTCAGCGGCACCAGCCCGGTGGACCCCTTTTGCGGCAGCGAGCAGACGCGCTACTAGTCCGGCAGCGTGCCGTTGCGGGCGAGCACATCGCCAGCCAGATAAAGCGAGCCACAGATCAGCACACGAGCGCTGGGCACCGTAGCGGCAGATTTGAGCGCGGAAGTGACCGAGCGCATGGGCCGTGCGGGAAACCCGAGCTTGCGCGCCTCCTCGGCAAGATAGACGGCCTTATGCGCGTTGGCCTCGCCCGGAATGGTGACGGTCAGCACCTCATTGGCGAGGCCCTTGAAATGGGCAAGGAACTCGGCTGGGGCGCGCGTGTTCATCATGCCGACAACCAGCACCAGCGGCAGGTGCCGCCGCTTGTTCAGTTCGGCGAAGCTGCGCGCTAAGGCGGCGGCGCCATGGGGATTGTGACCGCCATCGAGCCAGAGTTCGGCCCCAGGCAGGAGCAGGTCACTTAGCTTGCCCGTGAGCGGGGTGATCCGGGCTGGCCAACGGACCGACCGCAGACCAGTTTCCAGCGCCGCGGCATCGACCGGCAGATCGAAATGGCGGACTGCGGCGATGGCCAGCGCAGCATTGTCGAACTGGTGCGCGCCCAGCAAAGCCGGCGGCGGCAGATCAATCAGGCCCTGCTCATCCTGGAAGACTAGCCGGCCATCCTGCTCGGCACCATTAAAGTCCTCGCCCTGATAAAGGGGCCGGACGCCAAGGCGCCGCGCGGCCCGGTCCACCACATCGCGCCCCTCGGGCTGCTGCAAGCCAATCACGGCGGGGCTGCCGCGCTTGAGGATACCGGCCTTGCTGACAGCAATTTCGGCGATGGTATTGCCGAGGAAACCCTGATGGTCGAGGTCGATCGGGGTGATGACCACGCCAATGGGCCGGGCCACCACGTTGGTCGTGTCGTAGGTGCCGCCCATGCCGGTTTCGAGCAGGAGATAGTCTGCCGGCGTTTCGGCAAACAGTGTCAGCGCCGCTGCGGTGGTGATTTCGAAAAAGGTGATCGGCTTGCCCGCATTCACCTGTTCCACCCGCTCCAGGGCCTGGTTCAGCCGGCGGGTGCTGACCAGCGTGCCCGCCAGCCGGATGCGCTCGTTGAAGCGGACCAGATGGGGGGAATTGTAGACGTGGACCCGCTTTCCGGCCGCTTCGAGGAAAGCGCGGAGATAAGCGATAGTCGACCCCTTGCCATTAGTGCCGGCCACATGGATGACGGGCGGCAGGCGCTCTTCGGGATGGCCGAGATCGACAAGCAGACGCTCGATGCGCTCCAGGCTGAGATCGATGAGCTTGGGATGGAGGGCAGAGAGGCGGGCAAGGATGGCGTCGGTGCGGGACATGGGCGGGGCGCTTGGCTGACGGGTGTTTCACGTAGCGCGGAAGCGGGTGAGCGGGCAAGGAGTGCTGGCGCGCGCGGGGTGCGTGGCTCTACCCCCACCCGGCCTCCCCCTGCAAGGGGGAGGTGGGCCGCCACTCGGTAGCGGCGTGAGGCGCAGAAAGGGGCTTAGAACTCGGCCCAGTCGGGATCGACGGCGGTGTTGCCACGGGTGAGGTAAGCGCCGGCGGCTGATTTTAGCTTTTGCTGCATGCCGCGGATGCCGGTTTCGGCAGGCGCTGACTTTGGGGTGACGGCAGCGGGCTTGTCGTCGATGGTGAAGATCTCGACGATGCGGTCGAGCTCGCTGGCCTGGGCCTCGGTCTGCTCGATGGCGGCATTGGTTTCTTCCACCAGAGCCGCGTTGTGCTGCGTGATTTCGTCCATCTGCCGGACGGCCGAATTGACCTCTTCGATAGCGGATGCCTGCTCCCGGTTGCCCTTGGCGATCGCCTCGAGCGCTGCGGTATTGCCGCGAATGGCTTCGAGCATGCTGGTGAGCTTGGCGGCGGCGTCCGACACCAGGCGCGTGCCACCGCTGACTTCACCCGCCGATTGCTCGATCAGCGCCTTGACGTCAGCCGAGGCGCCGGCGGCGGACTGCGCCAGGCGGCGAACTTCCACCGCGACGACCGCGAAACCCTTGCCGGCATCCCCGGCGCGCGCCGCTTCGACCGAAGCATTGAGGGCCAGGAGATTGGTTTGGAAGGCGATATCGTCGATGAGGCCGATGATGTTGGAAATCTTGGCCGAGGACGCGGTGATCCGGTCCATGGCCGCCGTCGCCTCGTTCATCACGCGACCACCCGCTTCGGCAGTCTCGGAGACCGACTGGGCCTGCTTGCTGGCGGCTTCGGCCTTTTTGGCGTTGTCGATGACGGTGCTGGCCAGTTGCTCCACAGTAGCGGAGGTTTCCTCGATGGTGGCGGCCTGCTTGGTGGTGCGCTCGGACAGGTCGTTGGCGCCCGAGAGGATTTCTCCGGTGGCGCGCTTGAGGGCACCGGAGGTCTGGCGCAACTGGCCCACGATCTCGCCCAGCTTTTCAGCCACGGCATTGGTGTCAGCCTTAAGTTGCGCGAAGGCTCCCTGATAGTCGCCGCGCACCCGGCGGGTGAGGTCGGTATCGGCGAGCGCCGAGAGCACCTCGCCCGTTTCGCCCAAGCCACGGTCGACCGTTTCCACGAGGCTGTTGACCGAGCGGGCCAGAGCATTGAGCTCGACATCGGGGAAGCTCGCATCTACGCGGCGGGAGAAATCGCCGGCGATGGCGGCATCCACCACGTCGCCAAAAGCCTGCTGCAACGAGGTCATCATCTTGGCTCGTTCGGCCTGGTTGGCGAGCACCTGCGCCGCCTCTGCCTCGGTCATCTGGTTTATCTTCTGGGCGTTCTCGCGGAAGATTTCGACCGTGCGGGCCATTGCGCCCAGCTCGTCGGTCCGCTCGGCACCAGGAACCTCGACGTCGAGATTGCCCTGGGCAAGGGTCTCCATGGTACCGGTCAGCCGAGTGATCGGCCGGGTAATGGTGCGCGAGAAGAGAAGGCCGAGCGCGGCAACGATGGCAAGGAGACCGGCCCCGATCAACAGCATCATGTTGCGCATATTGGCGACGGGAGCCAGCACTTCGTCCTTGGCCATTACGGCAACGGCCGCCCAGGGCTGGCCGCGCGTAGCGATGGGGGCCGAGGCCACCAGCATGTCGGTGGCCCGGTAGTCAGACATCTCGCCGATGGCCGGGGTGCCAGCCAGCGCCGTTTCGAGGAGGGTGCCGGCAAAGGGGGTCACCAGCGCATCATTGCCATCGGTGAACACGGAGTCCGAGCGCAGCACGCCGTCGCTGCCGGCGATGACGACTTCACCCGTTTCACCGAGCCCGGTGCGATCGCCGATCACGTCGTCTAGCCGCTCGGAGGGGAGTTCAAGCGCGAGAACGCCAATCTTGCGGCCCTGGGCGTTGAAGACAGGCTTGGCAAAAAAGCTCGCCGGCAGCGCGCCGGTGGGCTCGTAGGGGGCGAAGTCGGCGAAAGCCAGTTCTTCCTTGGTCTCGAAGGCAAGGGCCTGAGTCACCACCTGGCCCAGAGGCGTTGCCGCATATGGGCCACCCTCGGCAAAGCTCGTGCCGTAGTCGGCGCCCTTGTTGACCGTATAGACCAGAAAACCTTTGAGATCGAAGAGGTAGAGTTCGCGATAGCCGCGTGCCGCCAGCTGATTGCGGAAGCCGGCATGGAAACGGGTATGGGTGACGTCGTAGGCGTTGGTGGTGCCCAGCGTTTCGAGCGCCGCCAGATTGGTCTTGTCGGGGTTCTCGTCGACGTAGAGGCGGCGCACTTCGGCGGTCGGATCGGTCTTGAACTGGATCCAGGCGGAACCGAAATCACGCAGCGCCTGAATGGTGGCTTCGGACTGTGCGGTGGCGGCGAGATCGGCTTCGACCGACTGCAGGTAGGTCGAGACCTGGCGGGCGCGTTCGCTCGCCATGGTGGAAAGGTTGGTTTCGGCGGAACTGCGCAGAGCCTGCGAGCCAATCATGTAGCTCGCCAGACCCACACCGACACTCACCAGCAAGGCCGACCCAATCAGGGCCAGCGGCAGCTTGCGTGCGATCGGCAATGACATTTTCAGCATAGGACACCCCCCACAAGGCAGCGCGCGCGGCAGGCTTCCAAAAAGCCGATGCCACGCCGCCTATGCCCTGAATTAAGGCAGGTTGTCCTTAAGCGGCGGTAAAGACGCCTATTCGGCGTGGACCGCTGCGGGTGGAGCGACCTCTTCGTCGTCGCCTTCGGCTGCGATGGCGGCCTCACGCAGGCTCGCCCGAGCGGCGCTGTCCGCGCTCGCATTGAGCCCGTCCACCGGGTCACCCTTGGTGAGGATGGAGGCGAGCGAACCGATGGTGGGGCGCAGATTGTGGCGGTGCACCACCATATCGACCATGCCATGCTCATAGAGATATTCGGAGCGCTGGAAGCCCTTGGGGAGCTTTTCGCGAATGGTCTGCTCGATGACGCGGGCGCCGGCAAAGCCGATCATCGCGCCCGGCTCAGCGATGTGCACGTCGCCCAGCATGGCGTAGGAGGCAGTGACGCCGCCGGTGGTGGGGTTGGTGAGCACGACAAAGAAGGGCAGACCCGCCTCGCGGAGGCGCAGCACGGCCACGGTGGTGCGGGGCATCTGCATGAGGCTGAGGACGCCTTCCTGCATGCGAGCGCCGCCGGAGGCGACAAACAGCACGAAGGGCGTCTTGCGCGTGACGGCGGTTTCAAGCCCGGTGATGATCCCCTGCCCGGCGGCCATGCCGAGCGAACCACCCATGAAATCGAAGTCCTGAACGGCCACGGTGATGTCGCGGCCATAGAGCTTGCCGGTGGCGACGGTGACCGAGTCCTCCTGGCCGGTCTTGGTGCGCTGTTCGCGCAGCCGGTCGACATATTTCTTCTGGTCACGGAATTTGAGCGGATCGACCGGGACGGATGGCACCGGCACGGTCTCGTAATGGCCATCATCGAGGAAGGTCTTGAGGCGATCCGCCGTCTTGATCTTCATGTGGTAGCCCGAATTGGGCACCACCCACTGGTTCGCCTCAAGATCGCGATAGAACACCATCTCGCCCGACTCAGGGTCTTTGACCCAGAGATTTTCCGGCGTGTCCCGCTTCTGAGTCAGAAAGGAGCGGATTTTGGGGCGGACGAAATTGTCGATCCAGTTCATGGCGAATGCCTTTCGAGAGACCTAGTCGTCATCTTCGGGGTCAATTGTGGCAATTGTATCAGGGGTGCAACGCCGGACCAAGCCGGCGGCTCCATCCCTTTTGGGTCAGCCGCGGGCGCGTTTCACGCCTTGAGCAAGATCAGCAACGATGTCGCGAACGGCACTGACAGTGCGATCGGTAGCCTTGCCGTTGTCCAGCGAGTTGGCGACGGCATCGACAAGAACAGTGCCGACCACGATGCCATCGGCGTGCTTGCCGATCTCGGCAGCGTCGTCGGCGGTCTTGATGCCGAAGCCGACGGCGACGGGAAGTTCGGTATGCGCCTTGATGCGCTCCACCGCTTCGCCCACCGCCCCGCGCGACTTGATGGCGGCGCCGGTCACACCGGTCATGGAGACATAGTAGACAAAGCCCGAGGTATTAGCGAGCACGGCCGGCAGGCGCTTGTCATCGGTGGTGGGGGTGGTCAGGCGAATGAAGTTGAGGCCGGCCTTGAGGGCGGGGATGCAAAGTTCCTCGTCTTCCTCCGGTGGCAGGTCGACAATGATGAGCCCATCGACACCCGCATCCTTGGCCATGGCGAGGAAGCGATCCACGCCGAAGATGTAGATGGGGTTGTAGTAGCCCATGAGCACGATCGGCGTGCTCTCATCCTTGCGGCGGAAATCCTCGACCATGCCGAGGACGCCGGTGAGCGTTTGCCCCGAAGCCAGGGCGCGCTGTCCGCCCAGCTGGATGGCAACGCCATCAGCCATCGGATCGGAAAAGGGCATGCCGAGTTCGATAATGTCGGCCCCGGCCTGCGGCAGCGCCTCCAAGATAGCCTGGCCGGTAGCCAGATCGGGATCGCCGCCCATGATGAAAGTGACGAGGGCGGGGCGGTTCGCCGCCTTGAGTTCGGCGAAGCGCTGATCGATACGCGTGGTCATGGCTACAGCAGTCCCAGATGTTTGCCGACGCTCTCGACGTCCTTGTCGCCGCGGCCGGAGAGGCAGAGCACGATGTCCTCGTCCTTACCCATCGTAGGCGCGACCTTCATCAGCTGCGCCAGACCATGCGCCGACTCGAGCGCGGGGATGATGCCCTCAAGGCGGGTGCAAAGCTGGAAGGCTTCGAGTGCCTCATTGTCGGTGATGGGCGCATAGGTCACGCGCTTGGTGTCGTGGAGGAACGCGTGCTCCGGACCGACGCCGGGATAATCGAGGCCAGCCGAAATGGAGTGGCCTTCAAGGATCTGGCCGTCGCGATCCTGCAGGAGATAGGTGCGGTTGCCGTGAAGCACGCCGGGCTGGCCGCCCGTCATGGAAGAGGCATGGCCGTTCTCGACATCTATGCCGTGGCCACCCGCTTCGGCGCCATAGATCTTGACCTCGGGGTCATCGAGGAAGGCGTGAAAAGTGCCGATGGCATTGGAGCCACCGCCAACGCAGGCGACTACCGCATCGGGCAGTTTGCCCTCTGATTCCTTGAACTGCGCCTTGAGCTCGGTGCCGATTACGGACTGAAAGTCGCGCACCATCTCGGGATAGGGATGCGGGCCCGCGGCCGTGCCGATCAAGTAGTAGGTGGATTCAACGTTGGTGACCCAGTCGCGCAGAGCCTCGTTCATGGCATCCTTGAGGGTGCCGGCGCCCGCGGTGACCGGCCGCACTTCGGCGCCCAGCATCTTCATGCGCAGCACGTTGGGCATCTGCCGCTCGACGTCGGTAGCGCCCATGAAGATAACGCAGGGCAGATCGAACTTGGCGCAAACGGTCGCGGTGGCGACGCCGTGCTGGCCGGCACCGGTTTCAGCAATGACGCGCGTCTTGCCCATGCGCTTGGCCAGAAGGATCTGACCCAGGCAATTGTTGATTTTGTGGGAGCCGGTGTGGTTGAGCTCTTCGCGCTTAAACCAGACCTTGGCGCCGCCCAGGTGCTCGGTCAGCCGCTTGGCGAAGTAAAGCGGGCTGGGGCGGCCCGCATAATGGGTTGAGAGGTCGGAGAGTTCGGCCTGAAATTCGGGGTCGGTCTTGGCCTCGCGATAGTGCCGCTCGAGATCAAGGATCAGCGGCATCAGCGTTTCAGCGACGAAGCGGCCACCGAAAGGGCCGAAGCGGCCATGCTCATCGGGGCCGTTGCGCAGGGAATTCAAGCCGTCCATCGGTCGGGTCCTCTCGGATGCTCCGAGAGGTCTCGGGGCAGTCTAGTTGCTTGCTGTTCTTACGTTTCGAACGAACGCTTCGATCAGCCGCTTGTTCTTCACGCCAGGAGCGGTCTCCATGCCTGAAGAGGCATCCACCCCATAGGGGCGCACCGCCCGGATCGCCTCGGCGACATTATCCGGCGTCAGGCCTCCGGAAAGCATGAAGGGGATGGAAGGGTCAAGCGCCTTGAGCAGGTTCCAGTCGAAGGCCGTACCCAACCCGCCGGGCCGATCAGCACCCTTGGGTGGCTTGGCATCCAGCAGAATGCGATCGGCAATTTCGACGAAGTCGGCGACATGGGCAACATCTTCGGCCGTGCCGATGGGCAGCGCCTTGATGATCTCGACGCCCGCTTCAGCCCTGATGGTTTCCACCCGATGCGGGGTCTCGGGCCCATGTAACTGAATGAAATCGGGCCCCAGTGCCGCCACTTCAGCAACACAGCTGTTATCGGGATTGACCAGCAGCACGCAGGTTTGCACTCGCCCCCGCGCCACCGAGATCAGATCGCCGATCTCTTCGATGGTGGCGTGGCGCGGCGAGCGCATGAAATGAACGAAACCCACCATGTCGGCACCGGCCGTGATGGCGGTTTCGAGGATGTCGGGGTTTTTGATACCGCAGATTTTAACGACGATTGGCTCGGCCATCGAAACGCTCAGCGCAGCTCCAGCAGGTCATCGACTTCGGCAACCGGCGCATTGGCCGGGACCACTTGATTGCGGCGCATGGTTTCCAGCTCCTCGTTGAGGTGCCGGGCTTCGCGCCGCCAATGTTTTTCCGCGCGCCGATGGTGCGCCTGGGCAAACCAGGTGGCAATGCCACCCAACAGGACGCCCACCAGAAGGACCACGTAAAGCACGATAAAGAGCGGCACGCCATAACCTGGCGCAGGCGCCTCGACAAAATTGAAGGGATTGAGGTTAACGGCCACGAGGTGACGATTGGCCAGCGCAAACACGATCAGCACCAGGCACAGGGGCACCAGAACCAGCCAGCCAACGATTTTTCTAGTCATAAGCGGGTGCCTATTGGGGATTGCTTATCCCGTTACGAACGGTTGAGCCGCTCGCGGATTTCCTTGCCCGCCTTGAATTGCGGGACATACTTCTCGCCCACTTCAACCTGTTCACCCGTCCGCGGGTTGCGTCCGACGCGCGCCGGACGGTTCTTGACCGAAAACGCACCGAAGCCACGGAGTTCTACCCGATCGCCGCGCGCCATGGCATCGCCGATCTCGTCCAAAATGGCATTGACGATATTTTCGATGTCGCGCTGGAACAGGTGCGGGTTCTCTGCCGCAAGCTTCTCCACTAGTTCCGACTTGATCATCCCAGGCTCCTCTCGACGCTTCCTGCCGCTTCAGGACGCGGGGCCAACCTGCCAAAGCGAGACCAAACCGTCAAGCGGCATAGGACCTTGCGGCAGACCCAGCCAAGAACGCGCCTGCCCGCCCAAGACAAGGTTCCACCAGTCAAACCCCGCCTCAGGCTCAGGCCATACCGTACTGATCTCAAGATCGGCCGGAACGCTTGCCGCGGTTTCAAGCCAGGCCTGCGCTTCTGCTTCCCCGCCAATGGCATCGATGAGCCCCGCTTCGACGCCGACGCGGCCGGTGACGATCCGTCCGTCCGCAAGACCCAGCGCCACGGGGCGAGCGAGGTTGCGGCGCTCCGCGACGATATCCACGAACCATTGGAAGCTATCGTCCACGAGGGCAGCGATGGACTGGCGCGGGGCGCCGGTGAGTGGTTCGTCCAGATCAGGCTGGGCCTTCAATGGTCCCGAAGCGACCTTGTCTAGATCTACGCCAATCGTGTCCATCAACTTGCCGGCGTTGACGTGCTGGTAGAGCACACCGATTGAGCCAACGATGGAGAGACGTCGGGCAAAAATCCTGTCGGTAGCAATAGCCGTCATATAGGCAGCGGATGCTCCGAGCTCCTTGATGACAGCGACGGTTGGCTTGGTTTCCCGCAGCTGGCCCAGGGCTTCGTAGAGTTCTTCGCCGCCCGCCGTGGTGCCACCGGGTGAATTGATCGCCACGATCACCGCCTTGACGCTGTCGTCTTCGGCAAGCTCTTCGATGGCAGCAAGCCGACCCGGGTCGGTGGCAATGGCGCCATCGATTTCCAGCCTGGCGATATAGTCCTGCACCGGGCTTTCCGGCGCGGCGAAGCGCCCGAACAACGCGAGGATCAGCGCAATGAGAGCCAGAAAGGCAAGCACGCGCCAGACGCCACGCGAGCGCCGATAAGTGTCAGCGGCCACAGCGGCATGCGGATCGCGGCCAGGCTCGGCCGGCGGAATGGGCTGATCGCTCAATTGCGCCTCGTGTTCGTGCGACAGGGCTGGACTACTCTGAGGCACAGGGGCTGGCAAGACCGAGTGCAAACACGACTAAGCTAGCGCCCGCACCATTAGCCGGGCGGTTGGCTCATAGCTCGCCAGCTTGCTTGTAAGTCCCGCGCTCTCGATCTCCTCGAAACCATGCTTGCGCCAGAATGGGACGGAGCCATTGACCGCAACCAAGCTGATGCTGGCGAACCGGCGTTTCTTGGCGTGCTCGATCAGCGCGCCGACGATCTGGGTTGCAGCTCCGGTGCCCCTGGCGACGGGCAGCAGTGCCAGATCGTGGATGTAGTAGGTGTCGGCGCCAACGGGAATATGGCCCAATCGCGAATTAAGCGCGGGAAGATCGCCGAGGGTCCAGGTGTGCGACAGGACGTAGCCAGCAGGCTGGCCGTTCAGTTCGAGAAAGCGCGCGCCGTCGGGGTAGAGCCGCTGTCGCTCAGCCAGGACGGCGATGTCCTCTGGGAAGCTGGGGTGCACTGAGCCAGCAATGGCCTCGACCGCCGGAAGATCCAGGGTGGTGAGGCTTCGCCAATGGATCGCCGTGCGGTGCATGGTGCCGTTAGAAAGCAAAAGGCCCGCGCTCACAAGCGCGGGCCTCGATTTGGCAGTTGCGAGACTTACTTGTCGTCGCGATCCTTGAGCGCAGCGCCCAGGATGTCGCCCAGCGATGCGCCCGAAGCGGACGAACCGTAATTGGCAACGGCTTCCTTTTCCTCGGCGATTTCCAGTGCCTTGATGGAAAGCTGGATGCGCTGGGTCTTGCGATCGTACTGGGTGACGCGTGCGTCAACCTTTTCGCCCTTGCTGAAGCGCTCGGGACGCTGGTCGTTGCGATCGCGGCTGAGATCGGCGCGGCGGATGAACGCAGTCATTTCGGAGTCGGCAATGCGAACTTCGATGCCGCCCTCGTTGACTTCGGTCACGGTGCCGGTGACGACAGAACCCTTGCGGATGCCGCCTTCGGTGCCAGCCGTATCGGCAACTTCGCCGGTCGCGAGCTGCTTGATGCCCAGGCTGATGCGCTCCTTCTCGACGTCGACGTCGAGCACCTTGGCCGAAACCATGTCACCACGGTTGTAGTCTTCCAAGGCCACTTCGCCCGACTTCTGCCAGTCGAGGTCGGAGAGGTGCACCATGCCGTCCACATCGCCTTCGAGGCCGATGAACAGACCAAATTCGGTCTTGTTCTTGACTTCGCCTTCGATGACCGCGCCAACGGGGTTCTTCTCGGCAAACGCTTCCCACGGGTTCTGCAGGGTCTGCTTGAGACCCAGCGAGATGCGGCGCTTGTCGGGATCGACCTCGAGCACGACCACTTCGACTTCCTGGGAGGTCGAGACGATCTTGCCGGGATGGACGTTCTTCTTGGTCCAGCTCATTTCCGAGACGTGGATCAAGCCTTCGATGCCTGGCTCGAGCTCGACGAACGCACCGTAGTCGGTGATGTTGGTCACGCGGCCCGAGAACTTGGCGTTGATCGGGTACTTGGCCTCGATGCCTTCCCACGGATCGGCCTGGAGCTGCTTCATGCCCAGGCTGATGCGGTGCGACTCGTGGTTGATACGAACGATCTGGACCTTGATGGTCTCGCCGATGGTCAGCACTTCGGACGGGTGGTTCACACGGCGCCAAGCAATGTCGGTGACGTGGAGCAGACCGTCGATGCCGCCGAGATCAACGAACGCACCATAATCGGTGATGTTCTTGACCACGCCGTCGACAACCTGGCCCTCTTCGAGCTGCTGGACGATTTCCGAGCGCTGTTCGGCGCGCGACTCTTCCAGAATGGCGCGGCGCGACACCACGATATTGCCGCGGCGCTTGTCCATCTTGAGGATCTGGAAGGGCTGCGGCACGTTCATGAGCGGCGCGATATCGCGGATCGGGCGGATATCGACCTGCGAGCGCGGCAGGAAGGCAATGGCGCCTTCGAGGTCGACGGTGAAGCCGCCCTTGACCTGGTTGAAGATGGTGCCTTCAACGCGCTCATTGTTGTTGTACATTTCTTCGAGCTTGACCCAGCTCTCTTCCCGGCGGGCCTTCTCGCGGCTGAGCACGGCCTCGCCCATGGCGTTCTCGACGCGGTCGACATAGACCTCGACTTCCGAGCCCACGGTGATGGTGCCGTCACGGCCAGCCTGGCCGAATTCCTTAAGCGCGATGCGCCCTTCGGTCTTGAGACCGACATCGATGATCGCGAGATCCTTTTCGATCGCGACGACCCTGCCCTTGACGACGGCGCCTTCCAAAGGCTCGTTGTCAACAAACGAATCCATCAACAGGGATTCAAAATCTTCTTTCGTCACAGTTTGCTGTGCCAAATTTCTCTCCAGTTGCACCGGGGGTTGGGTTGAGACCGGAGCCCGCCATGCAATGCGCATGCCGGCGCGCGAGCGCCCGATCGGTTCAGCTAAGGTTTGGTAGTCCAATCCGGGCCAAGGCTGGAATGATTGGCGGACCCACAATGCTCAAGGAGGAAATTAGGGCTAGTGCCCTGCCTTGAGCGCCATGGTGCTGTCGACAATCGCGATGGCGGCACGGAGTGCGGCCTCTATACCGAGAAGCGTCGTGTCGAGCAAGTGCGCGTCATCAGCCGCATAGAAGCCGCCATGCGGGTTAAGCATATCGCGGGCATCCCGTTCCTCGATCTGGTGATAAAGCGCGTAGCGATCAACCTCCAGACCACGCGCTTCGAGCTGACGGGCCCGCCGCTCCATGCGGGCCTTGCTGTCGGCTTGGATAAAAAGCTTCACATCGGCATCGGGGCAGATCTTGGTGCCGATATCGCGACCGTCGAGCACAGCTCCGCCCGGCTGGGTGGCGAAATCGCGCTGGTAATCAAAGAGCGCCTGCCGCACCGGACCGATCACCGCCACCTTGCTGGCCATGACCCCGGCTCCCGCCGAGGTCAGTTCCGCGGTATCGGTCAATTGCTCAGCGCGGAGCGCGCGCGCCGCTGCAATGGCGGCTTGCTTGAACTCGGCGCTGTCCTCCTGGCTGGTGACCGCCAGCCCCACGGCGCGATAGAGCAGGCCCGTATCCAGGTAGGGCAGACCGTAGTGGCGGGCAAGGCCCGCCGCCAGTGTTCCCTTCCCCGAGGCTGCGGGACCGTCTACGGCAATGATCATGCGGCTTGTCCTTGGCTTGTCGGTCGCGGCTTAGCACGGCTGGAACGATCGAGGCCACACCCTGGCTCCCCCCGAAACCGGCGCACCGCATTTTGGGTTTGACAGGGGCGGGGTTTGCCCATAACCGGACGACGAAACGGCGGCGATGTCCCCGAAGAAATTCCCTTTCATGAGGAACACAATGGCCAGTTCCGAACGCGGCACGAAGCGGACCGACCCCGACACGGGCAAGAAGTTCTACGACCTCAACATGGACCCGATCGTCTCGCCTTATACGGGCAAGAGCTATCCGCGCTCCTTTTTCGAACAGGTCCTCGCCGGCAAGCCCTCCCCTGCTACCGCCCGCAAGGTGGACGACGAGGAGGACGAGGTCGAAGAGGAAGAAGAGGAGACCGCAGGTCCCGAAATCGTCAGCCTCGAGGAGGCAGATGCCGAGGAGTCCGGTGACGATGTTCCCGACACCGATGACGTCGAGGTCGAGGTGGAAGAGGATCTCGGCGACGACGACGAGGACGTGTTCCTCGAAGAAGATGAAGACGAGGACGAAGAGCTCGGTTTTGACGTCGGCGGCGACGAAGACCGTTGATTTCGTTTGAGTTTAGGGCCGGTTGAGGCAATCAGCCGGTCCAACAAAAAAGTGTCATCCAGGCACTTGCGCTGGCGGAAACGATCCAATAGGTTCCGCCTCGCTTCGGACGGGGACACTCCCGACCGAACCCACACAGACTGCTGCAAGGACGTCAGCGAGATTGGCTTCTGCCCCTCGCACCTTGCTCGGATGGGGCCATAGCTCAGCTGGGAGAGCGCTTGCATGGCATGCAAGAGGTCAGCGGTTCGATCCCGCTTGGCTCCACCAAATTTGCTGCTCCGCAGCATAGAACTTTAGCAGATATTGATGGGCAACCTTGGTTCGAAAAGCTTAGCTTGAGAGAACCGGGTTGAGCCGGCGCGTGTCATTTGATGGTCACGTCTCTCGATCTGGATGGCACGCTTGCCGAAATTGCCCCACACCATCTCAGCCGCAGGGGCTCGCGCGATCTGGCTGCACGCGCAGCGGCTCGATGCGGAGGCGCCGTTTGGTGCGGGCCCGGCGGCGGCGCAGGCGGCGATAGAACAGCTGGGTTATGTGCAGATCGATACGATCCATGTGATCGAGCGCTGCCATCATCACATCCTGTGGTCGCGCATTCCGGAGTATCGCCGGAGTGATCTTGCGGCGCTGCAATCGGAGAGCAAGAGCATCTTTGAATATTGGACGCATGCACTAAGCTATGTGCCCACGCGTGACCTGCCGTTCTTCATCCCCGCCATGAAGGCGTATCGCGAGAACCCCAGCGCCTGGTTCGGCTCGGTCACCAGGGCCGAGATCGCAACCATGACCCGGCGCCTCAAATCCGAAGGGGCCCTGTCGATCCGCGACATCGACGACGATGAACTGGTCGACAAGACCCATCCCTGGGCCAGCCGCAAGCCGTCCAAGCGGGTACTGCAGTTGATGTTCTATCAGGGGCTGGTGACGATCTCGGCGCGGGAAGGCATGCTCAAGACCTATGACCTCCTAACCCGTCATTTTGGTTGGGAGAAGTTGCCGCGACCCGCCACCGACCGGCAGATCACCGCCTATCTTCTCGACCGCGCCTTGCGGAGTCAGGGCGTGGTCAGTCTTGATTCCATTTGTCACTTGGCGGCAAGCCGCAAACCTGCCGTGCGGGAGCTAATCGAAAGCCGCGTGCGCCGCAAACTCCTGGTGCCCGTCACCATTGCGGGCGCCGAGAAGGTGCCTCACTGGGCCGCGCCAGAAAGTCTCGAGCGGCAGCATGCACAAGCTGACCGCATCCACATTCTCTCGCCGTTCGATCCACTGATCATTCAACGCAAGCGGCTGAAGCTCTTGTTCGACTACGAGCATCTGTTTGAAGCCTATGTGCCAGCGGAGAAGCGCAAGCTCGGCTATTTCGCCTTGCCGGTGCTGGTGGGGGACAAAGTGGTGGCAGCCATCGACCTCAAGACAGACCGGCGCGAGCGGCGGCTTATCGTCCAGAACTGGACCTGGATTGCCGATTGCGGGACCGAGGCCAAGGCAGCCATCGATGAGGCAATGCATGTCTTCGAGCAGTTCCAGTGTACCCCGCACGCACAGGATTGACCGGCTCCCTTTCCATCCCCCGCCGGGCGCGCTAGAAACCAGCCGGACTTGGGGACATTAATGGCCACCTACACCGATATCGCCCGCCGGGTGCACAATCACGCCTGGAAGCTTGATCCGATCGTGCGCAGCCTGCTCGACACGGATTTCTATAAGCTGCTGATGCTGCAGATGATCTGGGGGCTGTATCCGCGTGTGGACGCCACCTTCTCGCTGATCAACCGCACCAAGTCCGTTAAGCTCGCCGAGGAAATCGACATCGACGAATTGCGGGCGCAGCTCGATCACTGCCGCACCTTGCGCCTGTCGAAAAAAGAGATGATCTGGCTGGCCGGCAACACCTTCTACGGCTCCAAGCAGATTTTCCAGCCCGGCTTTCTGCGGTGGCTCGAGCGCTTTCAACTGCCCGAATACCGGCTGGAAAAACGCGACGGGCAATTCGTCTTGGAGTTTCCTGGTCTTTGGCTTGAGACCACCATGTGGGAAATTCCAGCCCTCGCCATCATCAATGAACTGCGCAGCCGTGCGGCAATGAAGAATTATGGGCCGTTCACGCTCGACGTGCTCTACGCCCGAGCCAAGGCCAAGATGTGGGAGAAGGTGGAGCGGCTGCAAAAACTGCCTGACCTCAAGATTTCTGATTTCGGCACGCGCCGACGTCATTCCTTTCTGTGGCAGCGCTGGTGCGTCGATGCGCTCAAGGAAGGGATCGGCGAAAACCTCACCGGCACGTCCAACGTCAAGCTAGCGATGGATACCGACCTCGAGGCGCTGGGCACCAATGCGCATGAACTGCCGATGGTGCTGGCGGCCCTCGCCCGTTCCGACGCCGAACTGCGCGAGGCCCCCTATCGGGTCCTGCAGGACTGGAAGAGCTATTATGGCGGCAACCTCCTGATCGTTTTGCCCGATGCCTTCGGCACCGATGCTTTTTTGCGCGACGCACCCGATTGGGTCGCTGACTGGACTGGTTTCCGCCCCGATAGCGCACCGGCGATTGCTGGTGGCGAGCGCATCATCGAATGGTGGAAGTCGCGCGGGCGCGACCCCAAGGAGAAGCTACTCATCTTCTCGGACGGGCTCGACGTCGACATGATCGAGGAAGCCTATCTCCACTTCGACGGCAAGGTGCGCATGAGCTTTGGCTGGGGCACCAACCTCACCAATGATTTCGAAGGCTGCGCCCCCGAAGCCAATCGCATGCTGGAGCCGATCTCGATCGTCGCCAAAGTCAGTAGCGCCAACGGCCGGCCTGCCGTTAAACTCTCGGACAATCCCGCCAAGGCCACCGGCACGCCCGAAGAGATCGCCCGCTATCTCGAGGTCTTCGGCAGTGACGGCCGCGTGGAGCACGCCGTCCGCGTATGATGCCACGCAATTGCCTCGGCTGTGGAGAACCGGGGAAAGCCTAACAATCGTTAACCTTGTGGGTACCGCCCAACTCTAGCCTGTCGCCCAGTGGCCAGGGGCATGCAGTTGAGTTTGGAACTGATCGATATCGCCGTCCGCGACAAGCAGGTGCATCCTCGCCTCCAAGGCCGGATCACCGGCCACGTGCGGGCGCTCCTCAGTGAGGATGACGGGGCTCACAGCCAGACCCATGACTTGACCATTGCGGTCTGGGCCGATCTCCCGCAGGACGCCAACGAGGCGCACACCGACATGGCGCTGATGGTCAAGGCCGCCGGCATCATCGCCCGGCTCAAGCGGCGGCTGGCCGGCAGGTGAAAGGCACGCGGGTGAACTGCGTGGGGGGCGGCTACTTCTTGGCTGCAGTATCCTTGTCGATCGGCACGGCGTAGAGTTCGAGCCGATGGTCCACCAGGCGGTAGCCGAGCCGCTTGGCGATGAGCTCCTGGATGGCCTCGATTTCCTCATTGCGGAATTCGATGACGGTGCCAGAGCGGATGTCGATCAAATGGTCGTGGTGCTCGTCCGGAATGGGCTCGAAGCGGGCGCGTCCATCCTTGAAGTCGTGCTTGGTAACGAGCCCCGCCTCCTCAAACAGGTTCACGGTGCGATAGACAGTCGAGAGTGAGATGCGCGGATCGGCCGCCGCGGCGCGGCGATAAAGCTCCTCGACGTCGGGGTGGTCCGCGCTCTCCTCGATCACCCGCGCGATAACGCGCCGCTGGTCGGTCATGCGCATGCCACGGGCAACGCAGGCCTCCTCGAGCGTCGGATCTGGCGGGGTTTTGCTCAAGCCTTGGCTCCCTGCTGCATCAGGACGGGTTAACCAAGATCACGCGCCATGACAAGCGCCGTGGCCGCGCTGCCGTCAACGCGCGCGTAGTAGCCGTCGCGCCGTGCAATCTCGCGAAAACCCTCGTTGCGATAGAGCCGAATGGCGGCGGCATTCTGCTCCTCGACCTCAAGAAACATTCGCTTGGCGGGCGAGAGCATGAGGTCCTGAAAGGTGGCGTGCAGCAGTGCCCGTCCGATTTTTTTGCCGCGCCACTTGGGATCAACGGCAATGGTCAAAAGCTCGGCTTCATCGGCCGCAATCCGGATCAGGGCAAAGCCGGCAATGCGGCGCTTGGCGTCACAGGCCACATAGATAGGCGTATTGCGCTCGGCCAGGAACTCGGCGAACTCCTGGGCCGACCAGCCACGGAAAAATCCGGTTTTGTGGATGCGCGCGAGCTCGGCAGCATCCCCGTCCTGGCCCATTTCCACGTGGAGTCCGGCCGGCGCCATCCAGAGCTTGATCATGCCGGCTTCCGCGCAATGCGATTGGCAGTCTGCGGCTTAGCGTCGGCATCGCGCACATAAGTGGCTTCGGGCGGGTGGGTCGTCGGGTCCGCCGCCGCCGCGTAGCGGGCCAGCATGGCAATCTCGACAAAGGGAGACTGCAGCAGCGTGGTGGCAGGGTCGACACGCTCCTGGGCCACTTCCATGGGGAGCAGCAGGGGCTCGCTGGCTGCTATTGCCGGAGCGGAGAAGGTCTGGAAATAGGCCTCGCCCCGGCGCGCATCGAGCAACACGGTGGAAGGGCCTTCGACCGCCAGCGACAGGGCCAGTAGACTGGGAACGCCCACCACCGGGATGGATCTTGCCAGCCCGATGCCGCGAGCAGCCGAGAGGCCAATGCGCAGGCCGGTAAACGAGCCCGGACCCGTGGTTGTGGCAATGCGCCCGAGATCGGGGTAGCCGACCCCGTTGCGGTGCAGCAGCAAGGCAATGCGGTCAAAGATCAGTTCGGCGTGCCCCGTCGCGATCTCATCGATCGACACATCCACAGCGCCATCTGCGAGCAGGAGCCCCAGCTGCAAGCGCGGCGCGGCGGTATCGATGGCGAGAGTGATGGGCAGGGTCATGCCACCGCTCTAGCGCTCGCTCTGCTCCCTGTCGAGATTGACGGAGGCGCGGGAGGCAGCCAGCTTGCGCCCATGCAGACCGATTCGCCGAGATCTTCCCTGTGACCTGGCTGGCCGAAACGGCAATGCTTAGCCATGGCTGGCGACGCTTCCTGCTGCTGGTGCTCGCAGGCGCGGTGGCCGGTCTGTCCGTGCCGCCGCTCTTTATTCTGCCCGCACTGTTCCTCGCTTTCCCCATCTGGGTGTGGTGCCTCGATGGCGCCGAACGGCCGAAGGGCTGGCGGCGCCTATTTGGGCCGGCCTTTACTATCGGTTTTGCGTTTGGCTGGGGCTATTTCACCGTCGCTTTTCACTGGCTGGGCGCGGCCTTTTTCGTAGAGGGCGGCGTCATGCTGGCGCTCATGCCCTTCGCCATTCTGGCGTTGGCGGCGCTGATCGCGTTTTTCTGGGGAATCGGGAGCGCAGCGGCGCATCTGTTCTGGAGCCACGGCGCCTGGCGGATCGTCACCCTGGCGACCTTCATCACCATCGCCGAATGGCTGCGCGGGCATATCTTCACCGGGTTTCCTTTCGATCTTCTGGGCTATGCGCTCACCCCGACCGACGAAATGATGCAGCTGGCCTCGCTCATCGGCATCTACGGGCTGACCTTCCTCGCTGCCCTTTTGGCGGGCACCCCTGCTCTGATCTGGCCGGCGGATGGCCGCGCGCTGTCGCGGCGGCTCCTGCCGTTCTTCCTCAGCCTCCTCGTGATCGCCTCGCAGCTCGGCTATGGCTATAACCGGCTGACCGGCATGGCGGTTACGGAACGGACGGACGTCGCATTCCGGCTGGTGCAGCCGCTGGTCTATGAACATGCCGACTGGGGCAATGCCGATCCGGTGGCGCTGATCGACCGCCTCCTGATGCTGACCGACATGCGGATGGACCCCACCGACCAGGGGATCGCCGATATCACCCACGTGGTCTGGCCCGAATCGAGCCTGCCCTTCTTTTTGTCGACCTATCCCGACGCGCTGGCGCGCATAGCGCGGCTTCTTCCCGACACCACGACGCTCCTGGCGGGTGCGCCCCGGCAGGCCTTCGAACCAGGAGCAATCGGCACGCCGGGTCCGCCCTACAACGCGCTTCTGGCAATCGACAGCAATGGCGAGGTGATCGCCTCCTATGACAAGTCGCATCTGGTGCCGTTTGGCGAGTTCCTGCCGTTCCAGGACTTTTTCGGTCAGCTGGGCATCAAGCAATTCGTGCCGGGGGCCGAAGGCTGGGGCCACGGCGATGCGCGCCGCCGGTTGATGAGCCTACCCAATACGCCCGCCTTCCTGGCATTGATCTGCTACGAAGTCCTGTTCTCGGGCGATTTGGGGGATACTGAAGCCGCCCAGTTCATGCTCAACATCACCAATGATGCCTGGTTCGATGGCTCTATCGGCCCGGCGCAGCACGCCCACCATGCCCGTGTCCGCGCGGTCGAAGAGGGCATGAGCCTGCTCCGGGCGGCCAATTCCGGCCTCACCTTTGCGACCGACCCCTTGGGCCGCGTCACAGCCGAGATTGCGCCCCAGCAGATGGCCGTGCTCGATGCCAATCCCCATCTGCGCCTGGCGCCGACGACGTTCAGCCAGATCCGGTATTGGCCGCTCTTGATTGCCCTTCTGGCCGGGGTGCTGATCTCGGTGGTGGTGGGTCGGCGCCCCAGACGGGTGCGCTAGCACGTGTAAGGCGCGCTAAACCATGCTCCGGATGGGGCGCCGAACATATCAAGCTTTCTTTATATCCGCCTTGACCGGTTGGCGTGCTGGTGTCACAAACCCGTCCGAATAGCTCGTTTTCGGCCAGTTTTGGCAAGTTCAGGGAATTTTGGCTTGGCGCGGTCTTCCTATCTTTTCACCTCCGAGTCGGTTTCGGAGGGTCATCCCGACAAGGTCTGCGACCGCATCTCGGACGAGATCGTCGACCTCGTATTCCGTGAAGCCAAGAAGACCGGCATGGATCCCGCCAAGGTGCGCATTGCCTGCGAGACCCTGGCCACGACCAATCGCGTGGTGATCGCTGGCGAGGTTCGCGTGCCCGAGACGCTGCTCAAAAGAGGCAAGGACGGCAACATCGTCACCGACGCCTCCGGCGCTCCGGTGGTGAACCCTTCCAAGTTCAAGTCGGCAGCCCGTAAGGCCATCCGCGCCATCGGCTACGAGCAACCAGGCTTTCACTGGAAGACCTGCAGAATCGACGTGCTGCTGCATGGCCAGTCGGCCGACATCGCCCAGGGTGTCGACGAGACAGGCAACAAGGATGTGGGCGCTGGCGACCAGGGCATCATGTTCGGCTATGCGGCGCGGGAAACCCCCGAATTGCTGCCCGCGCCGATCTACTATGCCCACAAGATCCTCGAGACCATCACCACCGCTCGGAAAGCCAATCATGGCCCCGCCGGCACGCTCGGCCCCGATGCCAAAAGCCAGGTCACAGTGCGCTACGAGAACGGCATGCCGGTTGGCGTGACGCAGATCGTGCTCTCCACCCAGCATCTGGATGAAACGCTGACCTCCGCCGACGTTCGCACCATTGTCGAGCCCTTTATCCGTGAAGCGCTGCCCGAAGGCTGGATCGACGAGGAAACGGTCTGGCACATCAACCCTACGGGCAAGTTCGTGGTCGGCGGGCCAGATGGCGATGCGGGCCTCACCGGCCGGAAGATCATCGTCGACACCTATGGCGGAGCAGCGCCCCATGGTGGCGGCGCCTTCTCGGGCAAGGATCCGACCAAGGTCGATCGCTCGGCGGCCTATGCCGCCCGCTACCTCGCCAAGAATGTCGTGGCTGCCGGACTTGCCGATCGCGCCACTATCCAGCTCTCCTATGCCATCGGGGTGGCGCAGCCGCTGTCGGTTTATGTGGATCTGCATGGCACCGGCAAGGTTGACGAGGCGGTGGTGGAACAAGCATTGGGCAAGGTCATGGACCTGACCCCGCGTGGAATCCGCACCCATCTCGACCTCAACAAGCCCATCTACGCCAAGACGGCCGCCTACGGACACTTCGGCCGTAAGGCTGGCCGGGATGGCAGCTTCTCCTGGGAGAAGACGGACCTCGTCAAAGCGCTCAAGGATGCGGTGCGCTAGTCGCCGCTTCGAGCAAGCTCGGCGTTGCGCTTAGGGCGCGGCGCCGCTAGTCAAACAGCATGACCGATCACGAGCTTCCCAAGACCCGATCCGGCGAGCCGCGCGCCTTTTTCGGCCGCCGATCCGGCAAGAAACTGCATGGCGGCCAGCAGGCCGTGTTCGATGCCACCCTGCCCCAGCTCGAGATCAAGCTCGAAGGCCCCCTCAATCCGCGCAGCCTCTTCCCCGATGCCGAGCGGATTGTTGTCGAGATCGGCTATGGCGGGGGAGAGCATCTGGCGCGCCAGGCCGCCGAAAACCCGAAAACGGGTTTTATCGGCTGCGAGGTATTCACCGGCGGTATCGGCAAGATGGTGCAGACCATCGCGGGTCAAGAGCTGCGCAATATTCGGCTCTTCACTGATGATGCGCTAAAGCTCCTGGTGCAACTGCCCGAAGGCAGCATCGACGAAGTTTACCTGCTTTATCCCGATCCTTGGCCCAAGACGCGCCACCATAAGCGGCGCTTCGTGTCGCCGACGACTCTGGGAGAATTGGCGCGGGTGATCCGGGAGGGTGGCAAGTTCCACTTCGCCACCGATATCGAGGACTATGCCAATTGGACGCTGGCCCATATCGTGCGCCAGCCGCTCTTCAGTTTCGAGCCAGAGCGGCCGGGCAGTTGGCATGAGCCCTATTCCGGGTGGCAAGCGACGCGGTACGAGCAGAAGGCGCGCCGGGAGGGCCGCATGACCAGCTTCTACTTCACTTTCAACCGGACTTAGGAGCGAAACCCATGCGCATCATCATCTATGGCGTGGGCGCGATTGGCGGCACGCTGGCGGTCCGGTTGACCCAGACGGGACACGAGATGATCGGTATCGCCCGCGGCGCCCAGCTCGAGGCAATCCGGCAGTCCGGCCTGCGGCTGCGCACGCCGGAGGGCAACCACGACGCGCGCTTCGCAACCGTCAGAGATCCCACCGAGATCGACTTCAGGCCCGACGATGTCGTGCTGCTCACCATCAAGACACAGGACACGCTGCCCGCGCTCGAGCGGTTGCAGGCAGCGGGCGTGTACGAGCAGGCGATCTTCTGCATGCAGAATGGATTTGCGAACGAGGACTTTGCGCTTCGCCGCTTCCCCAACGTCTATGGCGTCGTCGTCTCCATGCCGGTGACATTCCTGACCCCGGGGGAGGTCAGTTGCTTTTTCGGGCCCAAGCTGGGGATTTTCGACATCGCCCGCCATGGCACCGGCGAGCAGACCCATGCAGCGCAGGTGAGTGCGGCGCTCGAGAGCGCCGGCTTCGCAGCCTTCTGCCATGACGACATCGCCCCGTTCAAATATGCCAAGCTGTTGGTCAACCTGACCAATGCCATTGATGCCTGCCTGGGCCAGCAGGATGGGCGCGAGGACTTCATCAAGGCGGCGCGGGCCGAGGCACGAGCCGTCTATGCCGCGGCCGGAATCGAGCCGGCCGACATGAATGGGCGCGAAGCCATCGCCGACTTCCGGCAGATCCCCGGTGCGCAGGCAGGCGGCTCTTCCTCGGCGCAGAGTCTCGCCCGCGGCGCAGGATCGATAGAAACCGATTATCTCAATGGCGAAATCGCTCTTCTGGGGCGAAAGTTTGGGGTGCTGGCGCCGGTCAATGCCTATTTTGCCCGTCACGCCAAGCGCATGCTGTTTGCGGGCGGCGGTGCCGGAACAATGAGTGTTGCGGAAGCCAAGGCGGCCCTGCCCGGCATTGGCTGAGACCATACCCTTGCAGCGCAACCGGTTCGGCGCTATATAGCGATCCAACATCTCTGGCATCTTGCAGAGTGGGAGCCTCCCGGCCCCGCTCTTTTTTATTACCCAAGGGACCGATGGCTTTCGATCTAACCGAAAAGCGCTACATCAAGGAAACCGGGCTCGAAGCCCGCGTCGCCGCCATTGTCGAGCCGGTGGCCAATGGGCTCGGCTATTCGCTGGTGCGTATCAAGATCAGCCAGGAAAACGGCATGACCCTCCAGATCATGGCCGAAGACGAGAATGGGCGCTTCACCATCACCGACTGCGAGACGCTGAGCAAAGACGTCTCGCCGGTGCTTGATGTGGAAGACCCCATCGACCGCGAATACCACCTCGAGGTTTCCTCGCCCGGCATTGACCGGCCGCTGGTGCGCAAGCGCGATTTCGAGCGCTTTGTTGGCCACGAAGTCAAGATCGAACTGTCCGACATGATCAATGGCCGCAAGCGCTTCCGCGGCTTCATCCATTCGGTTGACGACGAGGCTGTAACGATCACCTTGCCCGACGCGCCCGGCGGCACCGACCCCGCTCATCGCCTGCGCTTCGTCGACATCGCCGAAGCCAAGCTCGTGATGACCGACAAGCTCATGGATATGGCTCGGGCCGAACAGGCACTCCACCCCATCGACGACGAGGAGACCGAGACGGTCGAGATCCTCGATGCCGATAATGACGACGAAGATATCTCCAAGGAGACACACTAAATGGCCGTTAGCGCAAACCGCCTCGAGCTGCTGCAGATCGCCGACGCCGTAGCCCGCGAAAAGTCGATCGACCGCATGGTCGTGATCGAGGCGATGCAGGACGCCATGGAAAAGGCGGCCAAGGGCCGGTACGGCGCCGAGACCGAGATCAAGGTCGAGATCAACCCTCGCTCGGGCGAAACCCGCATGTGGCGCCTCCTCGAGATCGTCGAAGAGGTCGAAGAGACCAGCCGTCAGGTGACGCTCAAGCAGGCGCAGATCAAGTCGCCCGAAGCCAAGGTCGGCGACTTTCTGACCGAGCCGCTGCCACCCATGGAATTCGGCCGCATCGCCGCCCAGTCCGCCAAGCAGGTGATCGTGCAGAAGGTGCGCGATGCCGAGCGCGAGCGCATGTATGACGAATACGTCAACCGCATCGGCGAGATCGTCAATGGCTCGGTCAAGCGCGTGGAATACGGCAATGTGATTGTCGACCTGGGCCGAGGCGAAGCCATCATCCGCCGCGACGAGCTGATCCCGCGCGAGATGTTCCGCTATGGCGACCGCGTGCGCGCCTATGTCTATGACGTGCGCCGCGAGCAGCGTGGGCCGCAGATTTTCTTGTCGCGCACCCACCCGCAGTTCATGGCCAAACTGTTCATGCAGGAAGTGCCGGAAATCTATGATGGCGTGATCACCATCCGCTCGATCGCCCGCGATCCGGGTTCGCGCGCCAAAATCGCCGTTACCTCCTCGGATTCATCGATCGATCCTGTGGGCGCCTGCGTCGGTATGCGCGGTTCTCGCGTGCAGGCTGTGGTCGGCGAATTGCAAGGTGAAAAGATCGATATCATCCCCTGGACCGACTCCATTGCTGACCTCGTGGTCTCTGCGCTGCAGCCGGCCGACGTCGCCAAAGTGGTTTTGGACGAGCAGGCCGAGCGCATCGAAGTGGTGGTCCCCGACGAGCAGCTGTCGCTAGCTATTGGTCGCCGTGGCCAGAATGTGCGCCTCGCCAGCCAGTTGATCGGCTGGGATATCGACATCCTGACCGAGCAGGAAGAGTCCGAGCGGCGCCAGAAGGAATTCACCGAACGCTCCTCGCTGTTCATGGAAGCCCTTGACGTCGACGAGATGGTTGCCCAACTACTGGCTTCGGAAGGCTTCTCCTCGGTCGAGGAACTGGCCTATATCGACGCCGGTGAAATCGCCTCGATCGATGGGTTCGACGAGGAAACGGCTGGGGAAATCCAGAACCGCGCTACCGAATATTTGGCCGAGATCGACCGTAAGCATGACGACGAGCGCCAGCAATTGGGCGTCTCCGAGGAGCTTTATGAGATCCCGGGCCTCAACGCCGCCATGCTGGTAGCCCTGGGCAAGGACGACATCAAGTCGGTGGAAGACTTTGCCGGTTGCGCCGCCGACGATCTGGTGGGCTGGAGCGAACGCAAGGATGGCGAAACCAAGCGCTTCGAGGGGACTTTCAAGGACTTCCCCGTGTCGCGCGAAGAGGCCGAGGACATGATCATGCAGGCTCGCCTCAAGGCCGGCTGGATCACCGAAGAGGATATGCCTGCCACCGAAGAAGTCGACACCACCGAAGAGGCAACGGCCTAAGGCCGTTTCGGAGCGAGGGACCAGATGGCCCGGCGCGAAGAAACGACGAGAATGTGTGCACTGACACGGGTTGAAAAACCCGTGCCAGAGCTGATCCGCTTCGTCCTGGGACCGGACAATGTGCTGGCGCCCGATACCGAGGCCAAAGCCGAGGGTCGCGGCGTATGGATCAGTCTTAGTCGCGATGCGGTGGCCGAGGCAGTCAAGAAGCGGGTATTTGGGCGGAGCCTCAAGAGCGAGGTCACCTTGCCCGAGGACCTGCCGGGGCTCACGCAATTGCGGCTTGAGCAGCGCTATCTTGCGGCGCTGGGCATGGCGCGCAAGGCCGGCCAGCTGGTGTTTGGCGCCACCAAGGTGCGCGGCCTGATCGTGAGCGGCGACCTCATCGCGCTGATTACGGCTACTGACGCCGCAGAAGACGGGCGCAGCAAGATGGTGGGGCCGCTCAAAGCCCTCCACTACGCCGCCCGTGAAGAGGGAATAGACGAGTTCGAAGTGCCGCATTTCGAATTGCTCTCATCGGAGCAAATGGGTTTGGCACTTGGGCTTGAAAATGTGATACATGCTGCCCTAACGAATGGGGCAGCAGCCCGAGCGGCGGTGGAAAAGGCCAGAAGGCTGGCACTTTATACCGCCAAACCGACGGACAAGGACACCGGCCGCCCTGCGGTTGACGGTGAAATTTTGTCCGAGGAACAGGACGAGAGACGCGAGAAGTATGGCTGATAACGACGACAAGCGCACTGATGACACCGGCGCGAAGAAGACGCTGACATTGAAGGGCGGCCCGAACATGGGCAACCGGCCCGGGATGTCGCGTGGACCCTCGCGCTCGACGGTGGTCGTCGAAAAGCGCACGCGCGTAATTCCAAAGCCCGGCGCTCCTTCCGGTGCTCCCCAGCGGCCGCAATCTGCTGGACCCGCGCAGGGCAACCGCCCCCAGCAGGGTCGCCCACCGCTGAACCGATCCAGCCAGCCGCAGCAGCGCGCCCCGCTGGGTCTCAGCGCGGCGGAAGCTGAAGCCCGGCGTCAGGCGCTGGCGCTGGCTGGTGCCCGTGCAGCCGAGGACCAGGAACGGTTCGCGGCTGAAGAGGCTCGCCGCATCGAAGACGAGAACCGTCGCCGGCAAGTCCGCGAGGAGGCCGAGCGCCAGGAAGAAGACCGCCGCAAGGCCGAGCAGGCTGAGGCCGAGCCGCAATCGGCTCCCGAGCCGGAGGCCGCCCCCGCCCCTGCCGCAGAAGAGCCCGAACAGACACCCTATACGCCTGCATCACAGCGCAATCCGGGACCATCAAGCGTCCGTGTCGTTGCTGGTCGTCCCGGCCAGCCGCCGCGGCCACCGCGCGTCGAGCGGCCGAGCAATACGCGTCCGGAAAGCGAGCGCGGCGCTAATGCACTGATCCGTCCGGGCGCCGCTGGGGCTCGTCCGGGTGCTGCTGGTGCACGTCCGGCCGGCACTGCGGCCCGTCCAGCTGGTGATCGCCGTCCGGCCGGGGCCGGCATGGCGCCGATCGGCAATGTGCCCCCTGCTCCACCGAGCGAGGCCGATGGCCGTCGTACTCGTACCGGTGCCCCGCAGACCCGTCCGACCACGGCAGCCGAACTCGAAAACGCCCGCCGCGCCTCCCGCGCGGCGCCGGAGCGGCCCGTTCGTCGCGCTGGCGAAACCAATGCGCGTGGTCGCCTCACTGTGGCCAGTGCCACGACCGAAAACGATCGCGATCGCGGTCCGTCGCTGGCCGCCATGCGTCGCCGTCGCGACAAGAAGATGGGTCGCAACCAGTCGACCCAGCCCAAGATCAGCCGCGAAGTCATTATTCCTGAAGCCATCACGGTCCAGGAACTGGCTAACCGTATGGCCGAGCGGTCTGTCGACGTCATCAAGCTCCTGATGCAACAGGGTCAGATGATGAAGATCAACGACATTCTCGACGCCGATACCGCCGAACTGATCGCCACCGAACTGGGCCACACCGTCAGGCGCGTCTCGGAAGCCGACGTCGAAGAAGGTCTGTTCGACATCCCCGCCGATGACAATGTGGAAGATCTCGACAATCGTGCACCAGTGGTCACCATCATGGGCCACGTCGACCACGGCAAGACCTCGCTGCTGGACGCCATCCGCGAGGCCAACGTGGTTTCGGGCGAAGCCGGTGGCATCACCCAGCATATCGGTGCCTACCAGGTCGAAAAGAAGGGCCAGAAGGTTACCTTCCTTGACACCCCTGGCCACGAGGCGTTCACCGCCATGCGTGCCCGCGGTGCGCAGGCGACTGACATCGCCGTGTTGGTGGTGGCGGCGGATGACGGCGTGATGCCGCAGACGATCGAATCCATCAAGCATGCCAAAGCGGCGGGTGTGCCGATCATCGTGGCCATCAACAAGATGGACAAGCCGGAAGCCAATCCGACCCGCGTCCGGACCGAACTGCTGCAGCACGAAGTGTTCGTGGAATCCATGGGCGGCGACACGCTGGACGTGGAAGTTTCGGCCAAGACGCATGACGGCCTCGACAAGCTGCTCGAGACCATCCTGCTGCAGGCCGAAGTGCTCGAACTCCGGGCTGCTCATGATGGGCGTGCCGAAGGCCTCGTGATCGAAGCCAAGCTCGATCGCGGCCGCGGTGCGGTAGCGACAATGCTGGTGCAGCGTGGCACCCTGCGCGTGGGCGATATTCTGGTGGCTGGTACCGAGTTTGCGCGTGTTCGTGCGCTGATCAACGATCAGGGCGAGCAGGTCAAGGAAGCCGGTCCGTCCGTGCCGGTGGAAGTGTTGGGCTTCAATGGCGTGCCAAGTGCCGGCGACCGCTTCTCGGTGGTCGAAACCGAAGCGCGCGCTCGTGAAGTCACCGAGTACCGTCAGCGCGCCATCCGCGAAAAAACCGCGGGCGGTGGTGCGACCAGCCTCGAGCAGATGATGAACCAGCTCAAGGCTTCGGGCATTGCCAAGTTCCCCTTGATTATCAAGGGCGACGTGCAAGGCTCGGTGGAAGCGATCAATGCGTCGCTCAACAAGCTCTCGACCGAGGAAGTGTCCGCACAGATCCTCTTCTCGGGTGTCGGCGGCATTACCGAGTCCGATGTGACGCTGGCTTCGGCCTCGAACGCGATTATCATCGGCTTCAATGTGCGTGCCAACAAGCAGGCGCAGGAGCTGGCGACCCGCGAAGGCAACGAGATCCGCTACTACAACATCATCTACGACCTCGTGGACGACGTGAAGAACGCCATGAGCGGCCTGCTCAAGCCCGAACGTCGCGAGACCTTCATTGGCTACGCCGAGATCCTGGAAGTGTTCAACATCACCAAGGTCGGCAAGGTCGCTGGCTGCCGGGTCACCGAAGGCATTGTGGAGCGTGGTGCCGGCGTGCGCCTCTTGCGCGACAACGTCGTCATTCATGAAGGCAAGCTCAAGACGCTCAAGCGCTTCAAAGACGAGGTCAAGGACGTCCAGACCGGACAGGAGTGCGGCATGGCCTTCGAGAACTACGAAGACATCCGTGCTGGCGACCAGATCGAATGCTTCCGCGTCGAGACGGTACAGCGCTCGCTCTAGGGCGCGAACCAAAAGCAAGGCATTAAGGGCGCTGGAGGCAACTCCGGCGCCCTTTGTTTTATGCACATGGTGCCCTGCCCCCGACGGAGCTATCCCAAACACGAAAAAGCCCGCTCCCTGGGGAGCGGGCTTTGGATCTTCTGTCGGGCCCTTGTCGCGACAGCGGCGATGTTCGCTCCGGTGACTACGGAATCCGAAGCGAGAATCACCGCTGCCGCGGCAGTGGCCCGGCAGCTTTAGCCTAGTTGTAGACCACGACCTTGGTGCCGACCGGCACGCGGGCGTAGAGGTCGATAATGTCCTGGTTCATCAGGCGAATGCATCCCGAGGACACATTGGTGCCGATCGTATAGGGCTCGGTGGTGCCGTGGAGGCGGAACAGCGTGTCACGACCATCACGGTAAAGGTAGAGAGCGCGCGGACCCAGCGGGTTCTCTGGGCCGCCCGGCATCCCACCAGCATAAGGACCGTAGCGGTCCGGCTCGCGCTGGATCATGTTCTGGGTGGGGGTCCAGCTCGGCCACTGAGCCTTGCGGCCAATGGTGGCGGTGCCACGGAACACCAGGGCCTCATCCTTGCCAACGCCGACGCCATAGCGCAGCGCGCGGCCGCCTTCCATCACGAGATAGAGGAAGCGTGCGGGGGTGTCGACCACGATCGTGCCGGGGCGTTCGGAGGTGGAGTAGGCCACTTCCTGGCGCCACCACTTGGGGTCGACCCGGCGCAGATCCATAGCCTGCACAGGATGTGGCTCATCATAGATGGGACCATACATGCGGACATAGTATGGGTCGATGGTCGGCTCCTGAACCACAGGAGTTCGGGTGGACGAACAGGCCGCCAGAGCGACCGCAGGCAAGCCAATCATGAATAGGCGACGTGAGAGCACGGGTAATCCCTTAAACGCGGGTGACTTGAATCATCGGTGTGGCCAATGCCCTATGCTCCGTCCCAACGGTTTTCTAGTGCAGGAAAGCCTCAGTCGTGAACGAGGCGCCGAAACGGCGGTTCCCTCGCGCTGATGTGATGTTCAACTCTGTTGCTGGAAAGTCACAGAAGTGAAAAGGCCCGGACAAATCCGGGCCTTAGCAGTGTCTCTAAGCGGGACAATACAGCCTACTCGGCTGCAGCTTCCTCACCCTTGACGATCTCTTTGCCAGTCGCCTGATCGATGATCTTCATCGACAGACGAACCTTGCCGCGTTCGTCAAAGCCCAGGAGCTTGACCCAGACCTTGTCGCCTTCCTTGACCACGTCGGTGGTCTTGGCGACGCGCTGGTCGGCCAGCTGGCTGATATGGACCAGCCCGTCCTTGGCGCCAAAGAAGTTCACGAAGGCGCCGAAATCGGCGGTCTTTACGACCGTGCCCTGGTAAATGGCGCCGATCTCGGGCTCATCGGTGATCGAGCGGATCCACTTGATGGCAGCTTCGATCTGCGAACCGTCCGAGGACGAGACCTTGACGGTGCCGTCATCGTCGATGTTGATCTTGGCGCCGGTCTTTTCGACGATCTCGCGGATCACCTTGCCGCCGGTGCCGATCACTTCACGGATCTTGTCTGTCGGGATCTTGAGGGTCTCGATGCGCGGGGCGAACTCGCCCACTTCACCGCGCGAAGCGGAGAGCGCCTTGGCCATTTCGCCCAGGATATGAGCGCGGCCTTCCTTGGCCTGAGCCAGAGCAACCTGCATGATCTCTTCGGTGATGCCGGCGATCTTGATGTCCATCTGGAGCGAGGTGACACCCTCTTCCGTGCCGGCCACCTTGAAGTCCATGTCGCCGAGGTGATCTTCGTCACCCAGGATGTCGGACAGCACGGCGAAGCGCTCGCCTTCCAGGATCAGGCCCATGGCGATACCGGCCACGGGACGGGCCAGTGGCACACCGGCATCCATCAATGCAAGCGAGGTGCCGCACACGGTCGCCATGGAAGACGAGCCGTTGGATTCGGTGATCTCGGAGACCACGCGGATGGTGTAGGGGAACTCTTCCATGGACGGGCGGATCGGGTTGACCGCGCGCCACGCCAGCTTGCCGTGGCCGATTTCGCGGCGGCCGGGAGAACCCATGCGACCTGCTTCACCCACTGAATAGGGAGGGAAGTTGTAGTGCAGGAGGAAGTTTTCCTTCTTGGTGCCTTCAAGCGAGTCGATGAACTGCTCGTCTTCACCGGTGCCGAGGGTGGCAACCACCAGCGCCTGGGTCTCGCCGCGGGTGAACAGCGCCGAACCATGGGTTCGGGGCAGTAGACCGACTTCCGAAACGATCGGGCGCACGGTCTTGAGATCGCGGCCGTCGATGCGGTGGCCGGTATCAAGGATGTTCCAGCGGACGATCTTGGCCTGCAGGTTGTGGATTACCTCGCTGAGGTCTTCGCCGGAGATTTCACCGGATTCGATCTTGGGCGCGAAGTGCTCCTTGACCTTGGCCTTGGCCGCATCGACCGCAGCGTAACGGTCTTCTTTCTTGGTGATCTTGTAGGCTTCGCGCAGATCAGTCTCGATAAACGAGAGCACTTCGGATTCAAGCGCCGAATAGTCGGGAGCCGTGAAGTCGCGGGGCTCCTTGGCAGCGAGCTCGGCCAGCTTGATGACGGCCTGGATGACCTTCTTGCTTTCGGCGTGACCGAACATCACGGCGCCCAGCATCACTTCTTCGGACAGCTCCTTGGCTTCCGATTCCACCATCAGCACGGCGTCCTCGGTACCGGCCATGACGAGGTCGAGCTTGCTGTCAGCGCGGCGGTCGACGGGCAGGTTCAAGACATACTCGCCATCGACATAGCCGACGCGGGCAGCGCCGATCGGGCCCATGAAGGGAACACCGGAAATGGTCAGGGCTGCGGAAGCGGCCACCATGGCGAGCACGTCGGGGTTGTTCTCCATGTCATGCTGGAGAACGGTGATGATGACCTGGGTCTCGTTCTTGTAACCATCGGGGAAGAGCGGACGAATAGGGCGGTCAATAAGGCGGCTGGTCAGCGTCTCGTTCTCGGTCGGCCGGCCTTCGCGTTTGAAGTAGCCACCGGGGATCTTGCCCGCGGCGAAGTACTTTTCCTGGTAATTGACGGTCAGCGGGAAGAAGTCCTGGCCTGGCTTTGCCGACTTGGCCGAAACAACGGTGGCAAGAACAACAGTCTCGCCCAGCGTGGCCAACACGGCGCCATCGGCCTGGCGGGCCATCTTGCCGGTCTCGAGCGTCAGGGGCTGGCCGCCCCAGTTGAGCTCGACCTTGTGGTGATCAAAATTGATCGTCATGGGTTTTCGTCTTTCCATTCTGCCGGAAGAGCGGGAGCGCGGGGGGCGTAGAAAACCCTCGCGAACTCATCCGGTGTGCCCGCACCGGCGCTGCACCCCATGTGCATTACCGGCTCAAAATCAGGCACTGTTTCTGTCTGGCAGCGACGAAACATGGGCAAGACAACAAGCAACTCCGGCTTGGGGAGTGGCCAATAATCCTGCCATGCTCCGGCATCTGCCGGCTACGCGGGCCGCAGGTCCGCCGCATAGATGAACGGATCCTGAACGGCGAAAAAGGCGAATGCGGGACGGAACGCCCCGCATCGCAGCGTGAATGCGCTTAGCGGCGCAGGCCCAGCTTTTCGATGAGGGCGCGGTAACGCGCTTCGTCGGTCTTCTTGACATAGTCGAGCAGACGGCGACGGAGCGAAACGAGCTTCAGCAGGCCGCGGCGGGAGTGATTGTCCTTGGCGTGGCCCTTGAAGTGTTCGGTGAGGTTCGAAATGCGTTCCGACAGGATCGCAACCTGAACTTCCGGGGAACCGGTGTCGTTCGGCTTGGTGGCGAATTCCTGGATCAGAGCGGATTTGCGCTCGGGGGTAATCGACATCGGATAAGATCCTTTTTTTATGAGGAGGATAGGTCGCCCCGGCCGGGATGTCGTCCAGGCGGGGCCATGATGGCGGACGCAAAGGTCCGCACGCGCGCCCCTATAGGGCAAAATAGCCGAAAAGACCAGAATTATTCGTCCTGCGCCTCGTGGCCCGCCTCAGGCATCCGGCCCGGGTCTATGCCTTCGAGCGGAATGACAAAGTGCCATTCAATGCCATCGGCGTGGCTGAGACGGTCAACCTGCGCCCCCAGCGACGAGCCCACCATGGCCTTGAGCACTTTGGTACCAAAGCCCACCCGCTCGTTCTGCGGCGGCGTGGCGTCCTGCACGGTCTCGCGCCACGAGAAATCCAACGCGTCATCGACGACCAACCAGGTGATGGTCAACTGCCCATCATCGCCCCGGAAGGCGCCATATTTAACAGCGTTGGTGGATAGCTCATGCACAGCCATGCCCAATATCTGGGCTGCCTGCATGTTGAGGCGAAGGTCGGCCCCGTTGAGCGCGACCCGTTCGGGATCGGTGGGGCAGAAGGGCGCAAGCTGATTTTCGATCAGCTCGCGGAGGGAAATGCCGACGCGGCCATGCGCGAGCAAGAGATCGGTGGATCGCGCCAGTCCCATGATCCGCCGTTCAAAGGCTTGCACATAGGTTTCCACGTTTTCGGCACCGCGGGCGGTCTGCTTGGCCATGGCGGCGATCACCGTCATCTGGTTCTTGGAGCGGTGCGCCAGCTCGCGCATCAAGAAGTTGACCTCCTGTTCGGCGGCGCGGCGCTCTTTGGACGCATCGGCTAGAGCGCGCGAAACCTCGGCGATCTCGGCGACGGGGTAGGGTCGGGCCGTCACCGGTTCGCCGTGTCCAAGCTTGAGCGCATCCTGGCGCAGTCCACGCACCGACAGACCAATGCGTTGCCCGATATGGAAGGCGAGCAAGGCCGCCACCACGCCAATGAGCACGCCCCAGGCAACCAGCCAAAGCAGGGATTCGGTGAAGGCGGCGTCCACGGTTGCCGCATCAGCCCAGGCGATGACCCGCCAGCCGGTCGTTGGCGCGCGCCATTCCGACGTGATGACCGAGCGGCCATCCATGTCTTCATATCGCCACGGTTCGGATGGCTCTTCTGCGGTGCGCAGGAGAGGAAACAGCGTTCCGGGCGGCAGGTCAGCACCCGGCGTTGCGGTGATCACCAGGTTCTGGGCGTCGACCAGCGCTGCGTTCCAACCCGGTGGCAATTGGCGGGACTGCAGGGCTGGGGTCAGACCCAGCGCGGTCTGATTGATTGCCAGCAGCGTGACGTCATCGGCATCAGGCACCGGGAGGAACACACTATAGAGCCATTGCTGCGCAATGGGGCCGTAGATAACGCCCGAGGCCGTGGCGGTGCCACGCTCCAGGGCTGCCGCGGCGGTCACCGGATCAGCCGTAGGACCGAGCTGGACGCCATAGCGAACGCGGGTGTTGAGCAGCATTTCGAACTGCGCGTCCAAAGCCACGAGGTAGGCTCCGGTGCCTGCGAGCGCGACCAGCCCGCGCGCATGAAACTCTTCGAGATCACCACGTTCGAGCGAGGGGCTGCTGGAGAGCAGGCGGAGCGTGGTGACCATGCCTGCGATCTCGCGCTCCACCGACTGCCCGATCGCCTGGACGGTAGCATTGGTGAGGCTGCGGACGACGTCCCGCTGCGCCTGATGGGCGCGGTTCAGCAGCACCAACGACCCGAACAGCGCAGGGATGATGATAACCAGAACCAGCGCGACCAGATATAAGCCAATAGGCCGGGAGCGCGCCCAGGAGCGCTGTTTGGACAGATTGATCTCGGTGCCACCCGTGGCCTGGGCAATAGGGGTCATGCCGCACTTTCCGCGGCCCTATCGCACTCATGCCGCCAGCAGCAACATAGCCGCGATTTGCGAAGGAGGAAAAGCGCGGTTGCGCTGATTTCGTCGGCTCGCACCCAAAAAGAGGTCGAACACGGGTCCGGCCTTCAGGATGTTTGAAATCGGATCAGTAGTTGGTTGCCGGATCGCTCGCGGGGAAGCTCTCATCCACCGCTTCGTCCTGCTTGTCCCAATCCTTGGGTTTGTCGGCGACGTTTTCCTCGCCTGCGGGGCGCACCTGATAGGGCGATTCCTTGGGACCGGGCTTCTTGCCGTCCTTCATCGCCGCCGCCTCGTCGGTCTTTTTCGGATCATCGGCCATGGCTTAATTCCTTTCGTCTGTTGCAATAACAAACACTTTGGCGCGGGCCGTGGTTGCACCACTTTGAGCTGGAGACCCATTCTGGTATGGAGCGCCCATGACCGAGACGCGCGCCAACACCAAAAAGCTCTTCATCAAGACCTATGGCTGTCAGATGAATGTCTATGACAGCGACCGCATGAGTGATGCGCTGAGCCCTCATGGCTATGAGCCGACGCTGGATATTGCCGAAGCCGATCTGGTACTGCTCAACACCTGCCACATCCGCGAAAAGGCGAGCGAAAAGGTATTTTCCGAACTCGGGCGCCTCAAGGAACTGCAGAATGAGCGGCGCGCCATGGGCGCCGACATGATGATTGGCGTTGCCGGGTGCGTAGCGCAGGCGGAAGGCGAAGAGATCGCCCGGCGGGCGCCCGTCGTGGATATGGTGTTCGGGCCGCAGGCCTATCACAAGCTGCCCGACATGCTGGCCAGGGCGCAAGCGCAGCGGCACATGCATCCCAGCCTGAAGCAGGCGGTGATCGACACCGACTTCCCCGAGGAAGACAAGTTCGAGCACCTGCCAGCGGCCCGCAAGGAAGTGACAATCAAGCGGGGGCTGACCGCGTTCCTCACCGTGCAGGAAGGATGCGACAAGTTCTGCAGCTTCTGCGTGGTGCCCTATACCCGCGGCGCCGAGGTCTCCCGGCCATTGGCCCAGGTGCTCGCCGAAGCGCGCGGCCTAGTCGAAGCCGGCGTCAAGGAGATCACGCTGTTGGGCCAGAACGTCAACGCCTATCACGGAGACGACAATGGCCGTGCCGTCAGCCTGGGCGAGCTGGCCTATCGCCTGGCTGAAATTGATGGGCTCGAACGCCTCCGCTATACCACCAGTCATCCGCGGGACATGGACGAGGCGCTGATTGCCGCCCATCGCGACCTGCCGATCCTGATGCCCTATCTGCACCTGCCGGTGCAGTCGGGTTCGGACCGCATCCTCAAGGCAATGAACCGGCGGCATACGGCAGCCGAATATCTCGAGACGATCGGGCGCATCAAGGCGGCACGCCCGGACATGGCCCTGTCGGGCGATTTCATCGTCGGCTTTCCCGGCGAAACCGACCAGGATTTCGAGGACACCCTCAGCATCATCCGGCAGGTGGGTTATGCCTCGGCCTATTCGTTCAAATACTCAACGCGCCCCGGCACGCCCGGCGCTAACCTGGACGGGCAGATTGCCGAAGAGGTTAAGACCGAGCGCCTCTACCGGCTGCAGGAACTAGTCAATGCACAGACGACTGCCTTTCATCAGTCCTGCGTAGGTCGCACCCTGCCCGTCCTAATCGAGCGCCCCGGGCGCATGCCGGGCCAGGTAGGCGGGCGTTCACCGTATCTTCAGGCCGTGCACCTCGAGGGCAGCACCGATCTCATCGGCGCCATCCATCAGGTGGAGATCGTCGGTACCTCGACCAATTCGCTGGTGGGCCGACTGGCCGTGGCGCAGGCCGCCTAGGTTTAGCGGCTCTTGCCGATCGGGCCCAGGTGCGTGTGCGAGAACGCTGTACCGTATTTCAACACATAGCCAAGGGACCGGTCAAAGCCGATATGAGCGGCCAGGATCAGCGCCAGATGAACCAGCAGCTCGGCGCCGGTCAGCAACCCCGCTCCGGCAAGAAGAGCAGCCGACACATAGCTGTGGGCAACATTGTAGGCGGCCGCCCCGGCCCTGGAGTTGACGGTGTATGCCGCAAAGCTGATGTCGGGCGCGAAGAACAATACGGCGAAAAGCCAAAGCGTGCCACCATTGGTGAAATAGGCAGCCGTGGCGACTATCAAGGCTGCCAAGCCCTCTAGCCGCAACACCGTGCGGACGCCGCCGGTGGCGAGCGCGGGCAGGGAAGCCGAAATCGAGGAAGCTTCGTTCGTCATTTGGGGCCTCTGGACTGGCCTGGAGCGGGTTTGCTCTCAAGAACTTAGGCGGAGCCAGAGCGGCGCCCAACTGCCGGTGATTGCAGGCGTGCCATTCAGATCTGTATGGCCTGGAGGCTGGCCAAAGGCTGCTGGAGATCCACATACCCTTGTCCCCAAGCGATCTCGTCACAATATTGCTACAGACACGGCGACCAAATCGTCCTAGCGTCGTTATCAGCAGCGACTGGCGCAAGCCCGCGCCGTCCTCCTCCGGGGAGCCAAACCAGTTTGAGCAGGCTTTTGTCACCGACCGCAGACAACGCACTCGCATCGCAACTCGAACTCGCTTTTGAAGATAATCGCCTGGCGGCCCAGCTTTATGGTGATTTCGACCAGAACCTGGCGCTTATCGAGCAGCGCCTCAAGGTCTCGGCAACACCGCGCGGCAATCACGTGCTGCTCAAGGGTGCCGCCTCGGCGGTAGACCAGGCGCGCCGCGTGCTGGAATCGCTCTATGCCGGTCTCGAGGAAGGCCGCTCAATGGAGATGGCTGACGTCGACGCCGTCATCCGCATGATCCAGACCGAGGACAGCCAGCTGACCCTCCCTACGCTGGAGCGCAAGGGCAAGGTGCGCATGGCGCAGATCGCCACCCGCAAATCCACCATTGTCGCCCGCACGCCAGCCCAAGACGCCTATATGCGCGCCATGGAGCGGAGCGAACTGGTCTTCGGTGTGGGCCCGGCCGGTACCGGCAAGACCTATCTCGCCGTCGCTCACGCCGCCTCGCTGCTCGAACGGGGCGACATCAACCGCATCATTCTGTCTCGCCCGGCCGTCGAGGCCGGCGAACGCCTGGGGTTCCTCCCAGGAGACATGAAGGAGAAGGTCGATCCCTATCTCCGCCCGCTCTATGACGCGCTTTACGACATGATGAAGCCCGAAAATGTCGAGCGCTGCATCACCTCGGGCATTATCGAAGTTGCCCCGCTAGCTTTTATGCGTGGCCGTACGCTCGCTAACGCGGTGGTTATTCTCGACGAGGCACAGAACACCACGTCCATGCAGATGAAGATGTTTCTGACCCGCCTGGGCGAAAACTCCAAGATGATCGTCACTGGCGACCCCACGCAGGTCGACTTGCCGCGGGGTGAGAAATCGGGGCTGGTAGAAGCGGTGCATCTGCTTGATGGCGTCGAAGGCGTCCATATCAGCCGCTTCAACGACAAGGACGTGGTGCGCCATGCCCTGGTCGGCCGAATCGTGCGAGCCTATGAGGCTGATGTAACCCGGCGTGCCCAGGAGAAGCTCAGCGAAGGGGTCGCGCGCTGACCGCTCTGCCGCTTGAGATTGCCATAATTCGCAATGACGAAGCTTGGCCGGAGGATCTCGATTCTCTGGCCGAGCGTGCCGTTTTGGCTGCGCTCCAGCAGTCCGGAGCCAAGATCCGGGGGGCAGCCGAGCTTTCGATCCTCCTCACCAATGACGAAGAGCAGCATGAGCTCAATCAGCAATGGCGCGGCAAGGACAGCTCCACCAATGTGCTGAGCTTCCCCCAGATCGAGCCCTTCGGCCCGGTTGTGGGCATTCTCGGCGACATTACGCTCGCACGCGAAACCCTGGAGCGGGAGGCGCAAGAGCTCGACAAGAGCTTTGCCGACCACTTCACCCACCTGATTGTGCATGGATTCCTGCACATTCTGGGGTATGATCACCTGACCGAGGCAGAAGCCCTGCAAATGGAGGGGCTCGAAACCAAGATTCTGGCCAGCCTGGGGGTTGCAGACCCCTATGCAGATTAAGGCGGGAACAGGTGACCAAGTTTCGCCATTTCGGTCCTTTAGCAACACGGCCGTATGATTGCGGCAGAGGAACATGAACGACAGCGACAGTTTGGGCCTTCAGGCGCCCACAAAATCCGAGCCTCCCTCTAGTCCCGCCTCCGTTTCGCAACGGGGGCCATCGATCTGGAACCGGTTGCGGGCCATGCTTGCCCGGGGCACGGTTTCCCTGCGCGACGACCTCCAGGTCGCGCTGGAAGAAGAAGGGAGCGCCGAAACCGCCTCCTTCACGGAAAGCGAACGCACGATCCTGCAGAATGTGCTCAAGCTCTCCAATGTGAGCGTGGGCGACGTGATGGTGGAGCGCAGCGATATCCAAGCCATCGAGGCCGACGAAAATCTAGGCGTGCTGATCGCCAAGTTCCGCCAGGCCGGCCATTCGCGCCTGCCCATCTTTGACGACAATCTCGACAACATACTGGGCTTCGTCCACGTCAAGGACGCGCTGAGCAAAATTACCCAGCCCGTGACCGATCCGGACAAGGACGTCCCGGTCAAGCTCGCCTCGGCGGTGCTCCGCCAGAAGGTGGTGCGGGCCGATGTCATTCGCGACGCGATGTTCGTGCCCACCTTCATGCCAGTGGGTGACCTGCTTCAGTCCATGCGCGCCAGCCGCACCCATATGGCGATCGTCGTCGACGAATATGGCGGGACCGACGGGCTCGTCACTATCGAGGACCTGCTCGAAGTGGTCGTCGGGGAGATCGAGGACGAGCATGACGAACTCGCCAAGGCGCTGATCCGCAAGGTGGGCGAGGGCACCTATATCGCCGATGCGCGTGCCGAGCTGAGCGATGTACGGACCTTGCTGGGTGCCGAATTCGACCCAGGCGAATATGGCGAGGATGTCGAGACCCTTGGAGGCCTGGTATTCGATCTGGCGGGCCATGTGCCCAAAAGAGGCGAACGGATCACCAATCTGCCCGGCTTCGACTTCGAAATTCTGGCGGCCGACAGCCGGCGTATCAAGCGGCTGCGTATTCGGCGCAAGGGAAGCGAACCTGTCGCCGAGCCGCTGGCCATCACCGACCAGCGCAGCGAGTTCGAAAAAGCCGCCGCAGAATAACAAAAGGCCCGGATCGCTCCGGGCCTTCTCGTATACCGTGAGGTCTGGTCAGACCTGCTGGACGCCTTCGACGCCGGGGACGAAATGGCGCAGCAGGTTCTCAATGCCGCTCTTGAGCGTGGCGGTTGAGGAGGGGCAGCCCGAACAGGCGCCCTGCATGTGGAGGAACACGGTGCCCTCCTTGTAGCCCTTGAAGATAATGTCGCCGCCATCCATAGCGACGGCCGGACGGACGCGCGTGGCCAGGAGTTCCTTGATGACCTCGACGGTCTCGTTGTCCTCTTCCTCGTAGAACTCATCGACTTCCGAGAAATCGACAGCTTCAGTGGCGCCATCGGCGATCACCGGCTTACCGGAGAGGAAATGGTCCATGATGACGCCGAGAATGGCGGGCTTGATATGGGCCCAGTCGGTGTCGTCCTTGCTAACAGAGATGAAGTCGGAGCCCAGGAACACGCCGGTGACGCCGGAAATGGCGAAGAGCCCATTGGCCAGAGGCGAAATAGCGGCAGATTCGGGTGTGCGGAAATCGCGGGGATCGCCGGGCAGCACATCGCGTCCGGGCAGGAATTTCAGCGTTGCCGGGTTCGGCGTGGCTTCGGTCTGGATGAACATCGGGGCGCCTCAGGAGATTAGAACGGTTCTAAAATAGCACTCTGCCGCGCGGAGAGCAAGTGCTATTCGCGACCTTGCGCCGCGTTCCAGCCATGGCAGCAGCGCGCTAGGGTCATAACATGATACGCGCATTCAGATATATCGGTGTTCTCGAGGGCATTACCACCGTGGCGCTATTTTTTGTCGCCATGCCCGCCAAATATGTCTTCGGCTATCCGCAGCTGGTGCCGACTGTCGGCCTAGTGCACGGCATCGCCTTTGTCGTCTATCTGCTCGCGATGATGAGCATGCTGCCGGGGCAGGGGCTTACGGCAGGGCAGTGGGCACGACGTTCCTGGCCGCCTTTGTCCCCTTGGGCACATTCCTCAACGACCCGATGCTCAAGCGCAAGCAAGTGGCCGCGCCGGCGGCGTAGCCGCTTAGCAGATGGCGATAATCTCCTCGTCGCTCATCCGGCCCGGCACGACGGTGAGGGGGATGGGAAGCCCGTTTGAGCGCGAGGCGAAGTGCGTCACCAATGGTCCGGGTCCATCCGAGGAGGTGGATGCGGCGAGCACCAGAATGGCGATGCCCTGATCCTGGGCAATCACCCGTTCGATCTCCTCGGCAGCGTCGCCTTCGCGCACCACCGTCTCGGCACGCACGTCGCCAATGTCCTTGGTGCGGGCCAGCCGTGTGTCGAGATTGCGCTCGGCTTCTTCCACCGCCTCGGCCCGGAGCACGTCCTCGACGCCCAAGCCGATGAATTCGGGCTTAGGCACGACGCTCATCAACACCACCGTGCCGCCGGTCCGCTTGACGCGATAGGCGGCAAAGGTGAGGGCGCGATCGCATTCGGCCGTCTCGTCGATGAGGACCAGGAATTTGCGTTTATATTCGGTCTCGTACATGCGCGCCTCCAGGACTAGCGGACGAAGCCCACAATCTTGCGAACATCTGCCATCACCGGCTCGGCAATGGCGCGCGCCCGGTCGGCACCATCGCGCAGGATGCGGTCCATCTCCCCACGATCGGCCACCAGCCGCTTCATTTCCTCGGCGATGGGGGACAGCACCGTCACCGCGAGATCTGCCAAAGCCGGCTTGAAAGCACCCCAGCCCTTGCCGCCATATTCGCCCAGCACATCGTCGACGGACCGGCTGGACAAAGCCGCGTAGATGCCGACGAGGTTCTCCGCCTCGGGGCGGCTTTCGAGCCCCGCTACCTCGCTGGGCAGGACCTCCGGATCGGTGGTGGCGCGCTTGATCTTCTTGGCGATTTGGTCGGCGTCATCTGTCATGTAGATGGTGGCAAGGTCCGAGGCTTCGGACTTGCTCATCTTCTTGGAACCGTCCTTGAGCGATTTGACGCGCATCGCCGGCCCGGTCGCAAGGGTCTCGGTAATGGGGAAAAAGCCGTCCTCGAAACCCGCCGCCTCGATCTGCTTGGCAAAGTCATGATTAAATTTCTTGGCGATATCGCGCGTCAGCTCCAGATGCTGGCGCTGATCTTCCCCGACCGGCACGGCCGTGGTCTTGTAGAGCAGGATATCGGCGGCCATGAGCGAGGGATAGGCAAAAAGGCCCAGCGATACTTGCTCGGAATTTTCGCCCGCCTTGTCCTTGAACTGGGTCATGCGGGCCATCCAGCCCATACGCGCGACACAGTTGAAGATCCAGCTCAGCTCGGCATGCTCGACCACCTGGCTCTGGTTGAAAATAATCGACTTGGTAGGGTCGACACCCGCCGCGATGTAGGCGGCCGCGATTTCATAGGTCCAGCGCTTGAGGTCCTCGGGGTCTTGCCACACGGTGATGGCATGCATGTCGACCACGCAATAGATGGTCTCATGGGTGTCCTGCAGCGGTACGAAGCGGCGGATAGCGCCGAGATAATTGCCCAGGTGCAGATCGCCCGATGGCTTGATGCCCGAAAATACGCGGGGGGTGAACGTCATGAAGGCTGAACCACGATAACAAGGGTGTAGAAACGAGGGCGAGTTTTACCTGCGCTCGCCGGGCTTGGAAACCGCTTTGTGCGCTAAGCGGCGCGGCGGCGGCGTAGGCGGTTGAGAAGACCACCCAGCGACTGCGCACCACTGAGATGGGCAAGCAGGAAATAGGTCAGCGTGCCAAAGAGGCAGATCGCGGCAAGCGCGGCCAGTTGCAGCAAGATGGGACGACCCGGCAGGAAGATCGCCTCGGCACGCTCGGCAAAGAGATACAGCACCGCGCCCATGACCATGGCCACAAGGAGAATTGTCGCCAGTTTACGCCATTCTGCAAGGCTCAGCCGGAAATGGCCGCGCCGCGCCAGGAAGATGGCCAGCAGGAGAACGTTGAGCCAGGAGGAAATCGAGGTCGCCAGGGCGATGCCGAGGTGCTGGAAGCTCGGAAAGAGCAGGAGCGAGATCCCGATATTGGTGGCCACCGAGAGCCCGGCGAAAATGGTGGGCGTGGTGGTGTCTTTGCGCGAGAAAAATCCCGGCTGCAACACCCGCACCAGCACAAAGGCTGGCAGGCCGATGGCAAAGCCGAGCAGGGCCTGTGCCGTGAGAACAGTATCTTCCGGCCCGAACTGGCCGCGCTCGAAAAGCACACGGATGATGGGGACGGGAATGGCTGCCAGGGCAACGGCTGCTGGCAATGACAGCAGCATCGCCAGCAGCAGGGCCTGGCTCTGGCTGGCGCGCGCCTCCGTCTCGCGCCCCGCGCCGATGTGGCGAGAAAGCTCGGGCAGGAGGACGGTACCAATTGCGATACCGATGATGCCCAGCGGCAGTTGGTAGAGCCGATCGGCATACGCCAAGATGGAAATGACGTTGTCTGCGGCCGACGCGATGATGGTGCCCACAAAGATGTTTATCTGCGTGATGCCGCCGGCCAGAGTGGCCGGAACCGCCAGGGCCCAGAAACGCTTTACGTCCTTGTCCAAACGCGGCAGCCGAATAGCGGGGACAAAGTCCGCGCGGCGGATCGCCCAATAGACCAGTGCAAGCTGGGCAATCCCGCCCAGCATGGTGGCAATGGCGATCCAAAAGGCGGTTTCGGCCAGGTTCTCCAGCGAGAGATAGGCGAGCGGCACCAGAACGGCGATGTTGACGATGTTGAGCACGACGGGGGCGAACGCGCCGGCGAAATAGCGATTTAGAGAATTTAGGATTGCCGCATAGGCCGCCATCAAGGACATGCAGGCGAGATAGGGGAACATGATGCGGGTGAGGAACACCGTGAGTTCCAGCTTTGCGGGGTCATCGGCAAATCCCGGCACAAAGAGCAGCATGATCTGCCCCATGAAGATCTCGGCCAGGATGGTGACCACGAGAATGACGGCGACGAGCCAGCTCATGATGCGGGAGGCCAGCATCCGGGCCGACTCCCGCCCATCCTGCTCCAGGGCGCCGGCAAACATGGGTACAAAAGCGGTGTTGAAGGCCCCTTCGGCGAACAGCCGACGGAAAAGATTGGGGAAGCGGAACGCTGCGTTGAACGCATCGGCAACCGGGCCGATGCCAAGAACGGCGGCCATCAGGGCGTCCCGCACAAAGCCGGCAATACGCGAGAGGAGGGTCAGCCCACCCACGGAGAGGAAGTTGCGGTAAAGGCTCATAGTAGTGTGCTCGGGGGAACCCCCATCCAACCTCCCCCTGGGAGGGGGAGGCGCGGGATCGTAGTCAGGACAGAAACTGCGTGACAACGCTGGACCTGTTCCTCCCCCGCCCAGGGGAAGGTTCGGTGGGGGTAGCCGCAGGCGCGGAGGCCCGCCACCTTACCCATTCACCACCTTCGCTTCGACCGCGCGGGGCTGGAAGACGCTCATCAGGGCATCGTGGATCTTGCGCTGGCGTGGCTTGCTCATGATCTTTTGGCCCGTGAGATCGGTGACGTAGAAGACGTCCACCGCCTTTTCGCCATAGGTGCCGATATGGGCCGAACCGATGGTGAGGTTGAGATCGGATATTTCGCGGGTCAGTGCATGGAGCAGGCCGGTGCGGTCGAGGCCGGAAACCTCGATCACCGTGAACTTGCCCGAGAGGGCATTGGACACCGACACCGAGGCGGGCAGGGCGAAGGGGCGGAGACGCTTGTTGTGGCGCGATTCCTTGCCCCCATCGATCAGCACCTGCCGCTTGCCCTGCAGCAATTGGCGCACCGTATCGATGATACGGGTAGCGCGGACCTTTTCGTCTTCGTCGGAGGTGAAGCTGCGGCGCAGCCGGAAGGTGTCGATGGCGCGGCCATCGCGGGTGGAGAAAATCTGCGCTCCGATAATGGACGCATCCTGCATGGTGCAGGCGCCGGCGATCAGTGACAGGAGGCGCGGGTGGTCGGCCATATAGAAGCTGACTTCAGTGATGCCTTCGAAGGCCTTGATCCGGAAGGAGCCGGCGAAGGTTTCTCCGATCTGGTCGGCCTGCCGGATCATGCGGGCATGCTCGATCTGCAGTTCGGGCTCGGCGCGCAGCCAGTAATGATCGTAGTGGCGGCCGATATAGGTCTCGACCTCTCCGGCTGGCCAGCCCGACAGCTTGCTTGAAAGCTGTTCACGGGCGTCGTCGATGCGGTCGGACTGGGTGACCTGGGAGTGGCCGCCGGACAGCAGCGGCTCGGTCGCATAATAGAGCGCGCGCAGGAGCGAGCCCTTCCAGCCGGTCCAGACGCCGGGCCCCACCGCACGGATGTCGCAGGCAGTGAGGATCATCAGGAGCGCCAGGCGCTGTGGCGATTGCACGACGTCGGCAAAGGCCTTGGCGGTTTCGGGGTCCTGGATATCGCGGGCCTGGGCGATCTCGCTCATCAGCAGGTGATATTCGATGAGCCAGGAGACGGTGTCGGTCTCTGCGGGCGACAGGCCAAAGCGGGGGCAGAGGCGCCGGGCAATGCGCGCACCGGCAATGGAGTGATCCTCGGGCCGCCCCTTGGCGATGTCGTGGAGGAACAGCGCCACATAGAGCAGGCGCGTATCGTTGAGCTGGGGCAGCAATTCGTGGGTCAGCGGCAATTCATCGCGCAAGCCGCCATTGGCGATCTGCGCCATGATGCCGACCGAACGGATCAGATGCTCATCCACGGTATAGTGGTGGTACATATTGAACTGCATCAGGGCGACGATCCTGCCGAATTCGGGCACGAACTTGCCCAGAACACCGCTCTCGTTCATCTGCCGCAGGATGCGCTCGACATAGAGCGGACTGGTCAGCACCGTCAGAAAGTAGTCGTTCGCCCGGGGGTCGGTGCGCAGCTTGTTGTCGATCAGGCGCAGCGAACGACGAATGACCTTGATGGCGTCGGGGTGGAACAGCAGTTCCTCGCGTCCCGCCACCATGAACATCTTGATCAGATTGGTTGGATCGGTTTCGAAGACGTCGGGACGGGCAAGGTTGAGCCGGCCGGTGTCGATGACGAATTCGGACTCGCCCTTGATCTTGCTCTTGCCCGAGCGGAAGGGGGCGAGGACCCGCCCCACGAGGTCCATGTCCTTGACGTGGTTGAACTCGAGGCTAGCGCAGAAAATGCGGGTGAGATCGCCGACGTCCTTAGCGACCAGGAAATAGCGCTTCATGAAGCGCTCGACGCCCAGCATGCCCAGGCGCTGTTCATAGCCCATGCGCTGGGCGAGATCAGGTTGCACGTCGAAGGTCAGCTTTTCCTCGGCGCGGCCGGTGATGAAGTGGAGGTGGCAGCGCACGGCCCAGAGGAAGTCCTCGGCGCGCTGGAACAGGCGATACTCGGCCGGGCGGAAGACGCCCTTGCCCACCAGTTCCTGGGATGTCTTGACCTGATAAAAGTACTTCCCGATCCAGAACAGGGTATTGAGATCGCGCAGCCCGCCCTTGCCATCCTTGATGTTGGGCTCGACGACATAGCGGGTATTGCCCATCTGGCGGTGCCGGTCATCGCGTTCGGCCATCTTGGCGGCAATGAATTCGGGACCGGTCTTGGGCATGATCTCGGACTCGAAGCGCCTGACCAGCTGGTTGAAGAGCTCGCGGTCGCCGGTGAGAAAGCGCGCCTCGAGTGTCGCAGTCCGCACGGTCATGTCGGCACGGGCCATGCGGATGCATTCATCAACCGAGCGGACGGCATGGCCCACCTTCTGGCCTAAGTCCCAGAGCATATAGAGAATGTATTCGGTGACCTGCTCGCCCCAGGGGGTTTGCTTGTAGGGCAAAATGAAGAGCAGATCGATGTCCGACCCCGGCGCCAGGGTGCCGCGGCCATAGCCGCCTACGGCCGAGAGCGCGATGGCTTCGGCGCCCGAAGGATTGTCGACGGGATAGACGCGGCGGGTGGCAAAGAGATGCAGCGCACCGATGATCTCGTCCTGCGCGGCGGAAAGGTTTTGCGCACAGCGCGTCCCTTTGCTGGTCGCCAGCAATTCGGCCTCGGCATCCTTGCGGGCCTCGGCGAGGCAGCCGCGGACATGCGCCAGCACGGCCGAGCGGGCAGCAGCGGATTTGGGGTCGAGCGCGCCGACAAGGGCGTCGAGCTCGGCCAGGATGGTCTCGGCGGACTTGAGCGCGAAGAGCGGTTTTCGCGGCTTTACGTCAGCTTCTGCGAGCGTCATCGCGGATTTTCTTCAACTCGTAGAGGGCTTCGATCGCTTGTCGGGGGGTCAATTCGTCGGGTCGAACAGCGTCGAGCGCAGTATGGACAGGATCTGCCTCCGCAGGCCGGGGAGGCGGCTGATGGGCAAAGAGCGGCAGATCATCTAGCACGCTGGCCCGCCCATCGGAAGACATCGTACCCGAAGAGCGTTGCTCAAGGGTTGTCAAAACCTGGCGAGCACGCTGGAGCACCGGCTCGGGTAGGCCGGCGAGCCGCGCCACCTGGATGCCATAGGAGCGGTCGGCGGCGCCGGGGCCCACCTCGTGGAGGAACACCACCTCACCCTCCCATTCGCGCACCTTCATGGTGACGTTGGAAACGCGGGCGAGGGTCTTGGCCAGGCTTGTCAGCTCATGGAAGTGAGTGGCAAAGAGCGCCCGGCAGCCGGTGGTCTCGTGCAGCGCCTCGACTGCGGCCCAGGCGATGGAGAGCCCATCGAATGTGGCAGTGCCGCGCCCGATTTCATCGAGCACAACAAGGCTGCGGCGGGTGGCGCGATTGAGGATGGCGGCGGTTTCCACCATCTCCACCATGAAGGTCGAGCGGCCATGGGCAATGTCGTCGCTGGCTCCGACTCGGGAAAAGACGCGGTCGATGACGCCGATATGGGCGGCCTCGGCGGGCACGAAGCTGCCCATCTGCGCGAGAATGGCGATCAGCGCGTTCTGGCGGAGAAAGGTCGACTTGCCCCCCATATTGGGGCCGGTAACGAGCCAGAGCCGGCCACCGCCTTCGCCATCGGCACCCGAGAGATCGGCGTCATTGGCGACAAAGCTCTGCCCGTCGGCGCGCACCATCTCCTCGACCACTGGATGACGGCCGCCCTCGATGCGGAAAGCCAGCGATGTGTCGACATCGGGACGACAATAGGAGCGGGTGGCAGCCAATTGTGCGAGCGCGGCCGTCACGTCCAGCTCGGCCAGGGCATCGGCAAGCTGGCGTAGCGCGTCGGTTTGCGCCAGCACTGCCGTTCGCAGGCGATCAAAGATGCGCAGCTCAATTTCGAGCGCCGCGTCGCGCGCCCGCGCCATGCGGCCTTCAAGCTCGGCCAGCTCCGTTGTGGTGAAGCGCATCGCATTGGCGAGAGTCTGGCGGTGGATGAAGCTTTGCCGGTGTGGCTCTTCCATCAGCTTGCCGCCATGGCTGGCGGGCACTTCGACGAAATACCCCAATACACCATTGTGCCGGATCTTGAGCGAGCGGACATCGGTCTCATCCATCAGCCGTGCCTGCAGCGCCGCCACCACAGCGCGGGTTTCGCTGGCGAGCGTCTGCTCGTCGTCGAGTGCACGGTCAAACCCCTTGCGCACGAACCCGCCGTCGCGGGTCAGGAGGGGCAGGTCGTCAGCCAAGGCCGCCGCCAGTTCGGCGGCGAGGCTACCAGGGGCCGCGCCAAGCGTCTCGGCAAGGGTGGCGAGCACGGCAGGCAGAGCATCAAAGCCGGCGAAATGCCGTGCCAGCGCCTGTGCCGCTTGGATGGCCTTGCCGATGGCGGCAAGGTCGCGCGGCCCGCCGCGCTCCAGCGCCAGACGGGTGAGGGCGCGGGCCAGGTCTGGCACAGCCTTGAGGTCCGTCCGCAGCCGGCCCGTGAGCATGGTGTCGTCAACAAGGAACCCGACGGAGGCGAGCCGCTGGTTGATGGCCTCGGCATCGGCGAGTGGCGCCGCTAGCCGGGCGGAGAGGAGGCGCGAACCGGGTGCGGTGACAGTGAGATCAATGCTTTGCCGCAGCGAGCCTCTGACATCGCCACGATGGGTCTGGTGCAGCTCGAGGCTGGCGCGAGTGGCCGCGTCGATGGCCATGCGTCGGTTGGCAGCTTCGGGAATAGGCGCCCGCAACACAACGCCGGTACCCTTCTGGCTTTCGCGCACATAGGCCACGATCGCCCCCAGCGCCGCACGGGCGGCGCGGGAAAGGGCGGACGGGTCAAACGCCGTGGCGGGGAAGGCATTTCGCAACTCAACGCCGGCACGTTCGCTGTCGAAGCTCTCGGCCGGGGCCGCGTGGGTGATACGCGCCCAAGCCGGGGCAAAGAGGTGCCGCTCCGTAAGCGTTGACCGCGTGGCATCGGTCATGAGGAGCTCGGCCGGGGCGATACGCGCCAGTTCGTCCCCTAGCTGCTCGGCCGCAAGGTCGACTGTAAAAGTTTCGCCGGTCGAGACATCCGCCCAGGCGAGTGCGAAATCGGTTTCGCCGTGCCGCACCATGGATAGGGCTGCGAGGAAATTGGAGGCGCGGGCGTCGAGGTGATCGTCTTCGGTCAGCGTGCCTGCGGTGATGAGGCGCACCACATCCCGCTTTACCACCGACTTGCTGCCGCGCTTCCTGGCTTCGGCGGGGTCTTCCACCTGCTCGCAGATGGCCACGCGATGGCCCAGCTTAATCAGCTTGTTGAGATAGTCGTTGGCCGCGTGGATAGGCACGCCGCACATGCCGATATCCTCGCCCAGATGCTTGCCGCGCTTGGTGAGCACGATGCCTAGGGCGGCGCTGGCGATCTCGGCATCTTCAAAGAAGAGCTCGTAGAAATCGCCCATGCGGTAGAACAGGAGATAGCCGGGATTGGCCGCCTTGATCTCGAAATACTGCGCCATCATCGGCGTCAGGGCCGGAGCGGCGCCGGCTTGTGCAGCAGGGATTGGCGTGGCGTCCATCGGGCAGGCAACAGGTCTCGGCGTGAAAGCCGAGACCTTAGGAGCCTAGGGCACAAAAGCCAACCGGTCCGGGGCAGATTTGCCCCGGAGAATGGCGACGCCTCAAGCCTTGTCGAGAGCCTGATTGATGTCCGCGAGGATGTCGTCGATATGCTCGATGCCCACCGAAATGCGCACCAGATCTTCCGAAACACCCGCCCTCGCCAGTTCCTGGGGCGAGAGTTGGCGGTGCGTGGTCGACGCGGGATGGCAGGCCAGCGACTTGGCATCGCCGATATTAACTAGGCGCAGGATCATCTGCAGGGCGTCGATGAAGCGGGCACCTGCTTCCTTGCCGCCCTTGATACCGAAGGAGAGAATGCCAGAGCCAGAACCCTTGGAGACCTTCTGGGCAACCGCGTGGAACTTGCTGTCGGGCAAACCGGAATAGTTCACCCAGGCCACCTTTGGGTGGTTCTGCAGGTGCTGGGCCACCTTGAGCGCATTTTCGCAGTGCCGCTCCATGCGAAGCCCGAGGGTCTCGAGCCCTTGCAGGATCAGGAAGGAATTGAGCGGGGCAATGGCCGCACCGGTATTGCGCAGCGGCACGACGCGGGCCCGGCCAATAAAGGCGGCGGGCCCGAGCGCCTCGGTATAGACCACACCATGGTAGGACGGATCGGGCTCGTTGAGCACCGGGAAGCGCTTGGCATGGGCTTTCCAGTCGAACTTGCCGCTGTCCACGATCACGCCGCCCACCGAGGTGCCGTGCCCGCCGATATATTTGGTCAGCGAATGCACCACGATGTCGGCGCCCAGATCGAACGGTCGGCAAAGATAGGGCGTCGCCACGGTGTTATCGACAATCACCGGCACGCCATGGCGATGGGCGATTTCGGCGATCCGTTCAATATCAACAACATTGCCGGCAGGATTGCCGATCGACTCAAGGAAAACCGCCTTGGTGTTGTCGTCGATGGCTTTTTCGAAGCCCTCATAGTCATCGTAGGAGACCAGCCGCGTCTCGATGCCCTGGCGCGGGAAGCTGTGAACGAAGAGATTATAGGTGCCGCCATAGAGCTGAGACACAGAGACGATGTTGTCGCCCACGCCCGCGATGGTCTGGATGGCATAGGTGATCGCGGCCATGCCGGAAGCCAGTCCGAGTGCGGCGATACCGCCTTCCATCTCCGCAACGCGCGCCTCGAGCACGGCCGTCGTGGGGTTCATGATGCGCGTATAGATGTTGCCCGCCACCTTGAGATCGAAGAGATCGGCGCCGTGCTGGGTGTCGTCGAACGTATAGGACGTCGTCTGATAGATCGGCACCGCCGCGGCCTTGGTGGTGGCCTCCGATTCGTAGCCATGGTGCAGGGCAATCGATTCGAGCTTCATGTGGCTCCTCCAGTGGTTTGGTTGGGCGCCACCTTCCCCCGGTCGACCCGGAAATGACAAGGCGGGGAAGAGACACAATGTTCTCTCCCCCGCCCCGTGTTTAAAATGAATGGGGCCGCTCCCCCGCCTGGCCGCTACTGCAAGTCGTCGATCTCGTAGCGGTCGGACGGATCGCGCACCGGGCGATAGGTGAAATAGTCGAAATCCGCCGGCAGCGCGGTGCCGTTGAGATCGCTCGCGGCAACGCCGACGAAAGCACCGGTGAAGCTGCCATGGGCCTGGTGGCCACCGCACTCGTCCGAAAGGGTCGAAGCGTCGAGCACCGGACCGATGGGCTGCAGCTCCTCGCCTTCCAGGGCATAGAAGAACTGCAGCTTGCGACCCCGGATGGTGAGCGCCAGCTTGACCTTCCCCTCATTGGGGATCTGCACCGGCTCGGCAGGGAAGCTGAGATTGCCATCGGGCCAGCTGATTTCCGAGCTCATCAGCAGTAGTTCGCGCTGACCGTCCGAATGGGCGGTGACGGTCAGGTAGAAGAAGTTGTAGCGGCTGTAATAGGCGGTCAGGCCCGCAAACTGGCGCTCGTCGGTGGGCGAGAAGTCGACCACTGTCTCGGCATCGTAGGAGAAGTGCGTCTGCCGGCGGGCGACCAGCGCCTGCTCGAACCATGAGCCAATCGATTCCCGACCGAAGAGGCGCAGCTTGCCGCCGTCGGTCGTGAAAATGCGTTCGCTCTCGGGCGTGCGCAGCCACTGGAAGTCCTTGTGGAGGCCGTCTTCGAACCCATAGCGCTGCTCGGCCCAGTACTTGTCCTCGTCGCGGTTGCCCGGCACTTCAACATGCAGGGACGGTACGGGGCCGTGTTTCACGTGAATCCAGTCGTCATCACCCCAATAGGCTTCCTGGATCGAGGTTTCGCGACCTAGCGTGCAGCGGCGTTCCTGTGTGGTCGGGCGACCAGCGAGATGGACGAGATAGGTCTTGCCATCGGGTGTTTCCACGAGATCGCCGTGGCCGGCGCGCTGGAGCGCCGCGAGCGGAGCATCCTTGGAGGTGAGGATGTGCTTGTCGGGATGGGTCTCGTAAGGACCATCTATGCTGCGCGAGCGGGCAAAGGTGCAGGCATGGTCATAGGCCGTGCCGCCTTCAGCGGTCAGCAGGTAATACCAGCCATTGCGCTTATAGAGGTGCGGGCCTTCAACCAGCTTGAGATTGGTGCCCTGGTAGATATTGGTGCGCGGCCCGATCAGCTTGCCGGCAACGGGATCGAATTCCTGCAGCGCAATCCCGGCAAACTTCAGCGGCCGCGTGCGGTGGTCCCACATCATGTTGACGAACCACTTGCGGCCATCGTCGTCGTGGAACAGCGAAGGGTCGAAACCCGAGGAGTTGATGTAGATCGGATCGGACCAGGGGCCTTCGATACTCTCGGCTGTCACGATGTAGTTGTGCGCGTCCTTGAACGAGCCGTCCTTGCGCTTGACGTCGGTATAGACCAGCCAGAACTTCTCCCCATCATGGGTGATGTCGGGGGCCCAGACGCCGCAGCTGTCGGGATCGCCGCGCATGTCGAGCTGCGCCTTGCGATTAAGCGGGCGCGAAACCAGCTCCCAGTTGGCGAGATCCTTGGAGTGATGGATCTGCACGCCGGGGAACCACTCGAAGGTGGAGGTGGCGATGTAATAATCGTCGCCCACGCGGCAGATGGACGGGTCCGGGTTGAAGCCGGGCAAGATGGGATTGGTGATCTGGGGCATGATGTCTCCTCCCCCACCGATCCGCCTTCTCCCCCTTGTGGGAGAAGGTGGCGCACAGCGCCGGATGAGGGGTGCGATGATTGAACAAACCCCTCACCCGCCCTTCGGGCACCCTCTCCCACAAGGGGAGAGGGAGGGGTTCAGCGTCGGATCAAACGAAGCGGTTGACCAGGTTTTCGAGATATTCCTGGCGACCGGAGCGCGGCTGCGGGTTGATGTTTTCCGCCTCCACCCAGGCGGCGATCTCCTCCAGCGTGCGCTCGCCCTTGAGCATGGCGGCCGCGCCTTGCTGGTTCCAGCCGGCATAGCGGTCGTCCAGCAGGCGGTCGAACTCGCCATCCTCGATCAGTGCCGCCGCACCCTTGAGACCGCGGGCCAGCGTGTCGAGGCCGCCGATGTGACCATAAAGCAGGTCCGCCGGATCGAGCGACTGGCGACGCACCTTGGCATCGAAGTTGAAGCCGCCCTTGCCCAGGCCGCCCTGTTTGAGGATGTAGTAGAAAGCGAGCGCCGCCTCGGGCGCATTATTGGGGAACTGGTCGGTGTCCCAGCCGGACTGCAGATCGTTGCGGTTGGCGTCGACCGAGCCCAGCATGCCCAGCGAGGAGGCAACAGCCAGCTCGTGCTCGAAGGAGTGACCGGCGAGGAAGGCGTGGCCGACCTCGATATTGCACTTCACTTCCTTTTCCAGGCCATAGCGCTGGAGGAAGCCATAGACCGTGGCGACGTCATAGTCATACTGGTGCTTGGATGGTTCCTGCGGCTTGGGCTCGATCAGGATCTGGCCGGTAAAGCCGATCTTTTTGGCGTGCTCGATGACCAGGGTCAGGAAGCGGGCCACCTGGTCCTGCTCCTGGCCGATCTTGGTGTTGAGCAGGGTTTCGTAGCCCTCGCGGCCGCCCCAAAGGACATAGTTCTCGCCTCCCAGTTCGTGGGTCAGCTCGAGCACGTTCTTCACCTGGCCAGCGGCATAGGCGAAGATTTCCGGATCAGGATTGGTCGCCGCGCCGCTCATGTAGCGGCGATTGGAGAAGAGGTTGGCCGTCCCCCAGAGGAGCTTGGTGCGGCTCGTTTCCATCTTCCGAGCAAAGATTTCGCCGATGGCGCGAACGTTATTGTTGCTCTCCGCCAGCGTCTCGCCCTCGGGGGCGATATCGACGTCGTGGAAGCAGAAGAACGGCACATCCAAAAGATCGAAGAACTCGAATGCTACGTCGGCCTTGAGGCGCGCGCCTTCCATGCCCTTGTCATACCAGGGGCGGTCAAAGGTGCGGCCGCCAAATGGGTCGCCGCCCTCAGCTGCAAAGGTGTGCCAATAAGCGATGGCGGGACGGATATGGTCCTCCATGCGCTTGCCGGCGACGATCTCGTCCTTGTTGTAGTGGCGATAGGCGAGCGGGTTGGCGCTCTGAGGTCCTTCAAACTTGACCTGCGAGATACCCTTGAAAAAATCCGTCACTTACGTGTCTCCTCGATGGCGGGGTAGAGCGCGCGGTAGCGCGCATATTGGTCGGCATAGGCTGCCGAAAGGGATTGATCGGGGGCGATAACCGTCTTGATCGGCGGCATGGCCATGACTTCGTCGGGCTTGGCGCCCGTGGCGGCACAGAGCCCCAGCCGGGCAGCACCGAGGGCACCGCCGAAATCGCCGTCCTCGGGGAGGGCAATCTCCATTTCGAGATTGGTGGCGAGCATCTTGAGCCAGAGGTTCGACTTGGAGCCACCGCCCACCGCGAGCAGGCGCCCGATCTGGGTGCCGGCATCGGCAAGAACGCGCTGGCAGTCGCGCATGGCAAAGGTAACACCCTCCATGACAGCCTGGGCCAACTGCGCCGTCTCAGTGGACTGCGACAGCCCCACAAAGCTGCCGCGCGCCCCCGCATTGTTGTGTGGCGTCCGTTCACCCGAAAGGTAGGGCAGGAAGATCGTCTCGCCTGGACCGGTGAATTGCGCTTCGGCTTCCCCGGAAAGCTCGGCCTGCTTCTTACCCGTGATGCGCGAAAGCCAGTTGAGCGAATCGGTCGCCGAGAGGATCACGCCCATCTGGTGCCAGGTGTCGGGAATGGCGTGGCAAAAGGCGTGGACGGCGCCCTCGGTATTGGGGCTGAACTTTTCGTTGGAGACGAACAGCACGCCCGAGGTGCCCAGCGACACAAAGCCTTCGCCGGGACGGATCGCACCGATGCCACAGGCGGCTGCAGCATTGTCGCCAGCACCACCCGCCACCACCACGTCGCCACTCATGCCCCAGCGCTGGACGAATTCGCGCTTGAGATTGGCCGAGGCCGCTGAACCTTCAACGAGGCGCGGCATGTGCTCACGCCCAAGTCCGGTCACCCCAAGAAGTTCATCGGACCAGTCGCGCTTCTTGACGTCAAGCCAAAGGGTGCCAGCGGCATCGCTCATGTCCTCGACGTATTCGCCGGTCAGGAGCAGGCGCACATAGGCCTTGGGCAGCAGGACCTTCTTCACCTTGTCGAAGATTGCCGGCTCATGCTTGCGTACCCAAGCGAGCTTGGGTGCGGTAAAGCCGGGCATCGCGATATTGCCGGCGATGTCGCGCAGGCTGGGCAAGGCCGCTTCCATTTCCGCGCATTCTGCAGCCGAGCGGCCGTCGTTCCACAAAATGCAGGGGCGGAGCACCTCATCACTGGCGCCCAACAGCGTCGCGCCATGCATGTGACCGGATAGGCCGATGCCGCGCACCTTGGCCAACTCGGAGCCGTGGCTCGCCTTGAGCTTGTCAATGGCGTCGAGCGTCGCCTGCCACCAATCGGCCGGGTTCTGTTCGGACCAGCCGGGCTGCGGGCGGACCGGCTCGACGGCGGGGGCAGAAGCCTCGCCAAGCGCCTTGCCCGATTCGTCGATCAACAGCGCCTTGACGCCGGATGTGCCGATATCAATGCCGAGAAATGTCATGAGGCACGTACCTCATCATACCATGGTGCCAGTATCAAAAGTCCTCCCGTGCCCTTTGGGCGTGCCGATGTCGTGAGCGGCTGGTTCTTAACGCAGATTGTCGCGCAGGAAAATGCCGATTTCAATGGGGTCCGTTTCCGGGGTGCCTGGGACGCCCAATGCCAGGCCGCGGGCGGCGGCCAAACATTCGCGGATTTCCCCGTCGGGATTTTGGTCCAGCACCACGTCGATAACCCCCGAGCGCAGTCCGCGCCGCGTGGGATCGGTCAGCTCATGGGCAATGACACGAATGGCGTTGCCGCAACTGGATGCCTCGAGTGCCGCCACCAGACCGAGATTGCCGGCGCCCAGATTGTAAAGCCCGGCAAGGTCGGGGTGCTGCCGCAGGAGATTGCCGACTATGGTTTCGGTCTCGGCCTGCTCATCATGACCCTCAAGTGGCCCGATGAGCTCGATCTGCCCGAACTCAGCCGCCAGGACGCTTTGGAAGCCTTCCAGCCGTTCGATATGATCGCGCAGATGCAGCGAGCCGGCGATCACGGCAACCTTGCCGCCCGCTGGCAGGAAACGCCCCATTAGCGAAGCGGCCGTCCGTCCCGCCGCGCCATTGTCGATGCCGATGAAGTGCCGCCGCTGGCTGCCCGGTAGATCGGACACCAGCGTCATCACCTGAATGCCGCGGCGCGCGGCGGCGCCGACCGCCTCAATCACCGAAGGCTCCTCGCTGGCGACGATAATGGCGCAGTCGGTGTCCGCCGGATCGAGCCGGCCGAGGCAGGCGGCCAGCGCATCGCCATCGAGCGCACGCACCCGCCGCGTCTCGATATGCATGCGATCAGCCAGCGCCTGATCGGCCCGGCGCTGCACCGAGCCGGCAAGGCTGGCCATGAATTCATTGCCGCCGTCCGGGATGATGAAGGTCAGGCGCAGGTCGCGGGCACGAGCGAGGAGGGAGGCCGACAAATCGCGCTGAAAACCGATGCGCAGAATGGCCTCGCCAACCTTTTCGGCGGTTTCCGCACGCACGCCCGGCCGGCCATTCAGCACGCGATCGACCGTGGCGAGGGAAACACCAGCTGCGCGCGCCACATCATGTACCGTGGCCCGACGCCGCGTCCCCAACTCGTTCACTTGCAGTCCTCGATATCGTTTTCGGGCGCAGCTTTGGCCAGCCGAACCGCGCGGGTCAAGTGCATCGTTGCAGTCCGGGGACAAAGCAGGGTAGAGCTGCCGCGCAGAAGGGGAGGGCACAAATGGCAGTCAACGTCAGCGAATTCGGTGAGTATCAGGGCAAGCGGGTGGACCAGTTCCGGCTCACCAGTTCCACCGGGGTCACAGTCGATATCATCGGGTACGGCGTGGTGGTGCGAGATTGGCGCGTGCCCGTTGCAGGGGGCGAACGTCAGGTAGCGCTGGGCTTTGACAGCTTCGCGCCCTATCCCGAGCATAGCCCGCATTTTGGTTCGCTTGCCGGACGCGTTGCCAACCGCATCAAGGATGCCAGTTTCACGCTCGACGGCAAGACCTACAAACTGCCAGCCAATGAAGGAAACCTCCACCTTCACGGCGGGCCCGAAGGTCTGGGGCGGCAGGTCTGGAGCGGCGAGGTAGACAACGGCAACACCGCTGTGCGCTTCACCCATTTCAGCCCCGATGGCGCCATGGGCTATCCCGGCAATGTCAACTTCGCGGCCACCTATACGCTCAAGGGCAATAAGCTCCGCCTCGAGCTCACCGCCACGACCGACCGCCCGACACCGATCAGCCTCGTGCAGCACCAGTACTTCAACCTCGGCACCGACGAGCTGGTGCTGGACCACAAGCTTCAGGTCAATTCCAGCGCCTATACGGAGCTCGGTCCCGATCTTTGCCCCACCGGCGCCATCCTGCCTTCGGCCGGCACGCAATACGATCTGCGCCAGGGTCGCACCATGCGCGACAAGGCCGGCCAGCCGATTGACTACGACATCGGCATGGTGCTCGATTGCGGGCGGGATCTCAGCCAAGCCGTCGCCACTGTAACCTCACCCGAAGCAGACCTGACGCTCAAACTCTGGAGCGATCGGCCGGGCCTGCAGGTCTATAACGGCGTTATGACCAATGTGCAGGTGCCGGGCCTTGGCGGCCGGCGCTATCCCAAGCATTCCGGCTTCTGCCTCGAAGACCAGGCACTCGCCGATGCCGTCCATCACCCACACTTTCCCAACATCATCTATTCGCCCGACCGGCCCTATAGCCATTGGTGCGAGATCGAGATCGGGTAGAGGCCCCCCCCAACTCCCCCTCGGAGGGGAGGAGCCGAGGGCATTATCGCACTATCCAACTACGGTGTGGCGCCGTTCCTCCCCCTCCCAGGGGACGGCTAGGTGGGGTAGCCACGCTACTCTCCTGCCACCAACTGACATCGTCCCGCCGCATGCTTTCTCCAGATCAGCTGGAGACCGCCATGCCCACGCCCTACACCATCGCTATTTCCGAAACCGACATCGCCGATCTTAAGCAGCGGCTCGCCCGCACGCGCTTTCCCCAGGCGCTCCCCGGCGTCGGCTGGGATTATGGTACCGACGACCGTTTCCTCCACGACTTCGTTGCCCATTGGCGCGACCGGTATGACTGGCGGATAGCCGAAACGCGGCTCAACAGCTTTCCCCATTTCACCGAGGAAGTAGCGGGCGAAACCATCCACTTCATCCATGCGCGGGGGCAGGGTGACAGCAATATTCCCATCCTTCTCACCAATGGCTGGCCCGCCAATTTCGTCGAGTTGCTGGCTTTGGTGCCACTGCTGACCGAGGCGGTCGATGGTGTCGCGTTTGATGTCGTGATCCCCTCGCTGCCGGGCTACGGCTTTTCGAGCCAGCCCGAGCGCCCCGGCATGAACCTCTCCGCTATCGCCATACTCTGGGCCGAGCTGATGAGCCGGCTCAATTATCCCAAGTTCTTGGTATCTGGATCGGATCTGGGGACCGGGGTCGAAATGAGCCTGGTCCAACGGTTTCCCGAGCGGCTGATCGGCGCCCACTACGTCAATGTGTTTTTCGGCTATCCGCCGCCAGCGGACCCGACGCCGGAGGAGCAGGACTATCTCGTGCGGATCGCGCAGTGGCAAGCGGTCGAGGGCGCCTATGTGATGATCCAGGGCACCAAGCCCGCGACTTTGGCCGTTGGGCTCAACGACTCTCCCGCCGGCCTTGCCGCCTGGATCCTTGAGAAATACCGCAGCTATAGCGACTGCGATGGAGACGTCAGCAACGCCTTTGATCTCGACGACCTCTGCACCATTCTATCGGTCTACTGGTTCACCCAGACCATCGGCTCCTCCGTGCGGCTCTACCGTGAGGCCTTTGCCGACCAGGACCTTGCCCGTAAGGGCGCCCGCCACACTGTCCCGCACGCAGTGCTGCTGCCGCCGCATGATAACCCCGCGCCGCGCAGCTGGGGCGAGCGGAACCTCTGGAACATCGTGCGCTGGACCGAGCTGAGCGCCGGCGGTCACTTTCCAGCGCTTGAAGTGCCCGAGGCGATGGCTCATGACATCCGCGCTTTTTACAGCCAGATTGCCTGAACGGCGCCGAACCGCTGGCGAGGGAGTGCAGCAGTGGACAAGACGCAACGGCTGTTTTCGATCATGGACGCGCTGCGGCGCCACCGCCGGCCCGTCACGGCGGCCGCGCTCGCCGAGGAGCAGGGTGTTTCCGTGCGCACCCTCTATCGCGACGTCCAGACGCTCATTGGCCTGGGCGCCCCGATCGATGGCGAGGCGGGGGTGGGCTACATGCTGAAGCCAGGCTTTTTCCTGCCGCCACTGATGTTCACCGCTGACGAACTCGAGGCCCTGGTACTGGGCGCCCGCTGGGTCGGCGCTCAGCCCGATGACGGCCTAGGCGCAGCCGCCAAGAATGCCCTGGCCAAAATCGCCACCGCCTCGCCGGAAGATCTGCGCGACCGCATCAACGACACGGGGCTTTGGCCCGTCGCGGTCTGGACCGAAAAGAAGCCCATGCCGGTTCTCGGGGAGATCCGACAGGCTATGCGCACCGAAAAGGCGGTCGACATCGCCTATGAAGACGAAGCGGGCCGCGCCACCGAGCGCACCATCTGGCCAGTGCAGCTGGCTTACTTCGAAGGCAAGCAGGTGATCGTTGCCTGGTGCTGCCTGCGCGAAGCGTTCCGCAATTTCCGCACCGACCGAATAGCGAAATTGACGCTCACTGAGCAACGCTATGGCAAACGTCGCGCTATTCTGGACCGGGAATGGCGGGAGAGCTGGATCCACGATTCGCACTATAGCAGCTAAGTTTCACGTGAATCAGCGGGGCAGCAGCGCCCCAAGTTCCGCCAATTCATCGACCGAGATCAAGCCTGACGCCATGCCGGCCAGCCAGAGCGCATGCACAGCGAAAATCACCCAGGTGGAGAGGACGAATTCGGGTTTGCGCGTCTTGTGTCGAAAGTGGCTCTGCGCCAGCAATCCACCGATAATGCCGCCCACAAGATCGACGCCTAAGAGCATGGCTTCCGAGATCCGCCACTGCCCAGTCTGAGCATAGGTCTTGTCGGCACCATATTGCACGAAGGAAACGATCCCCAGAACCAGATAGGCGGCACCCATCCAGAGCGGCACTGAGCCCGCCAGCACCGCGAAGACCAGCAGCGCAACAAAGGCCGCAGCGACATAAGGGCGGAAGTCTCTTGGTGCAGGTCTCGCCGGGGCCGGTACATGGGCGCGGCCGAGCGACTTGATATCGGCGCGCAGCAGATAGGCGAGAATGGCGGCGGGTTGCCCGTTGCGGCCCTGACCCACTGCAAAGCTCAACTTCATGCCATTGGTTGGGCGATTGGCCCCACGCTCGATATCGCTGACGTGGACGAAGTAGCTCGTCCCGTCCGCGGCCCGGATGAAGCCGAAGCCCCGCGCATCATCCCAGCGCTCGAGTTCCCCCGTCCTGCGCATGCCGACCTCCAGATGGGCGGAAACATAGCGGAGAGCAGGTTAACGCATCGTCTGTTCCGGTGTTGCTGCGCTTGGCTTGATAGGGTGCTCCCCCGTGGATTCACGTGAAACACTTATCCACAACTTCCTAGAAGATGGAGTGCCGGAGCGGCAGCTTGATGGGGCGGGAGAAACCATCGACCATGTCCTGGCGGAAGCGGCTACGCAGGATTTCGGGAAAGACATGCCCGTGCGGCAAGGCATCCAGCGCAAACCACCTGGCGTCGACGACGCTCTCTTCGGTGGCGGGGTTGGCCCCGACATCGATCTCGCCCGAGACATAGTCAGCCAGGAACCAGAACTTGACGATGCGCCCGCTCCCATCGATCAGCTCATCGATATAGGCCATGGCGCCCGCTCGGACGACTAAGCCGGTCTCCTCTAGCGCCTCCCGCTCGGCGGTCTTCCAAAGCTCCTCAGCGCCTTCCACGCCGCCGCCGGGCCCGGCCCAGAAATCATGGTGGCCGGCACGATAGTGCCGCACAAGGAGAATGTCGTTGCCGCGCAGGGCCAGTACGCCCGCAGAAATCCGGTGTCGCACCTCGACATTCTCCCGTGAGACGGTTCATCGCTATTCGGAAACCGGATCGTAGCTCTGGGGCGGCTGTTCGGTATCGGAGAGCTGGCTCACATCAACGCCGACCTCTTCGAGTGCCGCTTCCGCTGCGTCCCTATGGTCTTCCGATATCTCGGGCTCCCGGGAGAGGATCCAACCGGTGTTACCCTCGGGGGAATGGACGGCCGCCCAGGGGTATTCACCATCCTGCTCTTCACCCACGGCAGCAACGACATAGTTGATGCCTGGCGCACCGGACTCGCCACCGAACTGCACCTCGAGCGTGTTGAAGTTGTTGTTGACCACCTCGGCCTGGCCGGTCACGCCCTGCTCATCGCCGGAGGCGGGGTCACAGCGGTTGACCACCTCGACCGTGCTGTCATCGATCAGGGTGTAAGTCGCGGTGACGCCACCCTCGCAGTCGTTCTCGTAGGGCGCTGGCGTGCGCGCGATCTCGTACCAGACGCCGGTATAGGCGTCCGGGCGGATTTCCAGATCGGTCGTGGTCCCGGCCTCTTGGGCCAAGGCGGGCGTGGCGAGCAGGGCTGCTGTGCTCATAGCCAAAGCGAAGCGCATTTCGGATCTCCTTGTCTCGGTGTCCATGGGCAACCGCGCACCCCAGCGGAGGTTCCGCGCTTTCAGCTGGGCTTAGGTTGTGCCCAAGTTCAGCCGATAGCTCAGCGCTTCGGCAATATGGGGGCGGCGCACCGCCTCCATCCCGGCCAGATCTGCCAGCGTGCGCGCCACCTTGAGCACCCTGTGGTAGGCCCGGGCGGAGAGGTTGAACTTCTCGGCTGCCTGCATCAGCAGCACGCGGCTTTCGGTGTCCGGCGCCACCACGGCCTCGATCAGGCTCGCGCCGGCCGTGGCATTGGTGTAGACGCCATTCGCCCCCGCCGCCTCGTAACGCCGCCGCTGCCGTTCGCGTGCCGCCGCCACGCGTTGCGCCACCAGTTCCGAACCTTCCGCTGGTTCAGCGGGCACGATCATCTCGGCAGCACTGACTGCCGGCACATCGATGCGGATGTCGATGCGGTCGAGAAACGGTCCGGAGACACGGCCCTGATATTCGGCAGCGCAGGCGGCGCCTCGCCGGCAGGTGTGGCCCGGCGTCCCCGCCATGCCGCATTTGCACGGGTTCATCGCCGCAATCAGTTGCACCCGGCTGGGATCGCTGACGCGGGCATTGGCGCGAGCAATCACCGTCTCACCCGCCTCCAGCGGCTGGCGTAGGGAGTCGAGCACGCTGGGCGAGAATTCGGGCAACTCGTCGAGAAACAGCACGCCATTATGCGCCAGGCTCACCTCTCCCGGTCGTACCTTGAGCCCGCCGCCCACGAGCGCTGCCATGGAAGCAGAATGATGCGGCGCGCGAAACGGCCGCCGGTCAGACAGGGCGCCGCCCACCAACTCCCCGGCGATGGACTGGATCATCGACACATCGAGCAGTTCGCGCGGGTTAAGCGGCGGCAGGATGGAAGGCAGCCGCGCCGCCAGCATGGACTTGCCGGCACCCGGTGGCCCGATCATCAGTCGTGTATGTAACATAACATAAAGTCAGCTTTTGCGGCTTTTCATGGTGTTTACTCCACCAGCCACCTGCTCTCGTCCCGCGCTACAGCAGAGTTGAGGTGGAGACCGGACTGACGGGTTTCACTAACAAAAGCCTAGGAAGCGGACGATCGAGTATTTCAGAAATTGCCCTGTGGGCGCCGCGCGAACTGCTAAAAAGGGGCCAGCCTTACTCAGGCCGGCCCCATATCTTCAGAGTGCCAAAGCTGGCGCCTTGCGGCCGGTAAGCCTCTCATAGTCCGCTGACGCGGGCTCTCCGGCTCCCTTTGCGATGCCGTCGTCAATCCAAGCAAGCGTTGCGGCGCTCTCCGGTGGGACCGTCGCAGCCACCATGTGCTCCACAAGGCCTTGCTTTGAAACCTGGACGGCAGTGAAGGGGCGCCCCAGTCGAGCTGAGGCCAATGTTGCCAGGCCCGACATCGTGATGGCCTTGGGGCCTGTGATATCGAGGATACGCCGACCCGAGAATTCGCCGGATACCGCAACTGCTGCTGCGTCCGCACATTGCTGGCGCGTCACATAGGCCACGCCGCCCGAGCCTGTCGCATGAATGATGCGGCCATCGGCGTCAGCGCGTTCGAGAAATTGTAGTGCAAGATCATCATAAAATGCGTTTCGTAAGATTGAGTAGCTAATGCCGCTCTCTTGGAGCATGGCCTCGGTTGCGGCGTGATCTGCAGTCATGGCTGACAGGGGACTGCTGTCTGCCTTTAGGAACGACGTGTAGACTATGTGACGGACGCCCGCGGCAAGCGCTGCATCTATTGCCGCGCGATGTTGACGTTGCCGCCTGCCATCGGCACTCAGGACGTTAGTGCTGATCAGGATCAGGCGGTCCACCTTGGCCATGGCATGGCCAAGGGTGTCGACGTTGCCGAAATCTGCAAAGCGCGGTTCTACATTGGGAGAAACCCCAATTAGCGCGCTTGGAGTGCGACTAAGCAGGACGAGTGGTTGTTGGGTGATAGCGCGAAGTGACTTGACGATCATGCGGGCCAGCTTTCCGCTGGCGCCGGATATGGCAATTGATGTCATTTGAAAACTCTTCTGATGATGAGGATACGACAGCGCTTTGCCCCGCAATGCGGCGGCCCAACTGTCAGTGATCGATCAGAAGAAGAATTTTGTCACACCGGATTTATCGAACAGCTTAGCTCTCGGGTCAAGCGCACATGAACTGCGTATTCATTCTCCCGACGTGCGATGATCGGAATGGGATGGGTTGATGATCCGGCGGCAGGCATGGCCCGAGGCTAAGCCATTCAGATTATTGCGCCTGGCATGGGACACAACCATTGCAGAGGGTCGGCCACCACATGAGCCGTGTATGTAACATAACTTTATGTGGGCATTTTATAGGATTTTGCCAGTCCATGGTGCTGCAATCCAAGCACCGGCTGAAGGGGGTGGGAACTGGACAATCCGCTATCGGAAGTCAGCCCCGATTAGCTGTCGCTGCTGGCGTTTCTTAAGTCAGGCGGCGGGATGCATCACTCCAGACCAGTGATCAACCGCGAAATCGACAAGTTTCGCCATGTCGGCGACGATGGCTTGAGCCTGTGCCATAGGCCCCGAAGTTGCTATTCTCTCCGCCATGACAGCATCGCCAACGGATAGAAATTTATCATCGTCCATGACCGTTGGAACTTTGAATTCCACCCACTTTCGCTCACCATCTACAATGATGGGAGCCCCCTCCTGAATGGTGGGCCGATCGGGCCACCGCATGTGCTCGGCAAGATGCAGCGCGGTGCAACGATTGAACCCCACGCCAATCAGAAGGACTTTGGCCTTCAAGCGATATAGCGAACCTGAGGGTGATGTCAGGCCGAGGGGGTCGCTTAAAGCATGCTGAGCCGTGATCTCTTCTGCATGTCTGCCCAGGGCTGCCATAGAGGTAGCTGGGTGCGCGCTACGGCGGGCACCAGGCCAGGTGCGAAAGAGTTCGGCCACCGCTCCCATGCCGCTGCTGGGCGTCGTGGCCGGTTCGAAGGCCGGCATTGTCGCGCGAATGATCTCGATCCACGTCAGCGGCACTGGAGGCGCTCCCCAATTGGCGGGGTCCGTTAGGTCACGGGAGTGGGTGGGCATAGCAATGGTCCCATACGTCCCCGCTGCGTCGAGCAAAGCCTGCACTACTGCGACAGGACCGCCACTGACCCAGCCCAGGGACTGCAGCGAACAATGCACCAATAGGGTATCGCCCGGTCGGATACCAAGGCCGTGCAGGTCACTCCTGAGGCTTTCCCTTGTGGCAGGAATGCTTGTACGTTCGATAAGGCCAGCTTCATGCATTGATGTGGTCCACGATCAACTCACCCAACGATGTCCTATGTCAGGTGACGATGGGATAAACGGCGGCTGCCAAATTAGGGTCGTTAGCTGAGATGGTGGAGGACGAAATCGGCTCGATCTCTGACCCCGACCTTCGGCAGGATAAACGTGTCATACCCAAACTCGCGATAAGCGATTAGTAGGCGGTCGTACTCTGCGATCGCCTCGGCCAGATTGTGTTGCCGCTGCTCGTCGGTCACGTAGATCTCTGGCCAAGGAGGCGCCAGAAAGACGCTCTGATGGTAGCGGTCATAGGACGCCAGCAAATTACTAGCGGAGCTTCCAGTCGTATGCTCAAGCGCCACCGCCGCGTCCACCAAGCCTCGGTCGAAAAAGACCCAGCCGGCTTCGTCCATCATGCGTCTCCTGTCCTCAGACGCGAGATTGATAGCTCGTTTGGCGAAGGCGGAAAGGTCGACCCAAGGCAGCGCAAGCCCATCGCCGCGCTGCTCCTCCTCTACGATCCGACGGCCAGGCTCGGGTACGACGGCAAACCCCCTTCGCTCCAGCTCTGAGAGGAGGGTCGACTTCCCGCCACCCGAACAGCCGGAAAGTACGATGTGTCGGAGGTTCATGGTATCTCTTTTCGGGAAAACCTACGGAACCCTGCAAGGACCTGAATAGAGTCGATTGCCGCCCGGGGACCGCTCGGCTCAACAGCTAAACCGACGAAATGATTGCGCGTTGCATGGGACACAACCACTGCAGAGTGGTCGGCCCCAGCATCAGCATGTTGTGCCCACCGGCAGCGGCGACTTCGAGTGCCCGGCGGGCGACTGCCTGCCCGCGCACTTCGCTCATATCGGGCAGGGTGCCGGCCGTGAGTTGGCGGCGCGGTTCGGGACGCGGGGCAAGCTGATGGCCGCTCAAGTGATTGGCCACGGCCAGCAGGCTCTCGGCGGCAACGATGTCGAGGTCGCGGCTCGCCCACGCCGCCTCGGAGCCAGAGGGTGCCGGACAGATCAGGCCCAGATCACGCCCTTGCGCGGCGATAGCGGCGGGCAGCATGCCGCTGACATGGGCCAACCGGCCGTCCAGCCCGAGTTCGCCCAGCACCAGATAACTGTCCAAGGCATCCTGGGGAATGGCGCCGATCGCGGCCATCAGACCCAGGGCAATGGGCAGATCATAATGGCTGCCTTCCTTGGGCAGGTCGGCCGGCGCAAGATTGACCGTGACGCGCTTGGGCGGCAGGCCCAGACCGGAGGCGAGCAGGGCCGCATAGACCCGCTCGCTGGCTTCTTTGACCGCCTTGTCCGGCAGCCCCACCAGAATAATCTTGGGTATGCCTGGCGCGATCTGCACCTGCACGTCCACCGGCACGGCCGTGATGCCTTGAAACGCCACCGTCGCTACCCGCGTGACCATGCCCGATCCCCCAAGCCCACGAGGAGCTTAGCAAAGCGCTATAGGAACGTAAAGCGAACGAAATACGGCATGTTAACCATGCCAAGTGCCACACCGGTTACCCTAATCCCCCATTAACCCAATGGGCCTGATTTAGAGGGTAGTTTTAGTGCTGCGTAGAGTATTCCAATGCCCGTTCGCCGGACATTTCCATCCCTTGCCGCCCTCGCCAAGAGCACGGCTGCCGTCGCCTTGGCTGCCATTTTGGTGGCCTGCTCCAGCGGGGGCGGGCTCTATGGTCCGATCCAGGGCGATAACCGGCCCCATGCTGGCGTCGACCGCGCGCGGGGCATGCCCATTCAGGGCATCGACGTCGCCCGATACCAGGGCAACATCGATTTTCGCGCGGTCTATGGTTCCGGCATCCACTTCGTTTTCATGAAGGCCACCGAGGGCAAGGACTATCTCGACCCCAATTTCCGCACCAATTGGCAGCGTGCCAAGGAGGCGGGCATTCCCCGCGGCGCCTACCATTTCATGACTTGGTGCTCGCTTGCCTCCGAACAGGCAGCCTGGTTCATCCAGAATGTGCCGGCCGATCCCGACGCCCTGCCGCCCGTACTTGACCTCGAATGGAACAACCATTCGAGCTGCAAGCATCGCCCCTCGCGCGCCGACGCGCTGGAGAAGATCCGGGTTATGCTGGACGCAATGGAGCGCCATACCGGCAAGCTCCCCATCATCTACACTGATATCAACATCCATCGCGACGTGATGGAGGGGGAGCATTTCCCCAATGCCTTCTGGCTGCGCTCCACCGCCGCCGAGCCGCATGAGCGCTACCGCAACCGGGCCTGGACGTTCTGGCAGTGGACGCAAACTGGGGTGGTGCGTGGGATCAAGGGCGAGGTCGATCGCAATGCCTTCTATGGCGGTCAGAACGAATGGATCCAGTTCCTGCTGACGGGTTGCGATCCGCGGGCCATCGCCACATTGGGCCCCACGGGGCGCTGTCGCTCAGCGAAATAGGTGGCACAGCAGCAATGTTTCAAGCGGTCGGCGAAAGCCGGCCGCTTTGCTTTACGCCCGGGCGATCTCGAGCGGCAGCAGAATTTCAGAGCAACGCTTTGGATCAAGCACAGGGTTGGCCGCTTACTATCGGTCGTGCCTTTAGCCTTCAGGCCCCGCCCAGTAGGCCGCTGGCATGGATGCCATCGAAGACGAATTGCACGGCCAGAGCGGCCAGGAGAATGCCGACCACGCGCGACACCACAGACAAACCAATGAGCCCAAAGAGCCGCTGAATGGGGATGGCGATCAGCAGTGTGACCCAGACCATCAGGAGGATGATTAGGAGCGCCAGCAGCACCAGCCAGAACTCCGTGTCGTTTTCCGCGCCGGTGGTGAGGAGGATCACCGCACTGATCGCGCCCGGTCCAGCCAGCAGCGGCATGGCGAGCGGAAAGACCGAGATGTCGGTTGAAAGCTTGGCTTCATCCTCTTCCTCGTGCGTCGTCCCCGTGCCGCCGGAATGGCGGGCAAAGACCATGTCGATGGCGATGAGAAACAGCAGAAGACCGCCGGCGGTCCGCAACGCTGGGATGGAAATGCCGAAGACGCCCAGAATGGCATCACCTAAAACGGCGAAGAACAGGAGGATCGCCAGGGCGATCAGCACTCCTCGCGTAGCAAAGACGAAACGCTGCCGCGGCGTGTTGTTCTTGGTGAGCGCGGCGAAGATAAAGGCTGTGTCAGCCACGCCGACAGTGGCAAAGAGCGTCGCAAAGGCGACAAAGAAGGCCGACAAATCCATACGTTAGCCGCCCCCGAGCCGTTTCGATCCGCCGCAGCTTTAACGAAGGACGTGGTCAGGGGCAATCATGGCTGGTGCCAGTAATCCGGTGTGGACCGGTTCAAGCGGTCTCCCCCGGCATTGGCCGCAGGATCTTCGCCATGGCTTTGCCTTTGGCGAGTTCGTCCACCAGTTTGTCGAGATAGCGGATCTCGCGCATAACGGGCTCCTCGATCTCTTCCACGCGAACGCCACAGATCACGCCCTTGATCGATCTACGAGCCGGGTTCATCGCGGGCGCCGTCGCGAAGAAGTCTTGAAAATTCGTGCCGTTCGCCAACTCCGCTTCCAGCGTTTGCTGGCTGTGCCCCGTTAGCCAACAGATGATCTCATCCACCTCGGCTTTTGTCCGACCCTTGCGCTCGGCCTTGGCAACGTAATGGGGGTAAACGCTGACGACACTGGTGGTGTAGATGCGGTGTCCTGCCATCTCTCCCTCTCAGAAATGCTACGCGGCGCGATCCAGAATCTCCGGCGATAGGTGCTTTTTCGCTTCCAGCACTTCCATTCCTACGATCCGGCCGTCGGCATCCGAGTCGCAGGTGACGGTGGGCTTCATTTTGGCTTCGCGCCTCAATTATAGGGATTTCTCCCGCGCTTTCTACGCAGACCACGCGCAAGATGCGATTGTTCCGCTCTGGTACCCTCCCAAGCGTCGCTGAACCCGCGGCGAGCTTAGATCGGGCTCAACCCACTGCGGGGCGTAAACAACCCGTTCGACCCACTCCTCCAGAATTTCTCGTCGCGCAGCACCACAAGTGCATGCCAGGTTTAGAGGAGTGGATGGCCTGCCACGTTAACGGCGCCGTTCGATCGCGTCCCAGATCATCGGCGCGATATCGGGACCACCGAAACGCTTGATCTCGCGGATGCCGGTGGGGGAGGTAACGTTGATTTCGGTGAGGTAGTCCCCGATTACGTCGATCCCGACAAAGATCATGTCGCGCTCCTTGAGCGCCGGGCCGATCGTCGCACAGATCTCCCGCTCGCGCTCAGTGAGTTCGCTGAGTTCTGGTCGGCCGCCCACATGCATGTTGGACCGTGCCTCGCCCTCGGCCGGCACTCGGTTAAGGCCGGCAACCGGCTCGCCATCGATAAGGATGATGCGCTTGTCGCCTTTGCGCACATCCGGCAGATATTTCTGCACCATGAAGGGCTCGCGGAAGCTCAACTCGAACAGTTCGATCAGGGACGCCAAATTGTGATCGCCTTCTTGGAGGAAGAATACCCCCGCGCCGCCATTGCCGTAGAGCGGCTTTAAGATGATGTTGCCATGCTCGCGCCGGAACGCGCGGATCATCTCGCGGTCGCGCGTCACCAGCGTGGGTGGCATGAGTTCGGGAAAGTCCGTGACCAGGATTTTTTCGGGCGCATTGCGCACCGCCCCCGGCGGGTTCACCACCAGCGTCTTGGGGTGAATGCGCTCGAGCAGATAGGTGAGCGTTGTGTAGTTCATGTCGAAGGGTGGGTCCTGGCGCATCAGCACCACGTCCTGGCTGGAGAGATCCACCCTGGCGGCTTCCCCCAGCTCAAAATGCTCACCCTTGGGCTTGTCGGCAACCGTGATGGGTTGGCCGAGCGCGCTCACCACATCGCCCCGTAGCGCCAGCGTGTCGGGCGTATAATGGAGCAATTGATGCCCCCGTGCCTGTGCCTCCAGCATCAGGGCGAAAGTGGAATCGCCCAAGGGATTGATCGAGGCGACATGGTCCATCTGGACCGCAACTTTGAGGCTCATGGGATCTCTGACATTAGCTGGCGTCGAAGGCGTTGATGACATGGCGCGGCCAACGCCAAGGCGCAAGGAAAATCACGTCGAAGCGGAAACGGCGGTCAGCCTCCTTGGGGTGGCGAGCCAACCAATATTGCGCCGCCTGGACGATGCGCCGCTGGTTGACGGCATGTAGCGCCTCGACCTCACTCCCGGCGCGTCCACGCGCCTTGACCTCCACGAACACCACCGTGCCCCAGCGTTCGACAACAAGATCGATCTCACCCACGGGCGCTTTGTAGCGGCGGTCTCGGATGCGGTAGAGCTGCAGTTGGAGAAAGAGTGCGGCCCACCATTCGCCGCGATGGCCGATCCGTTCGGCCAGACGCCGCGCCGGGCTCTTACTGTGCGGCTTTGAGGGCAAGCGCGGCATCATAGACTTCCTTGCGCTTGAGCCCGAAACGGCCGGACACTTCATCTACCGCTGCGCGCAACGGCTGATCCAGCATGGCTTGTTCCAGCGCCGCCTGCCAGTCTTCCGCCGCCGGAGCGCTGGGCGCGGCGGCGCCGCTGACCACGATCACCGCCTCACCCTTGGTTTCGCTTTCGGCGAAGATCGGCGCCAGCTCAGCTAGGGAGCCTCGATGCACCCGCTCGAAGCGTTTGGTGAGTTCAAGGGCGACGACGGCCTGCCGCTCACCCCAGACATCCGCCATCGCAGCAAGAGTGCCGTCCAGTCGTCGCGGCGACTCGTAGAACACCAGCGTTTCACGTGAATCCCTAAGCCGCTCGAGCGCATTGATCCGTGCGCCAGCCTTGGACGGCAGAAAGCCATGAAACGCAAAGGCGTCGGTTGGCAGGCCCGCGATCACCAGCGCCGAGAGTAGCGCCGAAGCCCCCGGAATGGGAAAGACCGGCAGTCCCGCCTCGGCCAGTGCCCGGATCACCGGAAAGCCGGGATCCGAGAGCAGGGGCGTGCCCGCATCGGAGATCAGCGCGATGGTCTCGCCACGCGCGATTCTCTCCACGATATCCCCGGCCTTGTCGCGTTCGTTATGCTCATGCAGCGCCACCCGCCGGCCCTTGATGCCGTAATGGTCGAGCAGGCGCGCCGATTGCCGCGTGTCCTCACAAAGGATGGTTCCGGCAGCGGCCAATGTTTCGAGTGCGCGCAGAGTAATGTCGCGCAGATTGCCGATGGGCGTTGCGACCACATAGAGGCCGGGCGCCAGCGAAGGCGCCTCGAACTGGTGTCCGGAGATAAAGTAGCGGGCACCGCTCTCGCTCATGATCCGCCTTGTCGTCTATTGTGGCCGAAGTGCTGCGCTAAACGCTAACAGTCCGCTAGCACTTTGTCGCCTTAAGCTGCGAGGTCCGCAACCACCGCGTCGAGCACCGGCCAGCCGCGATCCGTCACCCGGATATTGCCGTTGGGCAAGGTTTCCACGAACCCATAGCCCTTGAGCGTATCGATCTGCCGCGGGCTGATCTGCCGGCCGGAAAGCGCCGTGAACCGCGCGGGCGAGATGCCTTCCTTGAGCCGCAGGCCCATCACCAGGAACTCGTCGCCCTGTTCTTCCCAGGTCAACACGTCATCAACGACCATGCCATGGCCTTGCGCCTGCACCTTTTTCTGCCACTCAAAAGGCAGTTTCTCGGCAGCGGTTGCATGCCGCACATTGTTGATCATCAGCCGGCCATGGGCGCCCGGCCCGATGCCGGCATATTCGCCATAGCGCCAATAAAGCAGGTTATGGCGGCTTTCCTGCCCGGGAACTGCGTGATTGGAAATCTCATAAGCCGGCATGCCCGCGGCGGCGGTTAGATCCTGCGTCAACTCGTAGAAGTCGGCCGCCAGATCCTCGTTGGGCATCTGCAGTTTACCGGCATTGAAGAGGTCGAAGTAGCGCGTCCCCTGCTCGATGGTCAGTTGATAAAGGCTGACATGCCCCCGTGCGAGCCACAGGGCTTCCTTGAGCTCGTCTTCCCAATCTTCCAGCGTCTGGTGCGGGCGGGCATAAATCAGGTCGAAGCTCGAACGTTCGAACACGGACTGGGAAATGCGCACGGCGGCAATGGCTTCATCGACGGTGTGACGCCGACCCAGTTCGGCCAGCGGCTTTTCCCGCAGCGACTGCACACCCAGCGAGACCCGGTTGATCCCCGCCACGCGGAAACCCTTGAAGCGATCCACCTCGACGCTGGTGGGATTAGCCTCGAGGGTGATCTCGGCGTCGCGGTCGATGGTCCAGTGGTCGGCGATGGCATCGATGATGCGGCCTGCGGCACTGGGGCTCATCAGCGACGGGGTGCCACCGCCAAAAAAGATCGACTGCACCATGCGTCCGGGGGCCAGCCGCGCGGCGTGAGCGATCTCGGCTTCATAGGCTTCGACGAACCGGTCTTCATCGAACGGGCCACGATGCACGTGCGAGTTGAAGTCGCAGTATGGGCACTTGGCGGCGCAGAACGGCCAATGCACATAAACCCCGAACATGTCGTTGGGATTAGTGATCAATCTGGTTCTCGACGAATTTGGCAAAGGAACGGGCGCGGTGGCTCAGCCCCTCTTGGCCGGGGGACCAGGAATGCTTCACCTCGGGCGCCATCTCGCCAAAGGTGATGTCGTAGCCATCGGGCATGAAAACTGGATCGTAGCCGTGCCCCTGATCGCCGCGCGGCGGCCAGACCAGCGTACCGTCACAGCGACCATTATAGATGACGTCGCGGCCGTCGGGATGGGCCAGGCAAAGCGTAGCATTGAAGAAAGCGCGCCGCTGCCCGGGCGAAGTGGCATTGGCCGCCTGCAGCGCATCTTCCACCCGCTTCATGGCGTGGTTGAAGTCGCGTGGTACACCTGCCCAATCGGCAGTATAGACGCCGGGGTCGCCGCCCAGTGCTTCGACGCAGAGCCCTGAATCGTCGCTCAGCGCCAGCATGCCCGAAGCCTTGGCCGCAGCATGCGCCTTGATGCGGGCATTTTCCTCAAAGGTGGTTCCGGTCTCATCGGGCTCGGGCAGATCGAGCTGGGCAGCAGACACCAGCTGCAGCCCATAAGGTTCGAACAGCTCCTGGAATTCCCGGAGCTTCCCCCCATTGTGGGTGGCGAGCACGAGGCGATCACCGGGGCGCAGGCGCGGGATCGTACTCACGATTGCAGCGCCGCTTGCTGGATTTGGGTTAACTCGCCAATGCCCTTTTCAGCGAGAGCCATCAGGCTCTCGAGCTCGGCTCGGCTGAAGGGGGCGCCTTCCGCCGTACCCTGAATTTCCACGAACTGTCCCGAGCCGGTCATCACGAAATTGGCGTCGGTATGGGCCTCGACATCCTCAAGATAGTCGAGGTCGAGCAACGGGGTACCGCGATAGATGCCGCAGGAGACAGCACCCACCGAATCCTTGAGCGCCGCCCCCTTGGTCAGCTTCCGTTCATCCATCCATTTGATGGCGTCGGCCAGCGCGACATAGGCGCCGGTGATCGAGGCGGTGCGGGTGCCCCCATCGGCCTCGAGCACGTCGCAGTCGAGCACCACCTGGTTCTCACCCAGCAGCGTCAGGTCCACCACCGCGCGCAGGGACCGACCGATCAGCCGCTGGATTTCCTGAGTGCGGCCGGATTGCTTGCCAGCCGTTGCTTCGCGGCGGGTGCGCGTACCGGTAGCACGCGGCAGCATGCCGTATTCGGCGGTGACCCAGCCCTGACCCTTGCCGCGCAGCCAACCGGGGATGCTGGTTTCGACCGAGGCCGTCACCAACACTTTGGTGTTGCCAAAGCTGACAAGGCACGAGCCCTCGGCCTTTTGGGCAACATGTCGCTTGATGGTCACGGCGCGCATCTGGTTGGGTTCACGTCCGGAAGGCCGCATGGGCAAATCACCTCAAGGGAAGTCGGGAAATTCTCGTTAACCGCGTCTTAACCCTCCGGAGCCCGGCTCACAAGCGCTGCTGGCTTGGCGTAGCGCCGCAATGGGCCTAAATGACTGGGCAGGGTTAAAGCGGAAGATTTTATTCAAGCACATGATCAAACCGCCCGAAGACTTTCTCAGCGTGCTGAATGCCCGCAGCCAGGAGATTTTCCGCAAGATCGTCGAGCGCTACCTGGAAACGGGAAGCCCCATCGGCTCGCGCGATCTCAGTCGCATGCTCGAAGTGGGTCTGTCTCCCGCTTCGGTGCGCAATGTCATGGCGGACCTCGAAGATCTTGGTTTGATCGCTGCACCGCACACCTCAGCGGGGAGGGCGCCGACGCAGGAGGGCCTCCGCTTTTTTGTCGATGCGATGCTGGAAGTCGGCGCGGTCGATGAACGCGAACGCGACCAGATCGCGCGCTCCATCCAGGATCGGCAGCGTGGCCAAGTCGAGGACGTCTTGACCGAGGCCAGCCAACTGCTGTCGGGGCTCAGCCAGGGTGCAGGCGTCGTCATTGCCACCAAGTCTGACATGGTGTTGCGCCACCTCGAATTCGTGCGCCTTGACGCTACTCAAGCCATGGCCATCCTAGTGGGGGCAGACGGTCAGGTGGAAAACCGGCTCATGCCCCTCCCGGCAGGTCTCACCGCAAGCGCCCTGCAACAGGCGAGCAATTATCTCGCCCACCACGTCGTCGGTCGCACTATTTCCGAGGCGCGGAGATCACTGGCCGAGCAGAGGGCGCAACAACGTGCCGAACTTGATGAGTTGACGCAGAAGCTGGTGGACGATGGTATCGCCACGCTCAGCCAGCCTTCGTCGATTGCCAGCCAACCTACCGTGATCGTGCGCGGTCGCGCCAACCTCATCAACGACGCCATGGCTTCCGACGACCTCGCACGCATGCGGCAGCTATTCGATGAGCTGGAAAGCAAAGACGGCCTGCTCGAACTTCTGGGGGATGCCGAAGAGGCCCAGGGCGTCCGCATCTTCATCGGCTCGGAGAATAAGCTGTTCTCCCTTTCGGGATCGTCGGTGATCCTATCTCCCTACAAAGACGCCAACGACAAGGTGGTCGGCGTGTTGGGTGTGATCGGCCCAACGCGCCTCAACTATGCGCGCATCGTGCCGGTGGTGGACTATACCGCCAATGTCATCACTGCCATGCTGGCTCGCAAACGCGGTGGCGGTTAGCACGGGAAGGGTTGAAAAGCTGACCTGATTGCCCGATATGCCGGGTTAAATTGCCAACCAGAATTGCGGAACCGAACAATGATGAGCGACGAGAACGCCGCCTCGGGCGAACTGCCTGAAGTCGAAACGCCAGAGGTTGAAGAGACGGAAGTCGACCCCCTAGAGGCGCTCCGCACCGAGAATGCCGAGATCAAGGACCGGCTCCTGCGCACCATCGCGGAGATGGAGAACCTGCGCAAGCGCACGGAGCGTGATGTCAACGATACCCGCTCCTATGCGATTGCCGGTTTTGCCCGCGACATGCTGAGCGCCACTGATGCGCTGAGCCGCGCCTTAATGGTGCTGCCTGCCGAAGCCCGGGAGTCGAGCGACCCCACGGTCAAGTCGCTGGTCGAAGGCATTGAGATGACCGAGCGCGAGATGCAGCGGCTTCTGGCCAAGCACGGCGTCAAGCCGATCGAGGCCGAGGGTCAAAAGTTCGACCCGCACAAGCATCAGGCCATGTTCGAGGTCCCCGATCCCAGCAAGCCGGAAGGCACCGTGGTCCAGGTCGTGCAGGCCGGCTACGCCATCGGCGAGCGTGTTTTGCGGCCGGCAATGGTGGGCGTTGCCAAGGGTGGCCCCGGCCAGGCTCCCGCAGACGAGGCCGTCGACAAGAGCGCCTAGATGGAAAGCCCCTTTCGAGGGGCTTTTTTCTTGGCGCTAGCCCAGAATTTCCTTGCTGGCGACACGCACAACCCCAGCTCCTTTCATGTCCGCCCAAGCCCGCTCGAGTGAGCCGGCATTATCGATTCCTCGCGTGGCATCTTCGATCACAGTCACACCGAAGCCGCCGGCCACCCCATCCAGCGCGGTCCAGGCCACACAGAAGTCCGCCGCCAGACCCACCACATAGAGCCGGCCGACATCACGCTCGTTGAGATAGCCGGCAAGCCCAGTGAGAGTGTCCCGGTCCGCCTCCTGAAAGCCTGAGTAGGAGTCGATCAATCGGTTGTAGCCCTTCCGGATGATCAGTTGGGCATGCGGAATATCGAGGTCTTGGCTGATCTCAGCGCCATGGCTGCCCCAGACGCAATGGTCCGGCCAGAGCACCTGTGTGCCATAGTCCAAATCGACGGTCTCGAAGGCGCTCTTGCCAGGATGTTGGGTGGCAAAGGAGATGTGGTCGGCTGGGTGCCAGTCCTGGGTCAGCACCACATTGGTGAAGCGCTTCGCCAGCGTGTTGATCAACGGCACGATCTCGTCGCCACCTGCCACCGCTAGGCTCCCGCCGGGTAGGAAATCGTATTGCATGTCGACCACGATCAGGACGTCGTCGGGCGCGATAGCAAGGCTCATGGCAGCTTTCCTTAGGTTCTGATCCACTCCGCCCGCATCAGGCCACGCACGGAATTGCCGAGCCAGATTGCCTCGGCTTGCTCAAGATCGGCAAGGGTGAGGACCCGCTCTTTCGCCCTGCCGCTCGCGAGCAATTCGGCCCGCAGCGTGCCCGGCAGCAAGCCGGACGAGAGGGGCGGGGTCAGCAGCATGCCGTCACGCTCAACGAAAAGGCTGGTGATCGAGCCTTCGGTCACCTCGTCTCGCTCGTTCAGGAACACTACCTCATCCACGCCAAGTTCGGCATGTGCCTGTTGCCGCGGAGCGTCGTAGAAGGCGCGGTTCGTGGTCTTGTGGCGCAGCCAAACACTGTCCGAAGCGAGGCGGTCGGGCGCCAGGGCAAACCGGAAGACTGGTGGATTGGGCGGCAGTTCAGTGCCGGTAACTACGATGCCGTCGATGCCCAATGTCAGGCGGACTCGCATCCGCGCGCTCGTGTAACCCGCGGCTGCCTTCGCTAATTCCAGCTCTATCTCTGCGCGATCAAACGGCAGGCTGAAATGAGCCGCCGAACCGGCGAGGCGCTCCAGGTGCCGGTCAAGCAAGGCAAACTCTTGGCCGGGCTCCCAAAGCAAGGTCTCGATCAACGTGACGGGTCCGGAGTCGGAAAAGAATGCCATCTTGAGCAGCGCCTCACGATATTCGTCCTCAACCAGGCTGTCGGCGACGATGCCGCCGCCGATGCCAATCTCGCCCACGCCATCCTTGTCGATCACAGCCGTGCGGATGGCGACGTTGAGCATGAGATCGCCGCCGGGGGCGAAGTAGCCGATGGACCCGGTATAGACGCCACGTGGCTCGGCCTCGAGATCGGCGATGATTTCCATGGCGCGGAGTTTTGGCGCGCCGGTGATGGACCCGCACGGAAAGAGATTAGCGAGCAAATCCGTGGTGCCGATGCCGGGCTTGCGCCGCGCCATGATGCCGGAGGTCATGGTGTGGAGCGTGGGATAGGTTTCGACCGTGAAGAGGTCCGTCACCTTGACCGACCCCACTTCGGCGATGCGGCCGAGATCGTTGCGCAGAAGGTCAACGATCATCAGGTTCTCGGCCCGGTTCTTCTCGTCGGCGGCAAGGGCCCGCCGTGACGCCATATCCTGAGCCTCGGTAGCGCCGCGCTTGAGCGTGCCTTTCATTGGGCGCGCCGAGAGCTTGCCCCCATTGCTGGCCACAAAAAGTTCCGGGGAACGGGAGAGCACCCACTGCTCGCCCGTATTGATGAGCGCGCCGTAAGCGACCGGCTGCTGACGCACCAGCTCACGATAGAGCGCCACCGGGCTTCCTTCGAGGCGAAAGCCGGACTTGAAGGTGAGATTGACCTGATAAGTGTCGCCCGCCGCAATCAGCTCTTGTACCCGGCCGAACTGCTGGCTGTAGGTGGCCAAATCGACGCGCGGGATCACCTCCAGCACTCGGCCGGATTGGCCGCCCGCAGCGGCCAGCAGCAGGGCTTCTGCTTCCTCCGGCGTTAGCTGGTGGGGCCCTTTGTAGAGCCCGAGCCAGAGGAGGGGCGTGGCGCTGCATTTCCCAAGCCGTGCCTCCAGCCGTTCCTCGAAGAGAAAGCCCAGTTCATAGCTCAAGAACCCGGCGGCCCAGAGACCTTCGGATGAAACACTTTCCAGCCGCGCCAGCGCTTGCCGCGCGGCTTCGGAATCCCAGGCGCAGAGGACCTCGACGGGGTCCACGAACAGCAGGTTACGCCCCGAGGGGGAAAGGGTATCGTGGAGCAGCACTGTACCGGGGGCGAACATGACTTGGTTTCTAGTGGGTTGCTGTGGGGAAGAAAAGTTCGACACGACACATGGCCGATGCGGCTGCTCACCGCGGTGAAAAAGCAAGCTCGGAGGTGGCAAGAAACTCCCATCGGCGTGCTTGAAGCCTTTCGGCACCCCCCCTATATACGCCCCAAGCCCAGCAACGGGCGCATTTTTCAAGTGCAAGGGAAACCCGGCCACACGGCCACAGAGACTGCTTCGCGAGAGGGGTTTCACGAAGGGTTTTGCTGAAAGAGAGGCTAGAGTAATGGCTAAAGTCATCGGTATCGACCTGGGCACCACCAATAGCTGCGTCGCAGTGATGGACGGCTCCAATCCTAAGGTTATTGAAAACGCGGAAGGGGCGCGTACCACCCCCTCGATGGTTGCCTTCTCCAAGGATGGCGAGCGTCTCGTGGGCCAGCCGGCCAAGCGCCAGGCGGTCACCAATCCCGAAGGCACCCTGTTTGCCGTCAAGCGCCTAATCGGGCGCCGCTTTGACGACCAGGTGGTCAGCAAGGACAAGAACCTCGTCCCCTTTAAGATCGTCAAGGCCGACAATGGCGACGCGTGGGTAGAAGCCTCGGGCGACAAGTATTCGCCCTCGCAGGTCTCGGCCATGATCCTGCAGAAAATGAAGGAAACCGCTGAATCCTATCTCGGCGAGACCGTCACGCAGGCCGTGATTACCGTTCCCGCGTACTTCAACGACTCGCAGCGCCAGGCAACCAAGGATGCCGGCAAGATCGCGGGCCTTGAAGTGCTGCGCATCATCAACGAGCCGACTGCGGCCGCGCTGGCCTATGGCCTCGACAAGAAGAACACTGGCACCATCGCGGTCTACGACCTTGGCGGCGGCACCTTCGACGTGTCGATCCTCGAGATCGGCGACGGCGTCTTCGAAGTAAAGTCCACCAATGGCGACACGTTCCTGGGTGGCGAAGACTTCGACATGCGCCTGGTCGACTATCTCGCCGACGAGTTCAAGAAAGAGCAGGGCATTGACCTTCGCTCCGACAAGCTCGCCCTGCAGCGCCTCAAGGAAGCTGCGGAAAAGGCCAAGATCGAACTCTCGAGCTCGACCCAGACCGAAATCAACCTGCCCTTCATCACCGCCGACGCTTCGGGCCCCAAGCACCTGACGCTTAAGCTCAGCCGCTCCAAGCTCGAATCGCTGGTCGAGGATCTGATCCAGAAGACCATCGAGCCGTGCAAGCAGGCCATGAAGGATGCCGGCGTTTCGGCCAGCCAGATCGACGAAGTCGTGCTGGTGGGCGGCATGAGCCGCATGCCCAAGGTCCAGGAAGTCGTCAAGCAGCTCTTCGGCAAGGAACCCCATAAGGGCGTGAACCCCGACGAAGTGGTGGCACTTGGTGCTGCCATCCAGGCCGGCGTTCTGCAGGGCGACGTCAAGGACGTGCTGCTGCTCGACGTGACCCCGCTGTCGCTGGGTATCGAGACGCTGGGTGGCGTGTTCACCCGCCTGATCGATCGCAACACCACGATCCCGACCAAGAAGAGCCAGGTGTTCTCCACCGCCGAGGACAATCAGGGCGCCGTGACCATCCGCGTGTTCCAGGGTGAACGCGAAATGGCTGCGGACAACAAGCTCCTGGGCAATTTCGACCTTGCCGGCATTCCCCCCGCTCCGCGCGGCGTGCCGCAGATCGAAGTGACCTTCGACATCGACGCCAATGGCATCGTCAACGTCTCGGCCAAGGACAAGGGCACCGGCAAGGAACAGCAGATCCGCATCCAGGCCTCGGGTGGTCTCTCGGATGCCGACATCGAAAAGATGGTCAAGGAAGCCGAGCAGAACGCTGATGCCGACAAGCGCAAGCGCGAGGCGGTTGAGGCCAAGAACCAGGGCGAATCGCTGATCCACTCGACTGAAAAGTCGCTCAAGGAATATGGCGACAAGGTTTCAGCCGAGGACAAGGCCGCCATCGAGACCGCGATCACCGACCTGCGCGGTGTGCTCGAGGGCGACGATGCCGAGGCCATCAAGGACAAGACCGAAGCGCTTGCCCAGGCCTCGATGAAGCTCGGTGAGGCCATGTACAAGGCCAGCCAGGCAGAAGCGGAAGCCAAGGCCAGCGGCTCGGAGAACAGCGACGACGATGATGATGTCGTTGATGCCGACTTCGAAGAGGTCAAGGACGACGACCAGAAGTCTGCTTAAGAGCTTCGGTTCGACGAAAAAAGGCCCGGCGCAAGCCGGGTCTTTTGCTTTGTGATGCGACCATGTTCCACGTGAATCATGAAATCGGCGCAATGCAGTCCAACTTCCCGCCCATTGGCGCGTTCACCTCAACGTCACAAAAGCCCTGGGGCCGCGCATGAGCGAACAGTCCGCACCAACATCTGCCGACGCTGGGATTAGCCGGCTGGCACAGCTGATAAATGGCGATGCCATGAGCCGGCTCGATGCCGACATGAAACATGTGCTGGACGCGATGACGCAGCTAGGGGCCCGTCCACTCGAATATAGCTCGCCACAGTCGGCGCGGCGGCAACCGAACTTTACCGATGCAGTTCGTAGCATTCTGTCCCGGCAGATGCGGGGACCGCAGGATGGTGGAGTGGAAACCGAGAACCTCACCATCGATACTGGCGAACAGCAGCTCTCGGTTCGTCTCTACAAACCCGTGGGTCTCCTCAATCGGCTCAATCCAGCTGTGCTGTTCTTCCATGGCGGCGGTTTTGTCACCGGCAGCCTCGACAGCAATGACGACTCGGCACGGGCGATCGCGCGACGTACTGGAGCGCTGGTGATCTCCGCCGGCTATCGACTAGCGCCCGAACACAAGTTCCCCGCAGCCCATGAGGATGCGTGGCAGGCCTGGCGCTGGGTGCTGAGCGAAGCCGGTTCCCTCGGGGTGGACCCGCGTCGCTTGGTGGTGGCCGGCGAAGACGCTGGTGGCAACCTAGCCGCCAATGTTGCGCTGCGGGCGCGAGACGAGCGAACCATCCAGCCGCTCCACCAATTGCTGATCCATCCCATTGCCGGCAGCGATTTGGGCACTCCGTCCTACAATGACTGCCAACGCGTGCGTCCCATCGGGCTTGCCGCGATGCGCTGGCGCTTCCGGCACCTCCTCGAAGAGCAGGACGCCATCCATGATCGGCACATCGATCTGGTATCGCGCAGCGATTGGGCTGGGGTTGCGCCAGCGACCATCATCCTTGCGGGCGTCGATCCGCTTCGCTCCGAAGGGGAAGCCCTAGCCGACGCGCTGGAAAGCGCTGGTGTATCGGTGCAGTGCCGGATGTACCAAGGCGTGACGCAGGGCTTTTTTGGGCTCGGTCTCATGGTGACCAAGGCGCTCTTTGCCCAGGCCGACGCCGCCGACATTCTCGCGCGGGCCGTTGCGCCCAGCCGACGCAGCTAAGCACGTCCCTCGGTTGCCCCTATGCGCCGCACTTGCTAAGAGCGGCCCCATGTTGGTTTCTCCTTGCAGCGACTCCCGACCCCTTGCGGGGCGCGGGGTCGATTGCCATCTAGGAGGAGCTTGGGGCTTCCAGTGATGCGGCGCTGCGCGCTTGACCGCGCGCCCGCAAGGCTTTCGGAGACGAATACTTGGCTAAACAGGATTTCTACGAGGTGCTTGGCGTCGCCAAGGGCGCCGACGATGCGACGCTCAAAAGCGCCTATCGCAAACTCGCCATGAAGCACCACCCGGACCGCAATCCGGGGGACACCGCCGCCGAGGCGAAGTTCAAGGAGATCAGCGAGGCTTACGACACGCTCAAGGACCCGCAAAAGCGCGCGGCCTATGATCGGTTCGGCCATGCCGCCTTCGAGAATGGTCGCAGCGGCGCTGGATTCGGCCCCGAGTTTTCGTCCTCCATGTCCGATATCTTTGAGGACATTTTCGGCGACTTCATGGGCGGCGGTGGTCGCCGTGGCGCCGGCGGCGGCGCATCGCGCCTGCGCGGCTCGGACCTGCGCTATAATCTCGAAATCAGCCTTGAGGAAAGCTTCGAAGGGCGCACGGTCGAAATCGATGTGCCGACGCTGGTGGGCTGCACCACGTGTGAAGGCTCAGGCGCCAAGCCGGGTACCGGCACGCACACCTGCCGCCAGTGCAATGGCCACGGCAAGGTTCGCGCCGCCCAGGGCTTTTTCACCATTGAGCGCACTTGCCCCGTCTGCCAAGGCCGCGGCGAGATGATGGACCAGCCTTGCACCGACTGCGGTGGCCAGGGCCGCCGGCAGGAAAATCGTAAGCTGAGCGTCGATGTTCCCAAGGGCATCGAGGACGGCACCCGCATCCGGCTGGCCAATGAAGGCGAGGCAGGGGTACGGGGCGGCCCTCCGGGTGACCTCTATATCTTCGTCTCCATCAAGCCGCATGATCTTTTCCAGCGCGACGGCGCCGATCTCTTCGCGCGTATTCCCATCTCCATGAGCACCGCCGCCCTGGGCGGTGAATTTGAAGTGCCGACGCTCGACACCCTGCGCGCCAAGGTGAAGGTGCCCGCCGGTACGCAACCGGGGCAGCGGGTTCGCCTCAAGGGCAAGGGCATGCCGGTCCTGCGCAGCAAGGACATCGGCGATCTCTATGTCCAGCTCGATATCGAGACACCGCAGAACCTCTCGCGCCGGCAGCGCGAACTGCTCGAAGAGTTCGCGCGCCTCGAGACCCAGGAGACCAGCCCGACCTCCGACGGCTTTTTCGACAAACTCAAGAAGATGTTCGAAGCCTGAGCTCCGCATCTCTCGGCAGTCGTGTGAAGGCGGCCCAGGATACGCCGGCGCTGTTTGGAAGCGCCGGCCGTGGGAGGCCTGCTGACTACTCCGTCGGCATCTGGCTCATGTCCATCCAGAAATGCTCCCAGGTGTGCCCATCCGGGTCGGCAATGGCGCGTGAGTACATGAAGCCCATGTCCTGGCGCTCCCGCGTTTCGCGGCCCCCCGCTGCCAAGCCCCGCTCCGCGATCTGGTCCACCGCATCCCGGCTGTCGCAGGAGAGGGCATAGAGCGCCTGCCGCTGCTCCCGGGCATCGGGGATTGGCAAGTCGGAGAACTGCCGGAACTTGGCATGGGTCAGCACCATCACATAGATGGTGTCGCTGATCACCATACAAGCGCCAGTGTCGTCGCTGAACTGCGGGTTTTGGCTGAAGCCGAGCGCCTTGTAGTAGGCGATGGCGGTGTCGAGATTGCTTACCGGTAGATTGACGAAAATCATAGCAGGCATGATGTCTCCTTCCTGATGGGGCGAGACTAGCGTCTCGCTCGTGACTCTGCACCTCCGACGATTGGGTGGTGGCATATTCGACAGGCTGCGAGGAAATGGATGAAGACAGCGCTTACCCTCTCGGGCTCCATCCGCACCGGCTCGATCAACCGCCGCTTGCAAGCGCATATGGACCGCAAGCTCACAGCCGCAGGTGTCGAGGTGACATCGCTCAGCCTTGCCGACTTCCCCATGCCCATCTTCAACGAGGACCTAGAGCCCGATCATGTTCCCGAGGCGGCGCCGCGCTTGGCTGAGCTCTTTCGGAGCCATGACATCGTCTTTATCGCGACGCCCGAGTATAATGGCGGTCTGCCGCCGCTCCTCGTCAACACCATCTCCTGGCTCAGCCGGCAGCGGCCCAGTCCATTTCGCCACCCCCTCTTTGCCATAGGCGGGGTAAGTTCGGGCAAGTACGGTACCATCTTCGCTCTCAGCCATTTGCGCGATACGCTCTCCAAGATCGGCGCGTTGGTGGTGCCCACCTTGCTCGGCATCGGGCCCGACGAGCAGGCTCTGGACGCCGAGGGCAATCCGACCGAACCAGCGATCCAGCGCAAAATCGACCAGATCGTCGCCGATTTGCTGCGCTATGGCGTCAATTGATGACACGAGCCCTCTACGTCACCCATCCACAAGTTGAGATGGACCCAGATGTGCCGGTGCCGCGCTGGGGCCTCTCGGCAGAAGGCCGCCACCGCGCCGAAGCCTTTGCCCGGAGCGGCGTAGTGCCTCCCGGTGCCAAGGTTTTCGCGAGCGATGAGCGGAAGGCGATGGAGCTTGCCGTACTGATCGCGCTCGCGGCCGGCACTGAGTTCGCCAGCGACCACCGCATGGGCGAGAACGATCGCAGCGCGACGGGCTTCCTGCCGCCACCCTTGTTTGAAGCCACAGCCGACCGTTTCTTTGCCCAGCCGGAGGAGAGTGCGGATGGTTGGGAACGAGCAATTGACGCGCAGCGTCGCATCGTCGACGCGGTCGGTCGTGCCCTCGCTAATGTCCCATCCGGCACCCATGCGATCTTCTGTGGCCACGGAGCCGTCGGCACGCTGCTGAAATGCCACCTGGCCAATCGGCCGATCAGCAGGAGAGAGGATCAGCACCATGCCGGTCCCGGTGGCGGCAACTGCTTCGTCTTCGACACAGATTCTCCCAAGCTCCATACCGACTGGATGCGCATGGAGGATCTGTCCCCCGGCTGGATGTGCTAGCGCGCTTGCGCCTCTGGGGGCCATGCTCTATCGCGGAGCCACATCACGATGGAGGAGAAGCCATGCCCGGTCAGTTGATTGTCGGCCTCGACGTTGCGTCACGCGCCCGCGCTGAGGAGATCGTCGCGCTCCTGGGCGATAGCGTCGATTACTACAAGATCGGCTACCAGTGCTTCTATGGCGCTGACGGCTATGCCCTGGGCAAGGCTCTCCTGGCCGAGGGCAAGAAGGTGTTTTTCGATCTCAAGCTCCTCGACATCGACAACACGGTTGAAAAAGGGGTGGCCGCGATCGCCGAGACCGGCGCGACCATGCTGACCGTCCATGCCTATCCCAAGGCGATGCGCGCCGCGGCCAAAGCTGCAGCGGGGTCAAACCTTTCGGTGCTCGGCGTTACGGTCCTCACCTCCATGGATGATGCCGACGTGAAAGACGCCGGCTACGCCAAGGACGCTGCGGGGCTCGTGGCGTTGCGGGCGCAACAGGCGCGCGATGCGGGTATCGGCGGCGTGGTCGCATCGCCCCATGAAGCCGAGATGGTCCGCACTATCGTGGGCCCTGGGCTTTCCATCGTCACCCCCGGAATTCGGCCGGCGGGGGCCGAGAAGGGCGACCAGAAGCGCGTCATGGGTCCAGCCCAGGCACTCGCCGCTGGGGCCACCCACCTGGTCGTCGCTCGTCCCATTATCGAGGCGCCCGATCCCCGCGCCGCGGCGGATGCCATCCGCGCCGAAATAGAGAGTGGTGGCACGCGCCTCGCATGACGCGCTTTTCCGCCTGCATCGACATGCTGTTTACCCACGAAACGGTGGAGGTAGCGCAGCGCATCTATCTCGCCAAAGCAGCGGGTATTGATGCCGTCGAGTTCTGGTTCTGGTCCAACAAGGACCTCGACGCCATCGCGGCGGCTCTGGATGCAACGGGGCTGCCGCTGGCCGGACTTGTCGCCGAGCCCTTCGCCACCCTGACCGACCCCGATGACCACCAGCGCTTTCTCGACGGCCTAGCCACCAGTCTGGACGTCGCGCGAAGGCTCGGAGCCCCGGTGCTGATTGCGCAGGCAGGGCCGGAGCGCGATGGGGTCTCCCGCACGCAGCAGCGCGACGCCCTCACCGAAGCACTGGCTCGGTCAGCCAAAGTTCTGGCCGGCTCGGATGTGCGCTTGGCGGTGGAGCCTCTCAACACCCTGGTGGATCACCCCGGCTACTTCCTGCCCAGCACAGCTGAAGCGCTCGACATTATCGACGATGTGGCCCGGCCGGAAATCGCCATCCTCTACGATCTCTACCATTCCATCGTGATGGGCGAGCGCACCGAAGAGGTCCTGGCGGGACGCGTCGACCGCGTCGCCCATATCCACGTCGCCGATCATCCTGGGCGCCAGCAGCCCGGCACGGGACACTTGCCGCTCAAGCGCAGCCTCGACTGGCTCGTGGGACAGGGCTATGCCGGCTATTGTGGTCTCGAGTTTCGGCCAAACGGAGACACTTCCGCCGCCTTGGAACAAACCCAAGCCATTCTCGGCTGAACTAGCCCGCCAGCCCATGGGCGCGGGTGAGCTCGGTCAGCGCAATCTGCGGACGCGCGCCGAAATGGCTGATCACTTCCGAGGCGGCGAGACACCCGGTCTTGAGCGCAGAGTCCAGTGTCTGTCCGCGCGCGATGCCTAAGAGGAAGCCCGAGGCGAAAAGGTCGCCGGCGCCGGTTGCATCCACCACCTTGTCGACGGGGAAGGCGGGCACCGAGATCACCTCCCCATTGTGGATCGCCATGGCGCCATCGGCGCCCATGGTGATCGCCGCCAGCTCGGCATCCACCGCAATCTGCCGCACAGCCTCGCCCAAATCCTGGGTCTGGTAGAGCGATCTCAGCTCGTGCACATTTGCGAAGACATAGTCGATGGTCTTGGACCGGATGAGGTCAAGGAATTCGGCGCGATAGCGGTCGACGCAGAACGGATCCGACAGGGTGAAGGCCGCGGCTCGCTCGTTCTTGTGTGCGTAGTGCGCGGCAAGCACGAAGGCTTTCTTGGCTTCCAGCGGATCCCAAAGAAAGCCTTCCATATAGGTGATTGCCGAGCCGCCGATTTCGTCCTCGACAATGTCGGCTTCGGTCAGCTGCTGGCAGGCACCCAGATAAGTGTTCATGGTCCGCTCGCCGTCTTCTTCGGAAACGAAGATCATTGAGCGCGCGGTAGGCGAGCCATGGATCAGCCGCTCGGTACCGTAATGGACTCCGATATCCTTGAACTCGGCCTCAAAGAAGTCCCCCAGTTCGTCCTGGGCCACCTTGCCGACAAAGGCGGCGCGGCCGCCCAGCGAGGCAACACCGGCTGCCGTGTTGGCCGCGCTGCCGCCCGAAATCTGCTGCTTGTCGGCTGACATGCGGCCATAAAGGTCAAGCGCCCGGTCGGCCTCGATCAAGTGCATGATGCCCTTCTTCATGCCCTCCGCCTCGATAAAGCCCGCCTCCACCGGCGCAATGATGTCGACAATGGCATTGCCGATGGTGAGGACGTCGAAGCGGGTCTGGGTCATGCAAGGGTCCGGGCGCGCGGGAAAAGGCCGGGAGCCGGTTTAGAGGATCGCTGGCACCGGCGCAACCAAGCTAGTCCTGCCCGATGATCTCGCTGATCAGCGCTTCGAGATCCTCGCCCGCCTCCATGGCAATCTGCCCATCGAGCAGCAACACGGCGAGTCCATGGACCCGCGCCCAGGCAGCGAGGGCTGCCACGCGGGTCTCGCCGACATCGCCACCAGTGATATGGCGCAGCGTCCGATAGGCTGCATCCGCCGCTATGCGGAGGCCCGGCCGCTTGTCCTTGCGCAGTTGCGGCGAAAACATCAGCCGGAAGAGGTTGGGGTTTTCCAGCGCGAACTTCACATAGGTCTTGCCCATCGCCGCCATGGGATTGTGCGGCTGGCTTGCCGCCACCGTTTCCATGGCCAGAGTAAACCGCTGGAAGCCGGTCACCGCCAGCGCCTCGAGGAGCGCCGCCCGGCTATCGAAGTGCCTATAGGGGGCCGCGGGAGAAACACCGACGGCGCGAGCCAGATCACGGAGACCCAGCCCGGCTTCTCCTTCCTTAGCCAAAATGATGAGCGCGGCTTCCAGCAGCGCCTGCCTGAGGTTGCCATGATGATAAGGGGAGTTAGACGATGTTGACATTGTTTACTTCGTGCCTGACTGTGTAAACACTGTCAACTTTAGGCGTAATGTGACTATGCTAGACCTCGTCCTCGCCATTGCCCACCATCTTGCGGTTTTCACCCTGGCTGGCGTGCTAGCTGCCGAGTTCGCCTTGGTACGGCCGGGGCTTGCGGGCGCCACTATCCGGCAACTCGCGGGGCTCGACGCCGCCTATGGCGCTATTGCCCTGCTGGTGATCGCAATTGGCGTGCTCCGGGTTTTCTTCGGCGCCAGCGGTGTCGAGTTCTACCTTTCCAACCATTCCTTTTGGGGAAAGATGGCGGCCTTCATCGCGGTGGGGCTACTCAGCATTCCGCCCACTCTCAAATTCCGCAGCTGGGCCAAGTCACTCGCGAGTGAACCCAGTTTTGTGCCATCGGCAGGAGACCTGACCACGGCTCGGCGCTTTGTGCACCTGCAGGCGGGGGTCTTCGTCCTGGTCCTGATCTTCGCCGCTGCCATGGCGCGCGGCTATGGCGTGACCTAGATCCGCTGGCTGGATGTCTTAGGAGCCGGGGTCTTCGGCTTATAGCGGCACCACTGGGCAATAGGGCAGCGCCAGCATTCGGGCGTTCTTGCCTTGCAGATATAGCGTCCGTGCAAAATCAGCCAATGATGCGCATGCAGTAGATAAGGCTTGGGCACCACTTTAACCAGGACTTGCTCCACAGCCAACGGATTAGCTCCTGGCGCCAGCCCCGTGCGGTTGCCGACGCGAAAAAGGTGCGTATCCACGGCAATGGTGGGCTGCTTGAACCAGATGTTGAGCACCACATTGGCCGTCTTGCGCCCCACGCCTGGGAGCGCCTCGAGCGCCTCGCGCTCTTCTGGCACTTCGCCGCCGTGCCGTTCCAGCAATTGCTGCGCCAGCGCGTAGACATTCTTGGCCTTGGTGCGAAAGAGCCCGATGGTCTTGATCAGGTTCTCGATGCGCTCGACCCCTAGAGCCACCATGGCTGCCGGGGAGGGCGCCAGGGCAAAAAGCTGCTTGGTTGCCTTGTTCACGCCCGCGTCGGTTGCTTGTGCTGAAAGAACAACTGCAACCAGCAGGGTAAATGCATTGTTATAGTCGAGTTCACCCTTGGGATCTGGCTCGATCTCGTGGAAGCGGCGGAAGATCGCCTCGATGTCAGCCTTGGGCAGGCTCTTCACTTTTTGGGGCTGCACCATGGTCTTGGGCTCGAATCTGCGGCTATAGTTAATCAACGAGACTGCCATGCCGATGCAAGCCACAACAACACAGCCCCTGTTCTCGGCCAAGCTGACGCCACACCGTTCGCTCGATGCGCGCGGTAAGCGCATCGTTATTGCCCTGGTGGCCGGGCTGGCACTGATACCCGGTTTAGCTTTCTTTTCCCTGGGTGCCTGGCCGATCGTCGGCTTCATGGGGCTCGATGTGGTGGCCATTGCCGTGGCGCTCCATGTCTCGCTGCGCCAGGGCAAGCGCTGCGAACAGATAACGCTCTGGCCCGACCAACTCGAAATCCTGGCCATCGACGTCAATGGCAGCCGCGACCTGCGTCGCTTTGATCCAAAGCAGGTGCGCCTCTTGCTCACGCGCGATGAAAACGAGAAGACGCAGACCATGTGCCTGCGCAATGGCAAGGAAGCCATTGAAATCGGCGTCTTTATGCATCCAGATGAAAAGTCGAGCTTCGCTCGAGCTTTCGGCACGGCCTTGCGCCGGGCGCGCGTGGCGGCTTGAGCGCCTGTCAAAACCGGGTCGCCTCACACGTCGGGTTCCCCTAGTGAGCACCCAGGCATCACTGCTAGTGTGGGTGCACCAAGATGAACCAGATCACGCCTTTTTCCGCTGCGGATGATTACGACATCATCCGTTCAGCCATTCGCTACCTGTCCGAGAACGGGCCGGACGTTGCCGATCTGCCCGGCTTTGCCCGCGGGGTGGGGTTGAGCGAGCGGCAGCTTACCGACCTTTTCCGGCGCTGGTGTGGGCTCTCTCCCAAGAGTTTCGCGCAAGCCGTCGCTCTTGATCATGCCAAATCGCTGCTGCGGGCGCAGGAAAGCGTGCTCGACACCACCTATGAGGTGGGCCTGTCATCGACCTCGCGGCTGCATGATCTCTTCGTCACCTATGAAGCCATGCCCCCCGGCGTTTTCCGCGCCGGCGGAGCAGGATGCGACATGATGTGGGGCGTGGCGCCGTCGCCCTTCGGCACGGCGGTCGCCACGGCCACTGAATACGGTATCTCGGGCCTGGGCTTTGCCGACGCCGATACCACGATCGAGCAGGCATTTCAGGATCTGGCGCGACGCTGGCCCAATGCGCGGTTTCACCGCGAGGATGCCCGCTTGGCGCCGTTGGTCGCGCAGATTTTTGAGCCCAGCCGGTGGTCGGCGGAGCAGCCGGTCCGCGTGGTGCTGATCGGCACCGATTTCGAGGTGAAAGTCTGGGAGACGCTGCTTAAGATCCCGGTGGGACGTGCCACCACCTATCAGAGCGTCGCCAACCAGATCGGCCGTCCCACCGCTTCGCGCGCAGTTGGCGCCGCCGTGGGCAAGAACCCGGTTAGCTTCGTTGTGCCCTGTCATCGGGTGGTGGGGGCCAGCGGTGCGCTCACCGGCTATCATTGGGGCGTGCCGCGCAAGCGCGCGATCTTGGGGTGGGAGGCAGGCGTTATTTCCGCCCGCCACTGAGTTTCACGTGAATCCTGCTGCTTACGCAGGTGCGTGCAGCGTCACCTTGCGCTCGAGCTTGCCGTCGCCGCCGATCTCGTAAACGGTCGGTTCGCCGGTAGCAATCTCGCGGGCGAGGATCTCATCGGGCGTCAGTCCCTCGATCGCCATCACGAGTGCCCGCAGCGAATTGCCGTGGGCAGCAATAAGGACGGTCTTGCCGGCCTGCAGCTGGGGCAAGATCTCGCTTTCGTAATAGGGCAGGGTGCGGGCCGCCGTGTCCTTGAGGCTCTCGCCACCCGGAGGCGGTACATCATAGGACCGGCGCCAGATATGGACCTGCTCTTCGCCCCATTTTTCGCGCGCATCGTCCTTGTTGAGCCCGGCGAGATCCCCGTAGTCCCGCTCATTCAGCGCAATGTTGCGGGTGATGGTGACATTGTCGACGCCCATCTCCTCAAGCATCAGGTCGAGCGTGTGCTGTGCCCGACGCAGGGCGGAGGTGTAGTAGAGGTCGGGCACGATTCCGGCCCCTTTGATGGCCTTGCCCGTAGCGCGGGCCTCCTCGATGCCTTTCTCCGTTAGGTTCGGATTGCGCCAGCCGGTGAAGAGGTTCTTCAGGTTCCACTCGCTCTGGCCGTGCCGCACGAGGATCAAAGTGCCGGTCATCTGTCTGTCCTTGTCAATCGTTAAGGCCGAGCACGTCGGCCATGGAATAAAGTCCGGGTGCCTGTTCATGCGCCCAAAGCGCTGCCCGCAGGGCGCCGTTGGCAAAAATCGCCCGGTCCTCGGCACGATGGCTGAGTTCCACCCGTTCCGACGGGCCGGCCAGGATCACCGAGTGATCGCCCACAACAGTGCCGCCACGCAATGTTGCAAAGCCGATCGTACCGGCTTCCCGCGGCCCGGTATGGCCGTCGCGAACCCGCACCGAATGCTGCTTGAGGTCGATCTCCCGGCCCGCTGCTGCCGCTTCGCCCAGCATCAGGGCAGACCCGGAAGGCGCATCGACCTTCCGCCCATGGTGCATTTCAAGGATCTCGATGTCGTATTCGGCCAGCGCCGCTGCCGCCTTTTTGACAAGGCTTGCAAGCAGCACCATGCCCATCGAGAAATTACCGGATTTCACGATCCGCGCCCCAGCCTGCGCAGCCTGAGTAACCGCGCGATCATCGGCCTCCGAGCAGCCGGTCGTGCCGATGATATGGACCAAGCCTTGAGCGGCCGCTGCCTGGGCGTGTTCCACGGTTGGGCCAGGAGCGGTGAAATCGATGATAACGTCGGCGCCTTGCACCGCAGCCGCAAAGTCGGAGGTCACTTCCACGCCCAGCGGCTCCAGCCCAACAAGGCTCCCGGCGTCACGTCCGGCTGCGGCCGAGCCGGCGCGTTCCAATGCCGCATGCAGTTCCAAATGCGGGTGCGCGGTGACGGCGCGGATATTGGCCGCGCCCATGCGTCCGCCGGCTCCGGCTACGACAACCTTCAAACCCGCCATCTGCAATTCCCCTATTCGCACGGTCTCTTAGCAGCGCCATGAACAAACGCCAACCGCTGCACCCGGCTCCAGCTTGTGCTAGTCTACTGCTTCGCGACACTGCAGAAGGATGCTCTATGACCATCACCAATGCCCTCGCCGCCATCGCCGTGGAAGACGTTGCGGATGCACTCGATTTCTACGAGGTGCTGTTCGGGCGCGCTCCCGATGCCAGGCCCATGAATGATGTGGCCGAGTGGAAGACGGCGGCAGGAGGCTGGGTCCAGGTGGTCACAGATGCGGACAGGGCTGGTGCCTCCATGGTCACGCTCATTGTCGGCGATCTCGCCGAAGAGCTGGGCCGGCTGAGCCTGCATGGCTTGACGCCGGTCGCCAAGTCGGTCGGCGATTTTTTTAAGACGGCCAAGTTTCGTGACGGGGATGGCAACCAGATCATCCTCAGCCAGCCGCAGCCGGGCACCTATTAGACGCGCCGCAACTGCACATCCTCGATCAGATGGTCCTTGCCCTTTTTGAGGATCAGGTCGGCACGGCCGCGCGTCGGCAGCACGTTGTCCAGCAGATTGGGCAGGTTAATCGTCCGCCACACCATGCGGGCGAACTCACCCGCTTCCGCGTCGTCCATTTCGGCGAAGCGACGGAAAAACGAATTGGGGTCGCGAAAGGCGGTATCGCGCAGCCGGAAGAACCGCTCGATGAACCAGGCTTCGAGGTCCTCCGTCTCGGCGTCGATATAGACGGAGAAGTCGATGAAATCCGAAGCGAAAAGGATCGGGCGGCCGGTCTTGGGAAGTTCGCCCGGTTGGAGAATATTGAGCCCCTCGACAATGAGGATATCGGGCCGGTCGATGGCGATCTCACTACCCTCCACGACGTCGTAGACAAGGTGTGAGTAGACCGGCACCGTCACATTGGCCTTGCCTGACTTGATATCTGCCAAAAACTGCACGAAGCGGCCGCGGTCATAGCTCTCGGGAAAGCCCTTGCGCTCCATGATGCCGCGCCGGGTCAGCTCGGCATTGGAGTAGAGGAACCCATCGGTGGTGACGAGGTCGACCTGGGGACTAGCCGGCCAGCGCTGCAGCAACGCCTGCAGGATGCGCGCGGTGGTCGACTTGCCCACTGCCACCGAACCCGCGACGCCGATGATAAACGGCACCTTCTGGTCGGGCTTGTCGAGAAAGCGCGTGGATACGCGATGGAGACCCTGGATGGCCTCCACATAGTAGGAGAGGAGCCGCGTCAGCGGCAGGTAGACTTCCTCGGCTTCCTCGAGCGAAATCGGATCGGACAGCGTGCGCAGGCGCTCGATGTCGGCTGCGCTCAGCGTCATGGGCTGGCCATCACGCAGTGCGCTCCACTCGGCCTTGGTGAAGTGATGATACGGCGCCGGAGCGGAACGGGCGGCGGCGTTCACGGCGTTGTCCTCGCAGCCTTTTCGGCAAGGCCGGACTGCACCGTTCGCTGGTCCAGCTCGGCCATGACTTCGCTCAACGGCACCTCGGCGGCGCGCAGCACGACGAGGAGATGATAGAGCACATCGGCAGATTCCTTGACGAGCTCGGGCCGGTCGCCGGTAACGGCCGCAATCACCGCTTCGGTAGCCTCCTCACCCAGCTTCTGGGCCGCCTTGTTCATGCCGCGGGCGATGAGCTTGGCGGTGTAGCTCTCCTCGGGCGAGGCTTCGGCCCGGGTCGCTATGCGGGCTTCGAGTTCTTCAAGCGTCATCCGGCGGTCCCAGGAGAAGATGCTGCGGCAGGCTATTGGAGCCGACGCATAGTGCAAAAGCTCTGCGCCGTCACCCGCAACCTTGCCCGCTCAGGCGGCCGGGTCCATGCGCACGTCGACGCCATGCTCACGCAGATAGGCCTTGGCCTGGGGAATGGTGAAGGTCCCAAAGTGGAAAATGGAGGCGGCAAGCACGGCGCTGGCATGGCCCTCCTTCACGCCTTCCACCAAATGCTCCAGCGTGCCGACGCCGCCTGAGGCGATCACCGGCACCTCGACTTCATCGGCGATGGCACGGGTGAGCTTGAGGTCGAAGCCGGACTTGGTGCCGTCCCGATCCATCGAGGTCACCAGCAATTCGCCCGCCCCACGCTCAACCATGCGGCTGGCGAATTCCACCGCATCGATGCCGGTCGGCTTGCGGCCCCCATGGGTATAGATCTCCCACTCGGACCGGTTGTCGCCGCCGGCGCGCTGCTCCAGCCGCTGCTTGGCATCAACCGACACGACGATGCACTGATTGCCGAACTTGTCGGCCGCGCGCGCGATGAAATCGGGATCGTTCACCGCAGCCGAGTTGATGGCCACCTTGTCGGCCCCCGCCAGCAGCAGCCGGCGAATGTCTTCGATGCTCCTGACGCCGCCGCCCACCGTCACGGGCATAAAGCAATGCTCGGCCGTCCGCGCCACCACATCGAAGATGGTCTCCCGCCCTTCATGGCTGGCGGCGATATCGAGAAAAGTCAGTTCATCAGCACCGGCTGCATCATAGGCGATGGCAGCTGCGACCGGATCACCGGCATCCACCAGGTCGACGAACTGCACGCCCTTGACCACGCGGCCACCGGCGACATCAAGGCAGGGAATGAGGCGGGTCTTGAGGGTCATGGGTCAGGATACCACAAAGGTGAACTCACGCCGCCAGGCGAAGTCGCCGCCAGGCAAGCAGATGGATGATGAAGACAGCCGTCCAGGCGATCAGCGCGCCACCGCCGAGCGGCAGGGTCATCACCGCCAGCCAGGAGAGGCCTTTCATGGCATAGAGCAGCCCGCCGATGTCGGGGCCCAGAACCGGGCAGGGCAGGGGAGCCATTTCACCGATTTCACACCCATTGGCATCAGCGAGGACGATTGCCAGGACAACGGACACGATCGGCCAGACAGCGAACGCCAGGGCAGCCGTGAGAAACGTGGCGTGGAAAGCCCAGGGAAAACGGCGCAGGAAAACGGGCATGCTCACGCTGCCGCCTTGAGCCGGGCCAGTGCTTCACGTGAATCAATCCGGCCATCATAGAGCGCCCGGCCGGAAATAGCGCCTGCCAGCACCCGATAGTCCGGCTGGGTCATGCGCTCGATATCGTCCATGGAGGCGAGGCCACCCGAGGCGATCACCGGAATGGAAGTAGCCCGCGCCAGCTCTAGTGTAGACTCCCAATTGATGCCGGCCAAAACACCGTCCCGATCAATGTCGGTATAAATGATGGCGGCAACGCCTGCGCCCTCAAAACGCTTGGCCAGTTCGATGACCGATAGCTCGGAGGTCTCGGCCCAACCTTCCACCGCAACCATGCCGCTCCGCGCGTCGATGCCCACCGCCACCTGACCGGGAAAACGCCGCGCGGCTTCCTTGACCAGCGCCGGATCCCGCACTGCCACGGTGCCGAGGATCACCCGCGCCAGCCCCTTTTCGAGCCAAGTTTCAATGTGATGGAGCGTGCGAATACCGCCGCCGAGCTGCACCGGAAAACTGACCGTTTTGAGAATGGCTTCGACCGCAGAGCCATTGACGCTCTCGCCGGCAAAGGCGCCGTTGAGATCAACAACGTGCAGATACTCGAAGCCCTGATCCTCGAAGCTCTTGGCCTGGGCAGCCGGATCGTCATTAAAGATGGTCGCCTGGGCCATGTCGCCTAGCTTGAGGCGCACGCACTGGCCGTCCTTGAGATCGATGGCGGGAAAAAGGATCATGCGGAAAAGCTCCGGGATTTTACCGCCACCCAATCTCCCGATCGGCGGAAGAGAGAATGGGCGGGCGGCAGGAGGGTGCCAAGAACTGGATGCGCCTCCTCCCCCTTGAAGGGGGAGGTCGACTGGGGGTGCCTCACGGCGTCCACCTCATGAAATTCTCGATCAGCCGCAGACCTAGTGTCTGCGACTTCTCCGGATGGAACTGCGCGCCAAACATATTGTCACGCGCGACACAGGCGGTCAGCGGTCCACCATAATCCGTCGTCGCTACCCGCATGTTCTCGTCTTCCGCCACCAGATGGTAGGAATGGACGAAATAGGCATGGAGACCGTCGGGGCCACCGGCAATACCCGTCAAGAGCTCATGGGGGTGAGCGATGTCGATGGTGTTCCACCCCATGTGCGGGATCTTGAGGGCAGGGTCAGTCGGTCGGATCTTCTCGACCGCCCCGGGGATCCAGCCAAGGCCCGGGGTTACCGCCTTCTCGCGACCTTCCGAGGCCATCAGCTGCATGCCGACACAGACGCCCAGAAAAGGCACGCCAGCGCGGATCACCCGCTCCTCGAGCACCTCTACCATCCCCGGCACGGCGTCGAGACCGGCCTTGCAATCGGCAAAGGCCCCAACTCCGGGCAGCATGATGCGGTCAGCGCTGCGGACCTGTTCAGGATCGGCGGTCACGAGGATTTCGATTTCGCCGACGGCCACCGCCATGCGCTCGAACGCCTTGGCGGCCGAGTGTAGATTGCCCGCCCCATAATCAATGATCGTGACAGCACTCATCGTAGGGCCTCCAACTGCGCCAATTCCATGCTGGGGGCGACCATCTCGCCCCGGTAGCGCCAGCCGCGGCGCCGCAGCGCCTGCCGCCGTAGTCCGGGCGCGGCAAACCCGATGGCGACTGTCACCAGAAAATAGAGCGCCACGACCGCGTCCTCACCCAGCCAGCCCCAGCTCAATCGCAGCGCCAGCACCAGGGCGATAAAGGCGAGCAACTCCAGCCACAAGCCATACACCAAGGCAAAGATCGGTGGCAGGAGTGCCGCAAGCCAGGAGAACCGGTCCGGAATCGCTGCAGGCACGGCAGCTGCACCGAGCTTAGGATCGAAAATGGCATAGAGGGTCAAGACACTCTCCAATGACGCAATTGTCCTCTTGGGCAGGTGCGGCCGCACGGCACGGCTCGCGCAGCCTCGGACTTAAGAGGATACAAGCTGATCGAGGCTGACTTAGTGCAAAAGCCCCGGCAGCGAAAGCCTCAGAGGGTTCCCTTGGTCGAGGGCACCCGATCTCCGGCACGGGGGTCGATCTCCACCGCCTCCCGCAGCGCGCGCGCCACGGCCTTGAACATCGACTCGGCCAAATGATGGTTGTTGTCGGCGTAGAAGTTCTCGAGGTGGAGCGTGATGCCAGCATTCATCGCGAAGGCCTGGAAGAATTCGCGGAAGAGCTCGGTGTCGATCTCGCCGATCTTGTCGCGCGAGAACTCGGCCCGGAACACGAGAAAGGGCCGGCCCGACACATCGAGCGCCGCGCGCGTCAACGTCCCGTCCATCGGCAGGTCGCTCGAGGCATAGCGGCGGATGCCCTTCTTGTCGCCCAGGGCCTGCTTGATGGCTTGGCCGAGCGCGATGCCGACATCCTCCACCGTGTGGTGAAAGTCGATATGCAGATCACCCTTGCAGGACACGTCCATATCGATCAGCGAATGACGGCTCAGCTGGTCCAGCATGTGGTCGAAGAAGCCGACGCCGGTCGCCATCTGATGAACGCCGGTGCCGTCGAGATTGATCGAGACGGAGATCTCGGTCTCGTTGGTTTGGCGGGCGATAGTGGCGGTGCGCATGGTCGGTCTCCGGAATGCGGGGCTTCTTAGCAGATGGGCCTAAAGCCATAAAGATTGCGTTGCTTCCCACCGGCGTGAACTATTCCACTTATCCATCTTCTCCCCGTCGCTTGAAGCTCTGCCATACTCCACCCATCCCCGCGCCAGAGCGCGATCATGACGAGTGATGAGCGTGGGGACAGCTGGGGATGAAGGGTCGCCTTCATCACGTGGGCTTGTCAGCAGCTGTGTTTGGGACACAGCGTGGTGGACCTGCGAAAAAACCCCGGCGCAGTGGCGAGACCTTGGTTTCACTACTCACAAAATCATTCGAGACCGGGGTCTCGCCATTGCCGCTTACCGCGACCCGCTCGGGCGGGCGCATTCGCACGCCGGTTGCAATCATCCGTCTGCCTCCTAAATAGTACGCGACAGTTCGGAGTACTTCCCCCAATGAGTGAGAACACATTTCCCGGCTGGCACGGGACGACGATCGTTTCCGTGCGCAAGGGCAAAAAGGTCGTGGTGGCCGGCGATGGCCAGGTTTCCATGGGCCAGACCGTGATGAAGCATGGCGCCAAGAAGGTTCGCCGTCTTGCTAATGGCAAGGTTATCGGCGGTTTTGCCGGCGCGACCGCCGACGCCTTCACCTTATTCGAGCGGCTCGAAACCAAGCTCGAGCAATACCCCGACCAGTTGATGCGCGCTGCCGTCGAGCTGGCCAAGGACTGGCGCACCGATCGTTATCTGCGCAAGCTTGAAGCCATGATGATCGTGGCCGACAAGAGCGAGACCCTGGTCCTCACCGGCACCGGCGACGTCCTTACCCCTGACTATGGCGTTACCGCCATTGGTTCTGGCGGCAACTACGCCCTCTCGGCGGCGCTGGCATTGGCGCAGAACACCGAGATGGACGCTGAGGATATTGCTCGGCAGGCCATGAAGATCGCCGAGCAGATCTGCGTCTACACCAACGGCAATGTTACGCTCGAAGCTATCGAGCTGGGCGCGTGACACGTTCCGTCCGGCGGCTGACCGTCGCTGATCTCGACGCCTATCGGGCCATTCGGCTCGAGGGCTTGCGGGAGGCGCCCGAAGCTTTCGGCTCCTCCTATGAGGAGACCAGCGGACAGCCGGAAACCTACTACCGCGCCATCCTCGAGCGCTTGGCCGTGTTCGGTGGTTTTGGCCCGGACGGGGCGCTCCTCGGCGTAGTCGCCTTTGCCCGCCGCGAAGGCATCAAGGCGCGGCACGCCGCGGACATGATCTCGGTCTATGTCCGGCCCGAGGGTCGCGGTACCGGTTTGGCGAGGGCGCTGATCGACGCCGTGGTGGAACATGCCCGGCACCACGTGATCCAGCTCCATCTCGGCGTTGGCACCTACAACACCCCCGCTATCCGGCTCTACCAGCGGGCGGGATTTGCAATCTGCGGCACGGAGCCCCGTGCGCTTTTCGTGAACGGTCGATTTATCGACGAACACCAGATGGTGCGCTTTCTCGACAAGGCACCTGGAGAAGACCAATGAGTGAGACCAATTTTTCCCCGCGCGAGATCGTTTCCGAGCTCGACCGCAACATCGTGGGGCAGCATGATGCCAAGCGCGCCGTGGCCGTGGCGCTGCGCAATCGGTGGCGTCGCCAGCAGCTCCCCCCTGAATTGCGCCGCGAAGTCAGCCCCAAGAACATCCTGATGATCGGGCCCACCGGCGTGGGCAAGACCGAGATTTCGCGCCGCCTCGCGCGGCTGGCGCAGGCTCCCTTCATCAAGGTCGAAGCCACCAAGTTCACCGAAGTGGGCTATGTCGGCCGCGACGTCGAGCAGATCATCCGTGATCTTGTAGAAGCCGGCATCACCGTGCTCCGTGACAAGCGCCGCCGTGACGTGCAGGCGCAGGCGCACCACAATGCCGAAGAACGCGTGCTTGATGCGCTGGTCGGCTCCTCCGCTGCCCCCTCAACGCGCGATAGCTTCCGTCGCAAGCTGCGCGAGAACGAACTCGACGACAAGGAAATCGAGATCGAGATGACCCCGGCGGCTCCTTCGGGGTTCGACATCCCGGGCATGCCCAATGGCGGCATCGGCATGATCAATCTATCCGATATGTTCAAGCAGGCCATGGGTGGGCGCGGCGTCAAACGCAAGGTCAAGGTCAAGGACGCCTATGAGCCGCTGATCGCTGAAGAAGCCGACAAGCTGCTCGATCAGGACCAGCTCAAGAGCGAAGCCATCGAGCTCGTGGAAAACCACGGCATCGTCTTCATCGACGAGATCGACAAGGTGGCCCATCGCGAAGGCGGTGCCCAGGGCGGTCCGTCCCGTGAAGGTGTGCAGCGCGACCTGCTGCCGTTGATCGAAGGCACCACCGTCTCGACCAAATATGGCCCGGTCAACACCGACCACATCCTCTTTATCGCTTCTGGCGCCTTCCACGTCAGCAAGCCCAGCGATCTCCTGCCCGAACTACAGGGCCGCCTACCCATCCGGGTCGAACTCAAGGCTCTCACGCGCGAGGATTTCATTGGCATCCTCAATGACACCGAGGCCAGTCTCATTAAGCAATATGTGGCGCTGATGGGCACCGAGGGAGTAACGCTGGATTTCACCTCCGATGCCATCGAGGCGATTGCCGACGCTGCGGTCAAGGTCAACGGCTCGGTCGAAAATATCGGCGCCCGCCGCCTTCAGACTGTCATGGAGCGACTGGTCGAAGACATCAGCTTCGAGGCCCCCGACAAGGCGGGCGAGACCATCACCATCGACGCGGCCTTTGTTCGCGAAAAGGTTGGGGTGCTTGCCGGCGACAGCGACCTCAGCAAGTTCGTGCTCTAGAACGCAACACCGAGTGGGCGGGAGATTTAGCGCTTCCGCCCGGCGCGCCGCACCAGCTCGTCCCGTAGGAACCGCAGATCCTCGGTGTCCAGCCGCCTAATCTCGCCGGCCAGACGGTTGGTGAGTTCGGTCGCCTCGGGAACCAGTCCGCCTGTGTCGATAGTCACCTTGGGATCGCTGATTTCGGCGAGGCGCTGCAGTTCCTCCGCCTCATCCCAGATGACGTTGAAAAAGGCGATCATGCGGTGAAGGAGGAAGCCAGTCGGCTTGCCGCGTTTGCCATGCTCGAGTGCCGAGAGGTAGGCACTTGAAACATTCAGCGCGGCGGCCATCTCCTTAAGCGAGATGCCTCGTTCGTCCCGCAACTGCCGGATCTTGGCGCCAAGCGGGGTCATGCGCGGCGCAGGCGCACATACCACGCCCCCTCTCCACCATGGCCGCGTGCCGCCACGCTCCAGCCGGAAACCAACGGCGCCAGCGATGGCTCGCTGAGCCACACCGGCAGCATGGTGCGCAATACGCCGCGCTCGCTCATCGCAGCAACATAGTCATTGTCGGTCTTCAGCCCCTTGCCGGTGATCACCAGAATGGTCCGGTCGCCCCGCGCGAACCGCGCCTGCACATAGCGGTGCAGTGCCTCGCGCGCCTCGTTCTGCGTCATGCCGTGAAGGTCGATTGTCCCATCGATGTCGATGCGCCCCCGGATCACCTTGCGACGAACGGAAGGCTCCACCGCTTTGTCGGGCACTTTGGCGGAGGGCAGGGGAGCTTGGTAAGGGGGCAGGAAGGGCTTGACCGGTGGTCCCCGACGCGGCGCCTTGTGGGCCGGTGGCGCCTTTGCCGGCGCCATCTTTTCGGCCTCAGTCGCCTGGCTATCTTCGGGCAGGGGTAGCGGACCCTGGCCGAACTTCATCAGACGCTTGCGCCGCAGCGGCTCCACCGTTTCGGCGACAGCCTGCCAGAGGTGATAATCGTGCGGCAGCCGCTTGGGGTCACGCTTGGCCATAGCAAGACTGCCTGCCGCCTCGGCTCAGTCGAGCTGGTTGGTGCTGGTGAGCTTCCAATTGGGATCGCGCGACTTGGGATTGCGCGCAAAGGTCCACTCATCGGCGATGTTCTGCACCTGGTCGGCATTGCCTTCGATGAGGTTGCCATCCTTGTCGCGGGTAGCCGAGACCACTTCGGCGTGGAAGCGTACGGTCACCAACACGTTCTTGCGGTCATACTCGGCGGCGGAAAATTCCACCTTGGGCAAGCCAACAAAGGTGAAGTCCACTTTCTGGTCGGCCGCCTCGCGCTCGGTGATCGCTCGCACGAACCCTTCATAGACATCGCGCTCGAGCAAGTTCTTGAGCGTCTGTCGGTCGCCTTCGGCATAGGCGGTCACGATCATTTCATAGGCCTGCTTGGCGCCTTCCATGAAGCTCTTGGGCGTGAAGGTGGGGTCCGCCTCCACCACGCTGCGCAACCCAGCGGCCAGTTCGGCATCGCCCTGCGAATACTGCTCGATTTCGGCAGCAATCTTGCGCTGGCGCCGCTCGTCGTCCAACTCAGGAGCGCCGGCCTGCCGCGGACGGATTGGCACCACGGTCTCGTCATGCTCGCCTTCCACTGGCTTGCGCCGTTCCACCGGCGGCCGCTCGTGCCCCGTGCGCGTTCCCAGCACCGAGCGCAGCCGAAACAGCACAAAGACTGCAACGCCGATGACGATGAGAGTGGGCAGGTCGAAGAAATCTTCCATGGGCAGTCTACCTAACCGAAAACAGGCTTGCGTCCGAAGATACGCGGGAACGCTCGAATGGCGCGAGATTTGACCTATATATAGGGAATGCCCAACACTGAAACCAGTTCAGGTTGCGGCCAGAAGGTTTTTGCCGCACCCCGGCTGAAAGGAAGCTCCGCGTGGCCCGTTTTTTTGCCCTTGGCGTCATTCTGCTCCCGCTTGTCGAGATCGCCATCTTCATCAAGGTGGGTCAGACCATCGGGTTGTTGCCCACCCTGGCGCTGATCCTGGGCGCTGCCCTTGCGGGCGGACTCCTGCTCCGCCAGCAAGGGTTGAGCGTGCTTGGCCAATTGCGCAGCAATGTCAGCGCTGGACGCATGCCCGGTCGTACCATCGCCGACGCAATGATGATCGGCTTTGCGGCCGTCTTGCTGGTTCTGCCGGGCTTCCTCAGCGACATTGTTGCCTTGGCGCTGTTGCTGCCACCGTTCCGCCACTGGCTTTACGCAGCCCTCGCGCGGCGAGTGACGGTGGTTAGCACGACGGCCGGCTACTCCAGCCGAACGGCTCACGATCCCTATCGGGATACACGGCTCGATGGGCCCGACGTGGTTGATCTTGACGATGACGATTATCGGCGCCGCTAGCGATAGGTGGCCTGCCCCGAAAGCTTGTCGCTGTGGGCCAAAGATGCTAGCCAGCCGTCAACCAAAAAAGGCAAAGGGACCAACTCAATGGCTGACGAAACTCAGGGCGCCGCCGCCCCCCAGACCGCCAACCAGCCCTCGATGAACATGCTGGGCCAGTATATCCGCGACCTCTCGTTCGAAAATCCGGGCGCACCAGGCTCCATGCTGGGCGCTGGAAATCCGGCGTTCAACGTGCAGATCTCGGTCGGCGTGAAGAAGCAGTCGGACGACACCTATGCGGTGGAATTGACGCTCAATGCCAAAGCGAACCGCGAGACGACGGTGCTGTTCAACGTCGAGCTCGTCTATGGTGGTGTCTTCCGCCTTAAGAACGTGCCCGAGAACACCGTCAGCCAGCTGCTGATGATCGAATGCCCGCGCCTGATCTTCCCATTTGCCCGTCAGGTCCTGGCCAGCGTCACCCAGCAGGGCGGCTTCCCGCCCCTGATGATGGAGCCGGTCGATTTCGCCGCCATCTACCGCCAGAACCTCGCCAAGCTGGCGGCCCAGCAGGGCAGTGCTGCGGCACCGGGTGCTGGTGGCGAAGGCGAGCTCAAGCCGAACTAGCTGTTCCAGCTCTGCGATAAACCGACGCCCCGGCCTTGTGCCGGGGTTTTGTTTTTTAGAGGGCGATCCGCTGTTCCACGCTCATTTCGGCCGCTTCGTACTGCGCCCAAATGGAATCGGGGCCGAGCTTGGCGACAAGTTGAGCGTGTGCAGCAAGCTCGGCAGTGCTGATGCGGGGTGGTAGCGGTTGGGGGCGTTTGGCTGCCACGGCTCGTGCCGCAATGGCATCCGCGCCCGACACCCGGTTCTCGGCGACCAAAGCCAGACTGACCTGCTTGCCGCCGATGAGTTCAAGGTAGACCTCGGCCAGGATCTCACTATCCAGCAAGGCGCCGTGCAGCGTCCGTCGCGAGTTGTCGATGCCGTAGTGCTTGCAGAGGGCATCAAGGCTCACCCGTGCCCCAGGATGTCTCTCCCGCGCCAGCATTACCGTGTCGATTACCGGATTGGCGAGCGTCTTGTGGCCGGCCCTTTGCAGTTCGGCATTGAGAAAGCCAATGTCGAAAGCAGCATTATGGATGACAAGGGTGGCCTCACCGATAAATGCCTGGAAGTCCTCTACGACTTCGCCGAACCGCGGCTTGTCGGCCAGGAATTCCTCGGACAATCCGTGCACCCGAAAAGCCTCTTCAGGCATGGAGCGTTCCGGATTGATGTAGACGTGGTAGTGGCGACCCGACGGAATATGGTTGATCAGTTCGACACAACCGATTTCCACCAAGCGGTCGCCAGTTGCTGGTGACAGGCCGGTCGTTTCGGTATCGAGCACGATCTCGCGGTTGATCACTTGTGTTCCTTGGCTCTTATGCCTTCGACAAGGGCAGCGACCATCCCGCGCACCTGTTCGACCGAGGCACTCGTATCAAAGAGATAGCTCGCCCGCTTTTTCTTTTCCGCCTGTGGCATCTGCCGGGCAAGCACTGCGTCGAGCTTTTCCACGGTCATCCCTGGCCGGGCCAGTGCACGTTCTCGTTGAATGGCCTCATCGACCCAAGTGACCGCTATCGCATCAAAGCCATAATCATGCCCGCTTTCGAAGAGCAACGGCACCTCGACCACTGCCAGCGCATACCCTTTGTGCTCGGCGTCCTTCAGGAATTCGGCAATGCGCGCACGGACCAGCGGATGGACGATAGCTTCGAGAGGCGCAAAGCGCGTGGGATCGGCCGCGAGTTCGGCTGCCAGCCTGGCCCTATCGATCCTACCTTCCGCTACGACGCCAGGAAACAGTGCCTCGACCGGAGCAATGGCCTCGCCCTGGTAGAGTTCGGCAACGGCTTGATCGGCAGAAAAGACAGGCACATCCAGATCGGCGAAAGCCCGGAGCACTGTCGATTTGCCGGTTGCGATCGACCCGGTGATCCCGATACGCCACATGGCTAGCCTTCCAGTGTTGCTTCGATCTTGGCGCGCAAAGCCTTATCGACCTGCGGACGAACGCCGAACCAGGCTTCAAAGCCTGGGACAGCCTGGTGCAAAAGCATGCCCAGCCCGTCCACCGTTCGCAAGCCCAGCACGGCAGCATCCGCCAGCAGCGGCGTTACGAGCGGAGAATAGACGATATCGGTCACCAGCGCCGCTCCTGGTAACTTGCCGAAATCGAGACCATCGAAGCGCGTGCCGTGCATGCCGATCGAACTGGTATTGACGATAAGCTGCGCATGAGGTGCGAGTTCGTTGAAGTCGGTGAGACCTGCAGCGCGAAACGGCCCCTCAATCTCGCTAACCAACGCCTCAGCCTTGTCACGCGTCCGATTGAGTACATGAATTCGGCCGATGCCGCGGCTCCGCAAGGCAACCGAAATGGCCCGCGCTGCGCCGCCTGCCCCCAGCACGATGGCCTCATTGACCTCTTCATCCCACCCCGGCACCGCACTATCGAGATTGCCGAGGAAGCCGAGATAGTCGGTATTGGTCCCTCTCACCGAACCATCGTCGACCACCAGCGTGTTGACCGCCCCAATGGTTCTTGCAAGTGGGTCAACCTCATCGCAGAGCGCGAACACCGCCTCCTTATGGGGAATCGTCACATTGCCACCCGCGAATTCACCAGCGCGCAGCCGTTGGAAGAATTCTGGCAACTCAGCAGGAGCGACGTCGATGGCCGAATAGCTCCCTTCTATCGCGTGCTGGCTTAGCCAGTTGCCATGAATGAGCGGGGATCGGGAATGGGCGATCGGGTGGCCAATGACAAAGGCTTTGGTGGTCACGATAGCGTCTCGGGCGCGTGGGTTCGAAGGGCCGCCAGCAGCGGCAGCAAAGGCAGGCCAAGAATGGTAAAGTAATCCCCCTCTATGCTCTCGAATAGCCGGACAGACGGTCCCTCGAGGCGATAGCTGCCAACGCAGCCCAGAATGGCCTCGCCTTCTCGCCGGAGCACATCCTGCAGCTCACCAGCATCAAAGTTGCGCAGGCGTAGTCGCGCGACCTCCACCGTAGACCACAAGAGCTGGCGCCCGCGCATCACCGCGACGCCAGCATGGAGGTGGTGGATCCTGCCGCGCAGCAGGGTTAGCTGCATAGCTGCTTCACTCATGTCCCTCGGCTTGTGCAAAAGCTCGCCATCTAAAGCCAAGGTCTGGTCCGCACCGATCACGACGGCGTCGGGGTGCCGATCAGCGACGGAGCGGGCCTTCGCCATAGCCAGTCCTTCAGCAACCGCCGCAGCATCGCCACCGTTGTTGAGAATAGCGGTTTCTGCCGCCCGCTCGTCGAGCTCGGCCACGCTAAGTGAAAAGGTCAAACCGGCCTGCTCCAGCAAGGCTTTCCGGGCAGAACTGCGAGAGGCAAGGATCAGCATGAGCCAAGTGTTTTCCACACTGTCATCCCCAGCTCAAGGCCGGTCTGTGACAATGACTCATGACTTTGCCCCTGCCGCCTATTTGTTCGACTTGGTTTACGAAACGTTAACAGCCCAGCTTCGGTCCTGTCCTTCGCGACCCCTTGGATAGCTCTGGGGAAAACTTCCTCGTCGGCGGGAGAGCCCGAGCAAGGCTTCTCAACAGCCCGATTCGAATCGTTGACTCCGGAGTCACCGCGTTAAGGCTTTGTTCATCATTGTGGCAGAGCTGAAATCGATCGACCGGAGAATTCCGATTCACACCTCGTTAACCCTAGCTGCTGCGTTGTTCTGCCGCCATCAAGCCAATTGTGGATCAAGCTGAATTGGCTCAAAACACCGCCATGATGATAATGATACGAAGTAAGAAAGACTCTTATCGGGTTTGGAAGGGAATGGATCGATGACCCCGAGCCCGCACAAGCCGTTGCTCGCTACGGTGCTTGGTGAGCGCCAAACCCGCCCGCCGATGTGGATCATGCGTCAGGCAGGCCGCTACCTGCCCGAGTACCGAGAAGTCAGGGCCAAGGCGAATGGCTTTCTCGATCTGTGCTACAATCCGGATCTCGCCACCGAAGTGACGCTACAGCCCCTGCGCCGCTTTGATCTTGATGCCGCAATCCTGTTTTCTGACATCCTGGTCATTCCCGACGCGTTGGGCCAGTCAGTTCGCTTTGAACAAGGGGAAGGACCGATCCTTGAGCCGGTTACGGCGCAAACCATTGCGGCGCTGAAGCCGGAAAGAGCGCTTGATCATCTTGCTCCGGTCCTCGAAACCGTATCGCGGCTGCGCGCGACATTACCTGCCGAGAAGACGCTGATCGGCTTTTGTGGTGCCCCCTGGACCGTCGCCACCTACATGATCGGTGGTCGAGGATCGACCGACCAAGCCCAGGCGCGCCTATTTGCCCTGCGCGAACCGGAAGCTTTCGCCGCATTGGTCGACATTCTTGTCGAGACGAGCATTCAATATCTCGTTGCCCAGTTCAAAGCCGGTGCCGATGTCGTGCAGCTCTTTGAGAGCTGGGCCCTCAACCTCGATGAGGAAGCATTTACCCGCCAGGTCATTGAACCAAACCGCCGGATTGTTGCCGGGGTGCGCGCGCAGGTGCCGAACGCGCCCATTATTGGCTTCCCCCGTGGCGCTGCCGGCAATCTCAGCCGATACGCGGCTGAAACGGGCGTGAATGCCCTCGGTCTCGACTACTCTACGCCGCTTGAGTTCGCTACCCAGCACCTGCCGTCGCACCTGCCCGTACAAGGCAATCTTGATCCGTTGCGGCTGGTTGCCGGCGGCGCGCAAATGGAGCGCCGCGCTCAAGAGATTATTGCTGCCTTCGCCGATCGCCCCCACATTTTCAATCTTGGCCACGGCATCGTGCCGGAAACGCCAATCGCCCATGTGGAGCGGCTGGTCCAACTGGCGAAAGCCAGCTAAAGCGCAGCCGCAACGGAGAACTGCAGCATGGAATGGGTCAGGGCGTTTCACGTCCTTTCGGTGATCGCCTGGATGGCCGGCATGCTCTATCTGCCGCGCCTCTTCGTCTATCACGCCGATGCCGAGGTCGGCACGGTGCAGTCCGAGACCTTCAAGATTATGGAGCGACGGCTTTACCGCGGCATCACGACGCCGGCGATGATCGCCACCTGGGTGTTCGGGCTGTGGCTGGCTTTTGGCTTTGGCCTTGTCGATTTTTCGCAAGGCTGGATGTGGCTCAAGGCAGTCCTGGTTCTGGCGCTCAGCGCAGTCCATGGCTTTTATGGTCGACTGTTGCGAGCCTTTCAGCATGACCGCAATCAGCGACCCTCCAAATTCTTTAGAGCCATCAATGAAATACCCTTCGTCATGGCCATTTTCATCGTGATCGCTGTGATCGTGAAGCCCTTCTAAGCGCCTGTTTCACGTGAATCGACAACGCTGTTCACGGTTTCATCCTTGAAACTGTGAACAGATCAGGTTACATGGGCTCTAACGCATCCCAGACTATTGGCTGATCTCCCCGGTCGCCGCGCGGTGCCTACTCCCCTTTTTCTTTCGATCTCCATCTGTCGTTTCCCTCAAGGGTCCGTCCGCTACATGCAGAATATGAAGCTCAGCGAGCTCAAGGCTAAGTCTCCGGCCGAATTGCTGGTGTTCGCCGAAGAACACGAGGTCGAGAATGCCTCGACCATGCGCAAACAGGAACTGATGTTTGCCATTCTCAAGGAGCTTGCGGCCCAGGAAGTCGACATAACCGGGGAGGGCGTGGTCGAAATTCTGCCCGACGGTTTTGGGTTTCTGCGCTCTCCTGACGCCAACTATCTGCCGGGGCCGGACGACATCTATGTTAGCCCGTCCCAGATCCGGCGCTTCGGCCTGCGCACTGGCGACACTGTCGAGGGACAGATTCGCTCTCCCAAGGAAGGCGAACGCTATTTCGCTCTCCTCAAGGTCAACACAATCAATTTCGAAGATCCCGAGGCGGTCCGCCACAAGGTCAACTTCGACAATCTGACGCCGCTTTATCCCGAAGAGCGCCTGCGGATGGAGCTTCCCGATCCGACATTGAAGGACCGGTCAGCGCGGATGCTTGACCTTGTCGCTCCGCTGGGCAAGGGGCAGCGCGCGCTTATTGTTGCGCCGCCTCGTACTGGTAAGACAGTACTGTTGCAGAATATTGCACAGTCGATCGCCACAAATCACCCCGAGTGCTACCTCATTGTCCTGCTTATCGACGAGCGTCCAGAAGAAGTGACCGACATGCAGCGCTCCGTGCGCGGCGAAGTTATTTCTTCGACCTTCGACGAACCAGCGAGCCGGCACGTACAAGTGGCCGAGATGGTCATCGAGAAGGCCAAGCGCCTGGTCGAACACAAGCGCGATGTTGTTATTCTTCTCGATTCCATCACCCGCCTCGGCCGCGCCTACAACACTGTTGTGCCGAGCTCTGGTAAAGTGCTGACAGGCGGTGTCGACGCCAATGCGCTGCAGCGTCCTAAGCGTTTCTTTGGTGCGGCCCGCAACATCGAAGACGGTGGCTCGCTGACGATCATCTCCACTGCGCTGATCGATACGGGCTCCCGTATGGACGAGGTGATCTTCGAAGAGTTCAAGGGCACCGGAAACTCCGAGATCATTCTCGATCGCAAGGTCGCCGATAAGCGCATTTTCCCTGCCATCGACATCACCAAGTCTGGTACGCGCAAGGAAGAACTGCTGATAGAGCCCGATATTCTCAAGAAGATGTATGTGCTGCGACGTATCCTCAACCCAATGGGTACGATCGATGCTATGGAGTTCCTGATGGACAAGGTCCGTCAGACCAAGACCAATTCCGATTTCTTCGATTCCATGAACACATAGGCCGCGCTTTATGCGCAGCGGTGACACAATCGTGGCGCTGTCTTCGGGCGCACTTCCCTCCGGCGTGGCGGTTATCCGCCTCTCCGGTCCGGAAGTGCGCCTCTTGCTTGAGCGGGTCGTTGGTGCTGTTCCCGCACCCCGGCGGCTGACACTGCGCTCTATTGGTCAAGGCGCTACGATTGACCGGGGATTAGTCGCCTACTTCCCCGCGCCGCACAGCTTCACGGGTGAAGACTGTGCCGAACTGCAAGTCCACGGCTCTCCTGCTGGCGTCCGGTCTATCCTGCGCCTGCTCGTTACAGAGGGTGTTAGGCTTGCGGAAGCTGGCGAGTTTACCCGGCGCGCTTTCGAGAACGGCAAACTCGATCTCGTAGAAGTTGAAGGGCTTGGTGATCTTCTACAAGCCGAAACTGAAAATCAGCGGCGGCAGGCGCTCGCCCGGCTCGAGGGTGGGCTGACGCGCCAGATCGACCAATGGCGTAATCAGCTGTTGAATCTGCGGGCCGAGATAGAGGCTCACCTCGACTTTTCGGACGAAGGGGACGTGGGAGAAACCCTGCCGGAGCACTTTGAGAGAGCACTGCTGCAGCTTGGAGCGGATCTGGAGCAGGCCATAGCCTCAACTGAAAGTGGGCGGGTGATACGTGAAGGCGTTCGGGTTGCACTGGCCGGTGCGCCCAACGCCGGTAAGTCGAGCCTTATCAATGCACTATCTCGGTCCAACGTCGCCATCGTAACGGAGGAGGCCGGCACCACGCGTGATGTTCGCGAAGTCCCCCTTGATCTCGACGGCCAGCTTTTTGTTCTCTTGGACTTGGCCGGCTTGCGTGAGACGACGAGTTTGGCTGAAGCTGAGGGAGTTCGGCGTGCCCGCGACGCGATCTCAACTGCCGATGCGCTGCTTTGGCTTACTGCACCAGACGTTCCGGATGTGGCGCGGCCGACTTTCGATGGGCCCCTGATCAGCGTTGCCACCAAAGCGGACCTAGGTGGCAGCACCTCAACCGAAAGCGACCTCAGCATATCGACGGTTTCCGGCGCGGGTCTCGACCAGCTGTTCCGGCGGTTGACACAGCTTGGGCGAGAATTGGGAAGCGGAGAGCCGGTTCTGCTTAGTCGTGAGCGCGACCGCTCTGCTCTGCTCAACGCCCTTGTGGCAGTTCAGCAAGCACAAACACAGATCGAGGTGCCGGAGCTGGCCGCCGAGAACCTGCGGCACGCCTCACATGCTCTTGAGCGACTTGTCGGCAAGCTGGATCCAGAGCGGGTTTTAGACCGCCTGTTCACAAGTTTCTGTATCGGCAAGTGATTCACGTGAAACAAGCTGCTGTAGCTGCAGATTGATTCACGTGAAACATTGCCGTATCGCAGATTGCTTTCGGAGACCTGTAGCATGACGGAATACGCGGTGATCGTGGTAGGCGGCGGACACGCCGGCTGTGAAGCAGCCGCTGCGTCAGCGCGTCTGGGTGTCCCCACTGCCCTAGTCACTCATCGAGCGTCGACTATCGGTGAGATGAGCTGTAACCCCGCCATCGGTGGGTTGGGTAAGGGCCACCTTGTCCGTGAGATCGATGCATTAGACGGTTTGATGGGTCGCGTGGCCGATGCGGCAGGTATCCAGTTTCGCGTCCTCAACCGCCGAAAGGGCCCGGCAGTGCGCGGCCCTCGCGCACAGGCCGATCGCAAATTGTATCGCACAGCAATGCAGCAAGCGATCTCCGAACAAGCCAATCTCGAGGTCATAGAAGGAGAGGTCGACGACATCACCGTCTCAGCAGGGGCGGTCTCGGGCGTTGTCTTGCTGGATGGTCGCCGCCTCGGCGCTTCTGCAGTGGTACTGACCACGGGGACCTTTCTCCGCGGCTTGATCCACAGAGGTGAGGAAACAACGCCCGCCGGTCGGCTGGGCGAGAAACCCGTGCTTGGCCTGTCAACGCGTCTTGAGATTTTGGGTCTGTCTCTAGGTCGGCTGAAGACCGGGACGCCCGCGCGCCTGGACGCAAGAACCATTGACTTCTCCGTCCTTGAGGAACAGCCGGGCGACAATCCACCCGAACCATTCTCTGCTCTCACGAAAGCAATCACCACCACTCAGGTGAGCTGCCACGTCACCCGCACGACTGCTGAGACGCACCGGATCATCTCGGCGAACATTCATCGGTCGGCCATGTATTCTGGTAAAATCCAGAGCCGTGGCCCCCGATACTGCCCCTCAATAGAAGATAAGATCGTCCGCTTCGCCGACCGAGAGAGCCATCAAATCTTTCTTGAACCAGAAGGCGTGGATGATCCAACCATTTATCCAAACGGCCTCTCTACCTCTTTGCCCACAGAGGTACAGGAGGAGTTCCTACGCTCCATGCCTGGGCTAGAGAACGTTCGCATTGTTCGGCCGGGCTATGCAATTGAATACGACTATGTAGACCCCCGCGAGCTCAACGCTGCCCTGGAAGTCAAGCGCCAGCCTGGCCTCTACTTAGCCGGTCAGATCAATGGCACCACGGGCTATGAGGAGGCTGGAGCGCAGGGCGTTCTCGCCGGCGCGAATGCTGCGCTGTCAGCAGCAGGCCGTTCACCCATGATTTTGTCACGGACCGAGAGTTATCTCGGCGTCATGGTGGATGATCTCATTACGCGCGGAGTAACCGAACCGTACCGGATGTTCACTTCACGGGCAGAGTTCCGACTTCATCTCCGCGCTGACAATGCTGACCAGAGACTTACGCCTTTGGGTGTGAAACTCGGACTGGTTGGCGGCGCGCGGCGCTCAGCTTTTGACGAGAAAGCGGCTTCTCTCGCCAGCGGTCGCGACTTGCTCCAGACACTGTCTGTGTCGCCGACGGTGGCGCGAAAGGCGGGCGTGCCTGTCAACGAAGACGGGAAGTCGCGCACTGCGTTCGAGCTTCTGTCCTACCCGAACATTGGGCGAGAAGAGGTAGAGCGGCTTTGGCCAAGTGTTGGGACCATTTCTCCTGCTGTGATGGAGCAGCTTGTTGTAGACGCGCAGTATGCTGTTTACCTAGATCGGCAACGCCAGGATGTGGAGGCGGTGCGTCGTGATGAGTCTCGCGCCATCCCTCAATGGGTGGATTATAGCGAAATCGCGGGCCTCTCCATGGAACTGCGGCAGAAGCTCACCCAAGCACGACCCATGACGATTGCCCAGGCTCAGGCAGTCGACGGCATGACACCTGCGGCTATCACTTTGCTCCTGGCTGTGGTCAGGCGTGGCGAACTGCGAAATGCGAGCTGATGGCGGCGCATATATCTCACCTGGAGCCGTGGCGGTCCTCCTTCAGCCGACCAGTAGAACAGGTCGCAGCCGATTTAGAATACTATGCCGAATTGCTCGCGAAATGGCAGAAGGTGCAGAATCTTGTTTCACGTGAAACACTGCGCGACCTCTGGCAGCGGCACTTCGTCGACAGCCTGCAGGTCCTTGGCCATCTGAATGACAACGACGAATATTTCGTTGATCTGGGAAGCGGTGGTGGATTTCCTGCGCTGCCGCTCGCGATCGCTCTGAAAAACTCTGACCGGCGTTTTTTGCTGGTGGAGCCGAATGGGCGTAAAGCCAGTTTCCTGCGCACGGTTGCTCGCGACCTCGGGCTCAATGTCACTGTCGAATCACGCCGCATCGAACAGCTTGATTCACGTGAAACGGGGTTGCCCCACGTGATTACGTCCCGGGCGCTGGCCTCCTTGACGCAACTCTGCGCCTGGATGCAGCCATTCTTTGGCCCCACCACACGGGCCATACTGCACAAAGGACGCGAACATGTTGAAGAACTCACTGATGCCAATGCCCTTTGGAACTTCGACGTGATAATAAGTCCTAGCAGCACTGACTCGGCAGGCGTGCTGCTCACTCTCACCGAGCTGAGAGGGAAGACACTGTAGCGGCAACTCGACTGGAGGCGACCTTGGCGCCCCGCATATTGACACTTGCTAATCAGAAAGGCGGCGTGGGGAAAACCACGACTGCCATTAACCTTGCAACGGCGCTCGCTGCTATCGGCGAGCGGGTGTTGATTATCGATCTTGATCCGCAGGGGAATGCCTCTACCGGGCTCGGTATTTCGCGCACTAACCGCCAGATCTCGTCCTATGATCTCCTGGTCGGTGAGGCTACTGTCGCCGAATCGGCCATTATGACGACCGTTCCCAATGTCGCAATTGTACCCTCGACAATGGACTTGCTGGGCGTAGAGCTGACTATTGCCGAGCATGCGGACAGAGCCTTCAAGCTGCGTAACGCCTTCAAGGCCCTGAATGATCTGACCATCAATGATCGTCCAGTTAGCTACATTCTCATCGACTGCCCGCCGTCGCTCAACCTTCTGACCGTCAACTCGCTGGTTGCGGCCGACGCTGTGCTGGTGCCGCTACAATGTGAGTTCTTTGCTCTAGAAGGTCTCAGCCAACTGCTGCAGACCATTGAGCAAATACGGTCCACTCTCAACCCGCGGCTCTCCATCCAGGGCGTGGTGATGACCATGTTCGACAAGCGCAACAATCTCTCTGAGCAGGTCCTGCAGGACGTGCGGCATGAGATGGGGGACCTGGTCTACGATACCGTAATCCCGAGAAATGTGCGGCTAAGCGAAGCGCCGTCCTACGGCAAGCCAGCGCTGCTCTATGATTTGAAGTGTGCGGGGAGCCAGGCCTATCTCAGGCTTGCAACCGAAGTGATTAGGCGCGAGCGTCAGCTCGCTGCTGCATAGGAGCATTCGATGACCGACAGACCTCCTCGTCTGGGCCGGGGCCTTGCCGCTCTGATCGGCGACATGGCTACGCTGGAAGGCGCTCGGGTCACCGAGTCCGGTGGTATTAAGCGGCTGCCGGTTGAGTTCATCATTGCAAACCGCTCAAATCCCCGCCGGACCTTCAACGAGGATCAGCTGGAGGAGTTGACCAACTCTATTCGCGAAAAGGGCGTAATGCAGCCGCTGCTGGTTCGCCCTAGCGAGGATCCCAACATCTTTGAGCTGATTGCCGGCGAACGGCGGTGGCGTGCTGCCCAAAAGGCCGGTCTGCACGACGTTCCTGTTATCGTTCGGGAGGTCGGTGACAAGGAAGCCCTCGAACTGGCGATCATCGAGAACGTGCAGCGGGCGGATCTGAACCCGCTGGAAGAGGCTATGGGCTACGGACAGCTCATGGAGCAGTTCGACTACACGCAGCAGGATTTAGCCCAGGTCATCGGCAAGAGCCGATCCCATGTCGCTAACACGTTGCGCTTGTTGCGCCTCCCAGAGGATGTTCGCGAAATGGTGGCAAGCGGGACGCTCACCGCTGGTCATGCGCGCACACTGATCACGGTAGAGGATCCTGCAACTTTGGCGCGGCAGATTGTGTCGAGCGGGCTTTCCGTGCGGGAGGCAGAAGCTCTCAGCCAGCAGCGTGAAGCTGCCAAAGGCAAAAACAGCCCGCAGGCGCGGGCTGAACGGGATTCCGACACTGTCGCTTTGGAGCGGCGCCTGTCCGACGCCCTGGGTCTTTCCGTGTCGCTGGCACACAGCGAGCGTGGGGGTAAGCTGGAAATCCGTTATAAAACACTGGAGCAGCTGGACGGTATTTGCGTCAAGCTCACTGGCTACTCCAACTAAGTTTCACGTCAAACTACTGCGTTGCCGCCATCATGCAAATGGCGAGCAGAGCCCGTCGCAGGCTTGCCTCTGCAAGGGCCGGTCGGCGGCGGCTTTCGCCAGTCGCTTGCAGGATCCGTTCCGCTGCGGTTGAGAGGCTTACATCGTTCCAGAGCCGGAGCTGCTGCTCCAAGGCGCCCATGCGCGAGAAGTGGGGCTTCGGCCGGTGCCCCTCGAGAACAGTGCGAGGCGTCTTGCCGCTGTCGACCTCAGTTCGCCAGCGGCGCAGTGCTGCAAAATGCAGCGTCGCCATGGCGAGCAGCCGCTGGGGCTCAACAGCAGATCCTAGAGCGCGGTTCAGGGCCAATTCCAGCCGCTCAGCATGGCCACTGCCGGTCGCGTCAAGAATGGTATCGATGACCAGAGCGCCATTGTCGGCGCAGAGTGTCAGCACATCTTCGCGCGTCAGCTGCTTGGTCGCGGCTGCGTAGAGCGTCAGCTTCTCGATCTCCCGCCGCGTGATTTCTCGATCATTGCCAAGATTCTCGCGCAAGGTGGTGATGACATCACCGTCGATCCGAATCCCCGCCTGATTGAACGTCTCCCGCATCAGGGCGCTGAGCGTCTCGTCGGAGTCCGGGTAACAGGGCAGGGCGCGTCCCGCGGGAGAGGCTTCCACCAGAGCCCGAAGGGGATCACGGGGTGGCAAATTGCCAGCCTCTAGCACTATGGCAGTCCCGCCTGGGTCGTCACGAAACTGCGTCAGCGGCATCACGGCAGATTTGCCCGCCCCTCTGACACGGAGTATTCGCTTGCCGCCAAAGAGCGAGGCTGAGCGGGCCTCCATAAGGAGGACTGAGGGGTCTGCATCCACTTCGCTGCCATCGAGGACAACGACGCTTGCCCCATCCGGCTCTGGCCCCGCCAAGTGGCGGATCAGCTTCTGCGCCGTCTCACGTACGAGCCCTCCGTCCGGCCCATAGGCCAGGAAGATGCCCTCCGAGAGATCCGGGCGGGCAAGAAAGCGCGCGACCTCATGGGCCTTCAGCGATGCCATTTGCCTGCCGAAGCAAGCTCAAGGTGCACGAGGCGCCTAGAGGACAACATTGACGATCCTATCGGGTACCACCACGATCTTTTTGGGTGCCTTGCCCTCCAGCATGCGCACGACGGCATCGTTAGCCAGCACCAGCCGCTCCACTTCTGCGTTTGGCAGACCTTTGGAAACTACGATTTCGCCGCGCCGTTTGCCGTTGACCTGAATGGGCAAGGTGACGGTGTCGTCTACCAACAGGCTCTCGTCCACTTCTGGCCAGAGCGCATCTGCAACAAGGCCCGGCTTGCCGAGCAATTCCCAGCACGCTTCGGCGAGATGTGGCATCATCGGCGCGATAAGCTGCACCAGGCGCTCTACGCCCTCCTCCAGTGCGAACAGGCGAGCAGAGGGAGCCGCGGCGACCAGTCCGGCAGACCGCACCAGGGCGTTAGTCAGCTCATAAATCTGCGCCACGGCACGATTGAACCGAAGCCCCTCGATATCTGTACCCACCTGGTGCACGGCACGATGCACGATCTTACGCAGCGCAGTTGCTTCTTCATCGGGCTCACCCCGGCTGAGAACTGCGGCCTGGGCGCCCAGTTCAACGGTTTCGATGACCAGCCGCCAGACACGTTGTTGGAAGCGACTGGCGCCTTCAACGCCAGCCTCCGTCCACTGAACATCGCGTTCGGGCGGGGAGTCGGACAGCATGAACCAGCGCGCCGTATCGGCGCCATAGGTGGCCACGATTTCGTCGGGGTCGACCACGTTGCGCTTGGATTTGCTCATCTTTTCGACAGAGCCGATGGTGATTGCCGCTCCCGACTGCAAATGGCGCGCGGTTCGGACATCACCATTGGTCTCGACAACCACGTCGGTCGGCGCCACCCATTCTCCGCTGGGAGCCTTGTAGGTTTCGTGGGTCACCATGCCTTGGGTGAAGAGGCCCTTGAATGGCTCGTCCAGGTCCACGTGACCGGTCGCCTTCATGGCGCGGGTGAAGTAGCGGGAATAGAGCAGGTGCAGGATCGCGTGCTCCACGCCACCGATATATTGATCGACGGGCAGCCAGCGATTGGCAACTTCCGGGATGGTCGGTGTGTCCGCGTGTGGGGCGGTGAAGCGCGTATAGTACCAGGACGAATCCACGAAGGTGTCCATCGTGTCGGTCTCGCGCCGAGCAGGGGCGCCACATTGGGGGCAGTTGACGTGCTTCCAGGTGGGATGGTGGTCCAGCGCATTGCCCGGTTTATCGAATGTGACGTCGGTGGGCAGAACCACCGGCAGGTCCTTCTTCGGCACGGGCAGCGTACCACACACTTCGCAATGAATCACCGGAATGGGGCAGCCCCAGTAGCGCTGGCGGGACACCCCCCAGTCGCGCAGGCGGTAGTTCACCTCGACCCGGCCCTGCGGCTTGCCATCGACAGTGCGGGCCGCGAAGAATTCAGCCGCCGTCTTCTTGGCCTCCTCGATCGAGAGGCCATCCAGGAATCCCGAATTGAAGATTGTGCCCGCGTCGGTGAACGCCTCGTCGCCGACCGCAAAGTCTTTGGCCTCGGTTCCGGCGGGCAGCACCACCGGCTTCACCGGCAAGTCATATTTGCGCGCAAAGTCCAAATCGCGCTGGTCATGCGCAGGGCAGCCGAAAATGGCCCCGGTACCGTATTCCATCAGCACGAAATTGGCGACGTAGACGGGCAAGGTCGCCCCTTCCACGACCGGGTGCTTAACGCTGAGGCCGGTGTCGAAGCCCTTTTTCTCGGCTTTTTCCAGTGTTTCGGTCGCCGTGCCCTGGCGGTGGCACTCAGCGACAAATTCCGCCAAAGAGGGGTTCTCAGTTGCGAGCTCGGCGGTGAGCGGATGGTCTGGAGACAACGCCACGAACGACGCCCCAAAAATGGTGTCGGGTCGCGTGGTGAAAACCTCGATGCTGCTGGCACTCGTCGTTGTGCCTGGCAGCAGCTCGAAGAGCAGCCGCAGGCCTTCGGAACGGCCGATCCAGTTGCGCTGCATGGTGCGCACCTTTTCGGGCCATTCGGTCAGCCCATCCAGCCCGTTCAGCAGGTCCTCGGCGTAGTCGGAGATCTTGAAAAACCACTGGGTGAGCTCCCGCTGCTCTACTACGGCACCCGAGCGCCAGCCGCGCCCGTCGATCACTTGCTCATTGGCGAGCACGGTCATGTCTACCGGATCCCAATTGACCTTGGACTGCTTGCGCGTGACCAGCCCGGCTTGCATCATGTCAATGAACATAGCCTGCTGGTGTTGGTAGTATTCGGGCTCGCAGGTGGCAATTTCGCGCGTCCAGTCGATAGACAGACCCATGGACTTGAGCTGCGCCTTCATGGCCTCGATGTTCTGGCGCGTCCAGGTCCCGGGGTTAAGCTTGCGCTCGATGGCGGCGTTCTCGGCAGGCAGTCCGAAGGCATCCCAGCCCATGGGATGCAGCACGTTCTTGCCCTTGGCCCGCTGATAGCGCGCGACGACGTCACCCATGGCGTAGTTCCGCACGTGCCCCATGTGGATGCGGCCCGATGGATAGGGGAACATCTCAAGAACGTAGTAGGTCTCGCGCGGATCGTCGGTTGCGGTAACGAAGCTCTGTGCTTCCTCCCACACCTTCTGCCATTTGGGTTCGCTTTCGCGCGGATTGTAGCGTTCGCCGCTCACGTCTTCGTCCTTATGAAAATCGCTGAGGCAAGCGCCGCCCAGAGCCGGCGCAGCTTGCCTTTGGAGGGGATTTCAGGCTACCGGACCATCACCAGAAATCCCCTGCAAGGTCAACACAAGAGGGCATTAGCATGGATGGCGAAGCAGCAATCGCGCTGGCGGCGATCCGTGACCGCATCGGCAGTGCACGGCACCGCTTTGGGGGCCCTCCGGCCGCGGTAGAGCTGGTGGCGGTCTCCAAAACCTTTGGCGAGGATGCTATTGCCCCATTCCTCCAAGCCGGCCAGCGCCTTTTCGGTGAAAACCGGGTGCAGGAGGCCAAGGACAAATGGCCGGGGCTGCGCGAACGGTATCCCGATATCGAGCTTCACCTCATCGGCCCCCTGCAGACCAACAAGGCACGGGAAGCTGTGGCCTTGTTCGACGTCATCGAAACATTGGACCGTGATAAGCTCGCAGGTGTGCTCGCTAGCGAGATGGATAGAGCTGGCCGGTCTTTGCCCTGCTTTGTGCAGGTCAATATCGGGGGCGAGCCGCAAAAGGCGGGCATTGCTCCAGAGGATGCGGTAGATTTCGTGCGGCGCTGCCGCTCCGAACATCGGCTGAACGTTGTGGGGTTGATGTGCATTCCGCCCGATGGCGTTCCGGCAGGCCCCTATTTCGCGCAATTGGCGATGCTCGGCCGTCGTGCAGGTGTTGAGCATCTTTCGATGGGCATGAGCGGCGACTTCGAAGTCGCAATCGCCATGGGTGCCACTCATGTGCGGGTCGGATCCGCCCTCTTCGGACATCGTCCCCGGCTGGCAACGCCGAACCTATAGCAATCGCTCTGTCGCAAGCGGACAGCACTGCAACTATGCGTGCCGTTATCTCGTTGCTCGCACGATGATATCGATGTGGTTGGCGGGTCGAAATCTGGTCGCAATACTGCTGGCGGTCGTTCGACACGCAAAAAGCCGGAGAACAGAATGAACAAGCGACGCATCCTGCTGGTCGATGACGACGCTGATCTGCGTCAGACTTTGGTGGAACAGCTCGAAGGACATCGCGAGTTCGACATCTTGGAGGCAGGTACTGCGAACGACGCACTTAAAGCGGTTCGCGAGACCAATGTCGATCTTATGGTCCTCGACGTCGGACTGCCCGACATGGACGGACGGGAAGCCGTCAAGGTTCTAAGGCAGGAAGGCTTCAAAAGCCCCATCCTGATGCTGACCGGGCACGATACCGATGCAGACGAGATCAAGGGCCTTGAATCAGGAGCCAACGACTATCTCACCAAGCCATTTCGCTTCCCCGTGCTTCTCGCCCGCATCAATTCGGCGTTGCGCCAGCACGAGCAGAGCGAAGACGTGGTTTTTACCATCGGGCCTTATAGCTTCCAACCCTCCGCCAAGTTGTTGGAAGCCAATGACGGCAACAAGGTTCGGCTGACCGACAAAGAAACCTCGATTCTTAAGTTCCTCTATCGCCAGGGGCCCAAGACTATTACGCGTGACGTCCTCCTCAAGGAAGTTTGGGGCTACAATAATCGGGTAACGACACACACGCTCGAGACGCACATCTATCGCCTCCGGCAGAAGATTGAGCGGGATCCCTCCCATGCGCGCCTCCTTGTGACCGAGGACGGAGGCTATCGCCTCGTCCCCTGATCGGGTCTAGAAATCCGGTACAAATCGACGTGAGATGCCGTATAGGGTGTCTGTCGCGCTGGGCTGCACGGTCTGTCGCGCACATCCGGACGGGGGCTTATGATCAGGGACGACGCAGCCGAGGCGCTGGCGCAAGCCGAATTCTTCGACATCTGCGATGACGAGCAGCGCCGCATGCTCGCCTTCGCGGGTGATCAGCGCTTCTTTGCAGCGGACTCGGTGCTCTATCAGGCTGGTGATATTCCTGACGGTGCATTGGTGCTAATTTCAGGCACTCTGCGCGCCAGACCGGAAGGCGATGGCGGCGACCGACCCTACACCATCACCCGGCCCGGCAGTGTGATTTCCACAATGGCCTTGATCCTCGCCAAGCCCCGCCCGGTGACTGTCACCGCTGTCACCAACGCCGAAGCCCTGTTCGTGCCGCGACACGCCTTTCTCAAGCTCGTGCAGCAATCCCCTGACCTGGCGCAACGCGCAGTAGCGCGCATCCAGGAGGATTTGGGCAACTATCTCGGCGCGCTCGAACCGCTGCGCCAGCGGATCAAAGACAGAGAGGGCTAGACGCCGGCGAACCGGGCAATCACCGGGACGTGGTCGCTGGGCTTGTCGGTCCAGCCGCGGGCAGGCTTTATCACCTCGGCTCCGATGCAGTGTTCAGCGACATCGTGGGTCGCCCAGACATGGTCGAGCCGACGCCCGCGATTAGATTTTTCCCAATCCTTGCCGCGATAACTCCACCAGGAAAAGAGCTTCTGGTCGATGGGCACATGCTTGCGCACAAGATCGGTCCAGCCGTGTCCACCGTTGAGCAGTGCATTCAAAGCCTCGGTCTCTACCGGTGTGTGGCTCACTACCTTTAGCAGCTGCTTATGGCTCCACACATCATTCTCGTGTGGCGCAACATTGAAGTCGCCCGCGATGAGATGACCGCGCTGAAACGCAGGTTCAACAAACCAGCTCTGAAGCTCGTTCAGGAAGTCGAGCTTGTGCTTGAACTTGCGGTTGATCGAAGGGTCAGGCTCGTCCCCACCGGCCGGTATGTAGAAATTGTGTACCGTCAGGGGGCCGCGGCCGAAATCGAGCAGCGCCGAGATATGCCGGGCCTCGGGAATGTCACAGAATACCCGGCTCGAAATATCGGTCAGCGGGAACTTCGAGACGATCGCCACCCCGTGGTAGCCCTTTTGACCATGCACGGCCAAATGCGGGTAACCGGCCTCGATGAAGGCGTTGCGGGGAAACTGGTCATTGGTGCACTTGATCTCCTGCAGCATCAACACGTCGGGCTGGTAGTCGCGCAGGAAGTCGAGCACCATCGGCAGGCGCAGCCGCACAGAATTGATGTTCCAGGTGACGATCGAAACGGACATGGGACCTCTACGGGAGCGGCGGAAGCTCCTTATCGCCAAGCCGCCCAACAAGGTAAAGCGGGTTCTTCGCCGGCCAGCGGCGCGTAAGGCAGCGCACAAAAAAGCCCGGCCAAAGCCGGGCTTCTGAAAATGCATGAGCCGGAGCGACTATTCGCTCTTAGCCTCGCCTTCGGCGCCATTGGCCTGCTCGGCGGCAGCAGCGGCTGCCGCAGCTTCGGCGTCCTTGGCTGCCTGCTCGGCGGCAAAGGCCTCAGCGGCGGCGATCTTTTCGGCTTCACGAGCCTCGCGTGCCGCGACGGCGGCAGTGCGCTCTTCGGCCTCGATCTTCTTGGTGCGGGCGTTGGTCGATTCGAAAATGCGAGCCGACTTACCGCGACGATCGCGCAGGTAGTAGAGCTTGGCGCGACGAACCTTACCGCGCTTGAGAACTTCGATGGAAGCGACGTTGGGGGAATAAAGCGGGAACACGCGCTCCACGCCTTCGCCGTACGAAATCTTGCGCACGGTGAAGCTTTCCATCAGGCCGCCGCCGGTGCGGGCGATAACGACGCCCTCATAGGCCTGGAGGCGCTCCTTGTTGCCTTCGGTGATCTTAACCCACACCTTGATGGTGTCACCATGGGTAAATTCGGGGAAAGTGCGCTTGGCGGCAAGCGCCTCAACCTGTTCGGCTTCGAACTGCTGGATGATATTCATGATCCGTCCTGATCTTTTCAAAGGAGCGATTGTTCGGGCTTTCATGCGCCCGTCGCCCGGTCTTGGTTGGTAACGGAGAGTTTTCGTCTTCTTATTGGTGCCTGCTAGGTCCGATATGCCCACGCAAGCGAGTAGTGGCGGCGCTATAGGGGAAAAAGACCGCCGAGTCTAGGCAGTTTCAGCCTTCATCGGGCAGGAGGTCCGGCCGTCGCGCGCGCGTCAGCAGGCGGCTTTGTTCCAGCCGCCAGCGGGCGATCTTGCCGTGGTCACCTGAGGTGAGGACAGGGGGGATCGTCATGCCCTCGAAAGTCTGTGGCCGCGTGTAATGCGGGTATTCCAACAACCCATTTTCAAAGCTCTCGTCGGCATGGCTTTCCGCCGCCCCAAGCACACCGGGGATCAGCCGCACCACCGCCTCGAGCAGCACCATGGCGGCGACTTCGCCCCCCGCCAGCACATAGTCGCCGATAGAGATTTCTTCTAAGTGGCGGCTATCGATCACCCGCTGATCAACCCCTTCGAAGCGACCGCAGACGATCACCGCGCCGGGGCCTTGTGCCAGCTCCCGCGCTCGGGCCTGGGTGAGCGGCCGGCCGCGGGGCGACATGAGGATGCGGGGTCGCAGATCATCGGGGGGCGATACCGTGTCTATTGCCTGCGCGAGGATATCGGGCTTCAGCACCATTCCCGCGCCACCGCCCGAGGGGGTGTCATCGACCGTCCGGTGCCGGTCCGTCGCGAAACTGCGCAGGTGCACGGCTTCCAGGGACCACAATTTGTCGGCCAGGCCGCGACCAAGCACCGAAGCACCCAATGGTCCCGGAAAGAGCTCGGGGAACAGCGTGATGATGGAGGCTGAAAAGCTCAATCGGGCTCTTCCTCACCTTCTGGGGCATCGCGCGGCAGGACGATGGTGAGATAGCCCTCCGCGATGCGGATATCGGGAACCACGGCCTTGGTGAAGGGATAGAGGAAGGTGTCGCCGCTCTGCGGATCCTGCACCTCAAGCAAATCGCCGGCGCCGAAATTTGGCAGAGCCGACACCCGGCCGATGACGACGCCCGTTTCAAGGCGCGCCTCCAGTCCGATCAGGTCGGCATGGTAGAAATCGTCCTCGTCCTCCGGTGGCGGGAGGCGGTCGCGGTCGATGAATAGGGAGACGCCGTTGAGCTTTTCAGCTTCGTTGCGGTCCGTCACACCCTTAATGTGAGCAATGGCAACATTCTTCTGCAGGCGCAGTTTGTCGATCGTGATGGTCAGGCCAGGGCGATCGGTCTGCAGCGCGCCGTAGCTGGCGATCGCTTCGGGATCCTGCGTAAAGGTGGTGACCCGCACTTCTCCCTTGATGCCGTGGGCGGCGCCGATCTTGCCAAGGAGCAGGGGCTGGGACGGTGGTAACTTCATGTGGGCTCCAAGAGCTCTGTTGTCCGGCGTCTTAGCAGGCCCATCCTGCCGCGCAAGTATCGCCTGCCTTCGGCGGCTGCTCGGAAGTTGCGGTCCGGAGGAGGGCGAGCACTGCCTGCCGACGAAATGGGAACTCAATGCCCTCTGCCGTTCTTACTCGAAACAAGACACACAAGGAGCCTGTTCCATGGCAAGAACTCTCACTTCGCACGACGACATTCGGCAATGGGCGCAGGCGCGCGGCGGCAACCCCATGCTGATGGATACGCCCGACGTGCATGAAGACCGCACGCTTCTCACCATCACCTTTGGCCAGCACGCTCTCAATGCCGAGCGCAACGAGGGCCCGGATGTGAACCCCTATGGCGGCTGGAATCTCTCCGGCTGGGAGGAATGGTTCGCCGAGTTCGACAAGCAGAAGCTGGCGATCAAGGTCAATGATGACCAACCCGGCTCGCTCGACAATGATTTCACCTTCGTGCCGCGCGATGGTGACAAGGCCGAGCAAACCACCGATGCGGCGCGGCAGCCACCCAATGTCAGCATCAAATCGCCTGATCCTGCCGACCGGGCGTCCTAGTCAGTCGGTATCCACCTGGGTCTCGATCGCCTCCATGTCCTCGTCGGAAAAGCCGAAATGGTGGCCGAGTTCATGGACAAGCACATGGGTGACGATCTCGCCGAGCGTGTTGTCGTCATGCTCGGCCCAGTAGTCGAGGATGGCACGGCGGTAGAGGTAGACGGTGTTGGGGAGCTGCCCGGTAAACGGGGCGGCTCCACCTTGTGCCAGACCCACTCCTGAAAAAAGGCCCATGAGTTCGAATGGGCTCTCCATTCCGAATTCCCGCAGGACATCGTCCTCGGCAAATTCGGCGACCGAGCAGGTTACATCGGCCGCCAATGATTTGAACGGCTCCGGCAGGTCCGCCAGTGCGGCGCTCGCCAGAGCCTCGATGTCGTCGAGACTGGGGGCGTAACGCTCGCCCCAGTCGTCAGTACTTACTGCCACTCGCGAATATCGACGAAATGCCCCGCGATGGCTGCTGCCGCGGCCATGGCAGGCGATACCAGGTGCGTGCGACCCTTGAAGCCCTGACGACCCTCGAAATTGCGATTGCTGGTCGAGGCGCAGCGCTCTTCGGGGCGCAGCTTGTCGGGGTTCATGGCGAGGCACATGGAGCATCCTGGCTCCCGCCACTCAAAGCCGGCGTTCTTGAAGATGACGTCCAGCCCTTCGGCCTCCGCCTGCTCTTTGACGAGGCCTGACCCGGGAACGACCATCGCGCTCACACTCGGCGCCACCTTGCGGTCCTTGATCACGGCAGCAGCGGCGCGCAGGTCTTCGATGCGGCCATTGGTGCACGAGCCCAGGAACACCCGGTCGACATTGATATCGGTGATCTTGGTGCCGGGCTTGAGGCCCATATAGTCCAATGCCCGCCACTTGGAGGCGCGCTTGTTCTCATCGGCAATTTCGTCGGGGTTCGGCACTGCACCGGTTACCGAGATCACGTCCTCGGGCGAGGAGCCCCATGAGACAATCGGGGGGAGCTTGGCAGCATCGAGCACTACGACCTTGTCGAAGTGCGCGCCGTCATCGGAGTAGAGCGTCTTCCAATAGTCCAGCGCCATGTCCCAGGCTTTACCCTTGGGCGCGCGCGGACGGTCCTTCACATAGACAAAGGTGGTCTCGTCTGGTGCGATCAAGCCCGCACGTGCGCCGCCTTCAATGGTCATGTTGCAGATGGTCATGCGACCTTCCATGGACAGCGACCGAATGGCTTCGCCTGCAAATTCGATGACGTGACCATTGCCGCCGGCTGTGCCGATCTCGCCGATAATGGCCAGGATAATGTCCTTGGCGGTGACGTGCGGGGGCAATTGCCCATCCACCCGCACCAGCATGTTCTTGGCTTTTTGCTGCTTCAGCGTTTGGGTGGCCAGCACGTGCTCGACTTCGGACGTACCAATGCCGTGCGCCAGGGCGCCGAAGGCACCGTGGGTCGAGGTATGCGAATCGCCGCAAACGATGGTCATGCCCGGCAGGGTGAAACCTTGTTCAGGCCCCACGATGTGCACGATACCCTGCCGTCGGTCATAGGCGTCGTAATACTCGATGCCGAAGTCACGCGTATTCTCCGCTAACGCGGCGATCTGAGTGGCGCTTTCCGGATCCGGGTTGGGCAGGCTGCGATCGGTTGTGGGGACGTTATGATCAACCACTGCGAGCGTGCGTTCCGGGTGGCGCACCTTGCGGCCGCTCATTCGAAGGCCCTCGAAAGCCTGTGGGCTCGTTACCTCGTGAACAAGATGCCGATCGATATAGAGGAGGGAGGTTCCATCCTCGTTGTTCTGCACCAGGTGGTCGTCCCAAATCTTGTCGTAGAGCGTGCGGGCCATTGGAGTTCCGGCAGGAGTGAACAGTTTGGAGCCGTTCTAAGCCTTGGAGGCGGGAGCGGTCAAGCATAACCGTACTCACGGGTACGGTAACACAAATGCGTGTTCGGACGTAAGGGAATGCTTAGCTTGGGTGCGCTAGCATCCTCCTTGCCAGTTTTGATCCACCTGTCCCTGTCCCGGAGAAGCTCTTGCCGTCCCTATGGCGCCTGCTCGCGCCGATCTTTGGCTTGATGGGTGCACGACTTGCTGGAGCGGCGTTTGGCTTTCTCAGCCAGTTGGCTTTGGCTCGGGCGTTCCCGCCATATCAGGTGGGCGTTGCCTTTCTCGCCATCAGCGTCACCACCTTTGTCAGCCTCCTTGTCACCGGTGGGTACCACACCATCGGTCTTGCCTACCTGGCTCGCTTCCAGGCCTGGGGACGAACACGCCTGACCTCGGCGTTCCTCAGTGCTTCCCTACGGGACATGGCTATTCTGTGGTGTCTAGCGGGCATCCTTGCCGGTAGCCTCTGGTTCCTACCTGCTGACCGTGGCATGGCGGCTGCGGGCTTCTGGGGTACGCTCGCTGCGATCCCGCTCAGCCTCATCCGCCTCAACAACAGCATGGCCAATGCGCAGCGGCGCTTTGCGCTGTCCTATGTGCCGGACTTCGTGGTTCGTCCGGCGCTGCTGCTCGGCCTCATCCTTATCCTCGTAGCAATCGGCGCGCGCCAGTCTGCCCTGCCGCTGCTGATTGCCTTGCCCGTGATTGCCCTGGCCGTCGCCATTGGGCAGGGCTTGCTCATGGGTCCAGACAATGTCCTGAGGCGTTGGCACTTCCAAGGAGCCGATTTGCGCCGGAAATACCGTCCCCGCGCCATCGCCATGCTGGCCGTGACGATCGTATCGGGAGCCACTGCGGATCTCGTGGTGCTCGTCGCCGGCTTTCTCTTACCGCCCGAGGAGGTGGCTGTTTTGGGGGTGGCCATTCGCATAGCGGCACTGGTGGGTTTCTTCGCATTGGCTTCGCAACAATTCGTGCTTCGGGACCTTGTTGCGGCCCGCAGCAGCGGCGATCCACTCGTCCTCAATCAGCTTCTGCTACGGACCAACCTTGCAGGGGCCGGCACGATGGCTGTTGCTGTTTTGGCAGCCCTGCTGCTCGGCCATCTTGTTTTGGCGCTCTTTGGCGAAACCTATGAAGATGCCTATCTGCCCATGGTCATCTTCCTGATCAGCCAAGCGGTCCGCGTCATGGGCGGGTTGAATGCACAACTGCTTGCCCTGGGTGGACATCAAATCCGCAGTGCCGCCATCTGTTTGGCCGCGCTGGGCGTGCTGGTGGTCGGCTCGCTGGTGCTGACGCCAATTTGGGGCGCTCTCGGCATAGCGGTAGCGACCCTTGCAGCCGAGATATTCTGGGCACTGCGGCTGGCAGGTCTCACGCAGCGCTTGGAGGGCCGGCGCGCCGATCTGTTCTTTGGATGGACGCGACATCATTTGTTAATTCCGCGGCGCTAGGAAATTGGAGGTGGCGACCCATACTCTCCTTGGTGGCCAAGGCAGGCTGAGCGTGTACTTCAACTTCCCTTGCCGGCTGGCTCCAAGCAGCCGGTTGCTGCTGGACGATCGCCCATGAGCGGCAATTCCAAACTTCGGGGCGTACTCATCCTGGGTGGCAGCTATGGGGCTCTGGCTGTCGCGCGCAGCGTCGGCCGGCACGGCATTGCCGCAGCCTATCTGGGCGAGCGCTACTCCGTCGCCCACTCGTCCCGCTATATCGGGCATGCATCGCCCTGGGAGAGCAGCAACGAACCCGACCCGCTAGAGAAGCTTCTCGGTTTCGCTGATGAGCATCAGCTGGATGGCTGGTTGCTTCTGCCCTGCGCAGATTTCGAAGTGCAGTTCATCGCCAAGAACCACGCGCGGCTCGCTGAGCGCTTCCAACTCGTCACCATGGACTGGTCAGCCTTGGAGCCACTCAACGACAAGTCGGCACTTTATCGGCTCGCCGGAACTATCGGCATTGGGCACCCGCAAGTCTACGAGGCGGGCATCCCACCGGCGGATATTGCGTTCCCGGTGGTGCTCAAACCCATCTCAACCGAGGCCCCAAATCCGTTGACGCGCGCCAAGGGATGGCGTGCGGAAAATGCGACAGACTTCGCAATGAAGCTGGCGCGGGCCGAGAGCTATGTTGGGCGGCGCGGGCTCGTTGTGCAGCAGTTGATCCCCGGCTCGGGCGACGCGCAGCTTTCCTATGCAGCACTCTGGGACAATGGCTGCGAAGTGTGCAGCGTGACGGCGCGTCGCTCGCGGCAATACCCCCTGGGCTTTGGTACTAGCCCCTTTGTCGAGAGCGTCGAAATACCGGACGTGAGCAACGAAGCGCGTCGCCTTCTTGGGGCCGTCGGCTATCATGGTCTCGTCGAGGTCGAGTTCAAGCGCGATCCGCGCGACGGTTCCCTCAAGCTGCTTGACGTCAACACTCGTGTCTGGGCATGGATCGGGCTGGGTGAGGCGATGGGAGTGGATTTCCCCTATCTAGCCGCGCTGGTCGCCGCCGGCGAACCAGTGCCGGCGCTCCACCCGCCCCGCTACGGACCCGTGTGGCGACGGCCCATTCCCAATGCCCTTTCGGTGCTCCACAGCGTCCTGCAAGACGGCCAACCCGGCTATGCTGCGGGGCGGTCCGTTTTTGCCCGCGCCCATTCGGCCGTTTTTTGCTGGGACGATCTCCGCCCCGTCTTCGCGGAACTGCCCACCCAGATCATGCGCGCCGTTGGAGCCTTCCTCAGCCGCTGACCTAATGCCGGAAGTGGCGCATGCCGGTCATCACCATGGCAATGCCGGCCTTGTTTGCCGCCGCGATCACCTCTTCGTCGCGCATCGAGCCACCGGGCTGCACCACCGCTGTGGCGCCGGCCGCAACCAACGCCTCCAAACCATCGGCAAAGGGAAAGAAGGCGTCCGACGCGGCGACCGAGCCTTGTGTGAGTGCACCCTCTATGCCTGCCGCCTTGGCAGCATCGATCGACTTGCGGTGGGCGGTCAGCGCCGAATCCACCCGGCTCATCTGCCCGGCACCGATGCCCACCGTTGCGCCATCCTTGACGTAAACGATGGCGTTCGATTTCACGTGCTTTGCCACCTTGGCTGCAACCCTTATGTCGCGCATCTGTGCATCAGTGGGGGCACGTTCCGTTACCACTTTGACCTCGCAATCATCGACATTGCGGTTGTCGCGTGACTGCACGAGCAGGCCACCCGAAACCGACTTCACCAACAGCCCTTCGGCCTTGGAATCGGCAAGGCCGCCGGTGAGCAAAAGGCGCAAATTCTTTTTTGCTGCAATGATTTGCTGGGCTTCCTCGGTGGCCGAGGGAGCAACGATCACCTCGGTGAAAACCTTGACGATCTCGGTCGCGGTCGCGGCGTCGATCTCCCGGTTGGTCGCGACAATGCCCCCGAACGCCGAGACCGGGTCGGTGCGCAGCGCATTTCGGTAAGCCGTTGTAAGATCATCAGAAACTGCAACGCCACAGGGGTTGGCATGCTTGATGATGGCGACTGCCGCCACCTCGGCCGGGTCGAACTCCGAGACCAGCTCAAAAGCGGCATCGGTGTCGTTTATGTTGTTGTAAGACAACGTTTTACCCTGCACCTGGGTGGCCGTCGCGACGCCCGGGCGTGCATCGCCATTGCCATAGAAAGCAGCCCATTGGTGCGGGTTTTCGCCATAGCGCATTACTTCGCGCAGTGAGCCGGCGAAGCTGCGATAGCCGACCTCCGGATAGTCGATCGCCCGGGCGAACCAGTTCGAAATGGCGCTGTCATAAGCGGCGGTGCGGGCATAGGCTTTGGCGGCAAGCCGCTGCCGTAGGGCATATGGCACACCCCCTTGGCTGCGAATTGCTTCTAGCACCGCAGGGTAGTCGTCCGGGTCGACAACTACGGTCACATAGGCGTGGTTCTTGGCAGCGGAGCGCACCATGGCCGGGCCGCCGATATCGATGTTCTCGATGATGTCGTCGTATGATGCGCCAGAGGCGACGGTCTTCTCGAAGGGATAGAGGTTGACCGCCACCAAATCGATCGCGCCGATCTCATGCGTACTCATTGCTTGAGCGTGTTCCGCCTTGTCGCGGACGGCAAGGAGACCGCCATGCACCTTGGGATGCAGGGTCTTGACCCGCCCGTCCATCATCTCGGGAAAATCGGTGAGATCCGAGATCTCTCGCACTGGCAGGCCGGCGTCCCGGATCAGCTTGTGCGTGCCGCCGGTCGACACCAACTCCACGCCAGTCTCCGCTAGTCCTCGGGCGAAGTCGGCCATGCCTGACTTGTCGAAAACCGAAAGCAGGGCCCGCCCGACCTTGACCGTCTTGCTCATGAGAGTGTCTCGTTGTTGATGATTTCGCGGGCTCGCTAGCACGAAGTCGGCCCTGCGCCAATGCGCTATTGCTGCTCGAGCGTGAAGATCCAGGCGATCTCAAGGTCGGCCGCGACATCGGCTTCCAGAACCAGTTGGCGCGTCCTGTTGAGACCCAGATGGGCGGATTGACGCACACTGTCGTCTTCCCGCAATTCAGCGCCTTCCCAAAGAAAGCTCCAGACTGCCCCGTTGGACAGAACGAGGCGCAGCACCCCCTCACCCTGATCATTTCGGATCATCACCCCTGGTGCTAGGTGAAACCGGATCGCCAGCCGCCCCCGCGGCTTGCCCGTAACTATAAGCCGGTCCTGTCCGACCAAGGTTGTTCCGCCCGATAGGAGGGTCAAGCGGCGCTCGAGATCAACGCCGAAGCGTTTGGCGAAGCCGCTGCTGGTGAGGGTGAGAATATGGTCGGCGCTATCGAGCTTTGCCTGTGGCGCCTCGGAGCCCAGCACATCTTCCTCATCGATTGTCGGAGCGCTGTGAGCGATGGTCTGACGGAAGAGCTCCCGGCTTTCGGGAAGATCGGTCGGCGCGGGGCCGCAATTGCCCACGATCAGCTCGCTGCCATGGGAGAATTCGAAGGCAAGCGCACTGGCATGGCTGCCGCGGCTCATGCTTGGCGGTGGCAGCAGCCCAGTGTCGGCAATCACCACCGCCTCTCCGTCGCGCAGGGTGCCGTAGCCGCCGACGATGCGGGAGCGGGGAGGGCGCCCCGGCCCGTTAGCCTGAATGGCGATCAGAACATCGTGGGGCAAGTGTCCGCCGCCGTTGAAATATCCTGGTTGCCCGTTGGAAAGGGTCAGGGCGGCGAGGCTCTCATGCATGCGCTCAATCTGCGCGGATAGCTCATTGAGTGCTTCCGATTTGGCGATGAGCGCTGCCGCGCCTCGCACGCTTACCAGTTCGACAAGCAGTTGCAGTTGCAGGCGGGGGTTGCGGGAGCGGTGCAGGCCATCAGGATCGAGCTGCTGCGCCAGCAGCGCGTTGAGCTCAGTTAATCGTGCGTCGACTTCCGTATTGTCGCTCTGTTCGCAGCATTCGGCGCCCAGGAGCGCGGCGGCGGCAAGCAGCGCGTCAGCGGGATCCGCCGCGAGGGGGCCTCGTATCCTGAGGCTTTGGATTTGGGTGCTAAGCACACGCTGCAAGGTCCTAGCCTCGCCCGGGGAGGCGCCGTCAAGCAGCAGCGTCAGGTGTCGCAACCAGTTGAGCACGCGTTGTGCAGTAACCTGTATAGCCCAACTATCGTGGTCGAAAGCGCCCTCGCGATTGATCCAATCGAGCACCAGCATGCGGGCGAACTGCCGTTCGCCGGAGTCCACCGTGCCGCGGAAGTGCCGTAGCCACGAAAAACCCTGCAGGTTCGACCACCAATCCAGATGGTCAACGTCAACGCTGAATGGAGATGCGCCACCGGTCTCGACCAGCTTGCTGGACAATAGATAACGTCCGGCCATCATGTCGCGAACGGTGTCCCGATCCGAGGGGCGGAACTCCGGCAAATCCCCTGCAAAAGCGTTGTCCGCGAGGCTGCGCCAAGTCCAGCGCAACAAGGGCAGCGTGACGATCCAGTCCACGGTGGCCGAGGACAGACGGCGCGTACGGTCGCGGAGCGCTGGCATCTACGCCTCTCCCGCCCGTCGGCGCATCAGCAGCACCGGCATCGCCAAGATCTTCAAAACCCACCTCACCAGCGGCAACGAAGCGCCACTGCCCCGACTCGCCCTCTCTATCTACGGCGAAACCGGGCGACGAAGAAGCCGTCCATGCCCCCCGAAATACCACCAGGATTCATTCCGGGGTGGGTCCGCACCATTCCTTGGCCTGTGACAGCCGCTTGCAGTCCCGGTAAATCATCTGTGGAGAGCGGCCAGAGCTCAAGACCCGATAATCTATCTAAGGCCCACATCGCCTGCTCCTCGCCCTCGGCAGGCTCAAGCGAACAGACGCAATAGATCAGAACGCCGCCCGGCTTCAGGCAGCCCAATGCATTGCGCAAGAGATTGCGCTGCAATCTAACTCGCCCTGCCACATCGGCAGAGGTGCGCCGCCAGATGACCTCAGGGTGACGCCGGAAGGTGCCGGTTGCCGAACAGGGGGCGTCGAGCAGCACGCCGTCGAAAGGCTCCGTGGCAGCATAGGTGGCGGCATCTCCGACGATTGTCTCTGCTGTATATCTCAGGCGACTCAGATTGCCGGAAAGGCGTTCCATACGCTTGGCATCGCTATCGAGCGCCGTTACCGCGTAACCCGACTTTGCCAGTTGCGCAGTCTTGCCGCCCGGGGCTGCGCATAAATCCAACACTCGCGCACCAGCCTCAAGTCCAAGGAGGCGAGCAGGGATGGCGGATGCTGCATCCTGCACCCACCACTGTCCTTCATCAAAGCCGGGGAGAGCATCTACAGGTCGGTCCCGTTGCTCGATGCGCACCGTATCGGCAATAACCTGCTCGGCGCCGAGTGCTGCAATCAGGTCTGCATCTTCATGCTTCAAGGTGAGGTCGAGCGGGGCACCATCGAGCAGGGCTTTGGAAAAAGCGGCGATGGCGTCCTCGCCATATGCCTCAAGCCAGGTATCACCAAAGGATTCCGGAATCAGGAGGTCGTCAGAAAGCATGCCGAACTTGGCGGAATTTGCCTGCGCATTGCGAAGTACGGCATTCATCAGACCGGCAAGATGGCGGGCCCTGGCATCCCGCTTGATTGCCTCGACCGCCAGGAACAAGGCGCTGTGAGCGCCGAGATCAGGCAGAAACACCAACTGCGTCAAGCTCAGCCGCAGCACGGCTTCGAAGGTCCCGGATTTACCGGGCATGCCTTTGTCGAGCAGGGCGTGAATGATGAAGTTCAGCTGCCCCTGGCGACGCAAGGCAGTGGTGATGAGGCGGTTCGCCAGCGCGCGATCGCGGCCATCGGCCAGGTCGGCAGACGTGAGAGGCGAGAAATTGTCGCCGTCCAACACGGATTTGAGCCGCTGGGCGGTAACGAGGCGGAGCTTCAGTCCCGCCGGTTCAGTCTTGTGAGCCACGCTTTTGCTTATCCCCAGGGGCCGCGACCATCGCGATCCTCTTCGGCGCGCTCGACACTCGGCACGCGCCAGCCATTGCCGCTCTGCCGCACCGTCACGGGCGGGCGGCGCGGCTGCGACCGAGGCGTGTTATCGGCCAGCGGCATCTCCCCGGCAAGTCTTTGCAGCGCAACGATGCGGTTGCCGGTGTCAGGGTGGGTCGCAAAGAGATTATCCATACGCTGCCCGGAGAGCGGATTGATGATGTACATGTGCGCCATGGCGGGGTTCCGCTCGGCAGGGACATTGACCTGCCGACCGGCGAGCGTGGCAATCTTCTTTAAAGCCGAGGCGAGCGCCAGCGGATCGCCCGAGATCTCGGCCCCATCCTTGTCAGCCTCATATTCCCGGGTGCGGCTCACGGCCATCTGTACCAAGATGGCAGCGAGCGGGGCCAGGAACACCATCAGGAGGGCGCCGACGCCGCCCAGCGGGTTATCGCGATTGTTGCCGCCGCCGAAAAACAAGCCAAACTGCGCCAGGGCCGAGATGGCGCCGGCAAGGGTGGCCGTGATGGTCATGGTTAGGGTATCGCGCGAGCGGATATGGGCGAGTTCGTGCGCAACAACAGCCGCGACTTCGCGCGTGTCGAGGTGCCGGAGCAGGCCTGCAGACACCGCAACGGCGGCGTTATTAGGATCGCGGCCGGTGGCGAAGGCGTTAGGCTGATCGGTCTGGATGACATAGACCTTAGGCGTTGGGATTCCCGCCTTGCGGGAAAGAACGTCAACCATCTCATAGAGTTCTGGTACGCGCGAGCGCTCCACCGGCACGGCATTCTGCATCCGGAGCACCATTTTGTCGGAGTTCCAGTAGGCAAAAAGATTCGTGCCGGCGGCGAAGAGGAAGGCAATCATCATGCCGGTGGTGCCACCGATGAAATAGCCAACGACCATGAACAGCGCGGTCATAGCCGCCAGCAACAGCGTGGTGCGAAGTGCGTTGAACATGGCGGAGCCCTTGGGTTCTCAAGCTATGGCAATTATGTTGGGTGCCAGCTGGTTCCGCGCAAGGCGCGTGAACAAACCGTAATCCTGAACGGGTTCTGAACGCATTATGAATGACGAAAACACCCTTCCTGAACAGCAAAAGCCGCTCCCGCCAGCCGCGCAACGGGCCTTGGCGGAAGCGGAGGCACGGCGACGCGATATCGATGCTAGGACAGCCTTCGCTCCCAAGGAGAAAGGTGGCCGCGGCGGGCTGGAGCCGAACCGCTATGGCGACTGGGAGATTAAAGGGCTGACCAGCGACTTCTAGCTGGCGGCCGCAGCGATGGCGGGCAGGAGTTCGCGCTCGAAAGTCTGAGGGGTAAGCGGACCGACATGCTTGAAGGTGATGATGCCATTGGCATCCACCACGAAGGTCTCGGGCACGCCATAGACACCCCAATCGATGGAGACGCGGCGATTGCGGTCGGCGCCGACGGCGTCGTAGGGGTTGCCCAGTTCGGCTAGGAAGGCCCGAGCATTCTCGGGTGCATCGGCCTGGTTGATGCCGTAGAGGCGGACGCCAGTGTTGGCCTTGAGTGCTTCGAGCAGTGGGTGCTCGGCACGGCAGGGCACGCACCAGCTGGCAAAGACATTGACCACTGTCACCTCGCCCCCAAGGCTTGCGGTGTCGAAGCCCGGCACGCCTAGCTCAGGCACCGGCTCGAGCGCAAAGCTGGGCACTGGTTTGTCGATCAGCACCGAGCGCACGAGATTGGGGTCGCGGTCGATGGAAAAGGCAAAGACGGCCACAAGTGCGATCAGCAAAAGCAGTGGCAGCCCGAACAGCACATAGCGCATCAGGTGGCGTCCCGGCGGCGGGGATTGGCCGCTTCGAGTTCAGCGAGGCGCAGCCGGGTGCGGCGGGCGTCCAAGAGGGTCCAGCCGGCCAGCGCTGCAACTGCGAGCGCTACGCCGAGGTAAGCCCAGATTATATAGATGGCGTGCGGCCCCAGATCGATCATGCGGCCCTCTGCACGGCGCGGCGCTCCAGCCCCTGAATGCGCCGGCGCTGCACTTCGGTATGCATGGCCTTGAGATGGAGCGCGAGGAACAGGAAGGTGAAGGCGAAGAACATCAAGAACAGCGGCGTTAGGATTGAGGGCGGCATGGTTGGGCCGTCGGCTCGGAACACGCTTGCCGGTTGATGAAGGGTCGACCACCAATCCACCGAGAATTTGATGATGGGGATGTTAACAGCGCCCACAAGGGTAAAAACGGCGACCACGCGTGCCGCCCGGAGCTGGTCGTCGAAGGCGCGCCACAAGGCGATGATGCCCAAATAAATGAAGAGGAGCACCAGAGTGGAGGTCATGCGACCGTCCCACTCCCAGAACGTCCCCCAGGTCGGGCGACCCCAAAGAGCGCCGGTAAAGAGCGCCAACGCGGTAAAGAGCGCGCCCAGCGGTGCAGCCGACTTCATGGAGACATCGGCCATGGGATGGCGCCAGACCAAGGTGCCGATGGCCGAGATGGACATCACCACATAGGTGAACTGGCTGAGCCAGGCGTTGGGCACGTGAATATACATGATCCGGACGGTGTGGCCCATCTGGTAGTCCTCGGGCGAACCGAAAAACGAGAACCACAAACCCACGGCGAAGAGGATGGCGGTCAGCGCCACCAAAGGCCAGAGCAGGGGACGCGTCCAGGCGACGAATTGGCCGGGATGGGCGATCCGGTTCCACCAGCGCTGCTTGGGTGCGGTTTCGATGCTCATGGAAACTGGCTCTAGTCTTCAGCCGAGCTTATCGCAAGGGCGGCGGCAAAGGGAGACAGCGCGACTGCCATGAGGCTCAATGCCGCAAGAAAGAGCAGTGCCGCACCCGCTTGCGGATTGCCGATAGCGCCGACCCCGAAGATGAGCACCGGGATGGAAAGCGGGGCGATGAGGATGGGCGCGACCAGGCCGCCGCGCCGAATCGCAACGGTCACGGCCGCACCAACGGCCCCAAAGGCTGCCAGTGCGGGGGTCCCCACTAATAGCGAGAGGAAAGTGCGCCAGAAGGTTGGGACATCCATGGCGAGCAGCATCGCCAGGAAGGGAGAGGCGATGATCAGGGGCAGGGCCGAAACAATCCAATGCGCCATCACTTTTGCGGCAATGGTGGCCGATAGCGGCAGATCGGCCTGCCGCAGCAGGACCAGCGTGCCATCGTCGTGATCGGGGCCAAAGAGCCGGTCGAGGCCCAGCAGCATGGCCAAAAAGGCCGCGATCCAGACGATGCCTGGCGCCACGGTCGCCAGCAAGACCTGATCGGGGCCAACAGCAAAGGGCACCAGAGCACCGACGATGACAAAGAAGAGGACCAGCGTCAGTACGTTGCCGCCGCCTCGCAGCGAGAGCTGCAGGTCCCGCCGGAGCACCGCCCAGAACGCCCTCATGCTGCAGCCTTGAGGCTGAGGATTTCAAGCTGGCTGGTGGGAGCGAGGTCGATGGGGTCATGGGTGGCGACAATGGCAAGTCCGCCTCGGGCCAGATGCCCGTCGAGCAAGCGCGCGACCAGGGTGTGGCCCTGGCTGTCGAGCGCAGCGGTGGGTTCATCAAGGAGCCAGACCGGTCGAAGGCTGACGAGCAGCCGCGCCAGAGCCAGGCGACGGGACTGTCCCGCAGACAGATGGCCGGCGTCGAGCCGGGCAAGCGAGCCCAGCCCAACTTCCTCTAGGGCTGCTTGGGGCGAAACGCCGGTTTCGCCATTAAGTTGTGCCCAGAAGGAGAGATTTTCGAGCACGCTCAGCCGTGGCTTGATGGCGTTGCGATGGCCGCAATAGTGCAGCTGCGGACCTGCGTCGGCATCGGCTCCATCAATGACCATTGCGCCGGCGAGCGGCGGCACCACGCCTGCCAGGGTCAGCAGCAGCGTGGTCTTGCCGGTGCCGTTTGGCCCGCGCAGCAGAAGGCAAGTGCCCCCGGCGACGGCGAAATCGAGGTTATCGACGAGGGTCAATCCGGCTCGGCCACAGGCAAGCCCCTGAGCGCGCAGCTCCAGCGGCGGAAAGGCTGGCGGTGGAAAGACTTGCCGATCGGTCATGGCCCCATCTCGTATTGAACGAAAGGCAAGGCTGGCAAGGCCAAACTCGATTGGCTATAAGCCGTCCAGATTGGAGTCATTCCAGGAAAGGCGACGCTTTTCGAGAAGTTCTCCGGGCTTTCCCCCGTAAGCGTCAGCACCATAAGCAAAAGGGCGGGACCAAACGTGAGCTCACTAGACAGCTTCAAATCGAAATCGACCCTAACGGTCGGCGGCAAGACCTACACCTATTACTCACTTGCCGAAGCCGAAAAGAACGGGCTCGCGGGCGTTTCGGCCCTGCCGCACTCGATGAAGGTGGTGCTGGAGAACCTGCTGCGCTTTGAAGACAACCGCACCGTCACCAAGGAAGATATCCTGGCGGTGGCCGAGTGGCTCAAGACGCGCACCAGCGAACACGAAATCTCCTATCGGCCGGCGCGCGTGCTAATGCAGGACTTCACCGGCGTTCCCGCCGTGGTGGATCTGGCGGCCATGCGCGACGCTACGGCCAAGCTCGGCGCCGATCCCCAGAAGATCAATCCCCTCGTCCCCGTCGACCTCGTGATCGACCACTCCGTGATGGTCGACCAGTTCGGCACGCCAATGGCGTTCGAGCAGAATGTGGAACTTGAATATGAGCGCAATGGCGAGCGCTATGAATTCTTGCGCTGGGGCCAGTCGGCGTTCGACAATTTCCGCGTCGTACCGCCCGGCACCGGCATTTGCCACCAGGTGAACCTTGAATACCTGGCCCAGACCGTCTGGACCAAGGACGAGAACGGCGAGACCGTTGCCTATCCCGACACGCTGGTTGGCACTGACTCGCACACCACCATGGTCAATGGCCTGGCAGTGCTGGGCTGGGGCGTTGGTGGGATCGAGGCCGAGGCGGCCATGCTGGGCCAACCGATCACCATGATGATCCCCGAGGTCGTCGGCTTCAAGCTGACCGGCAGGATCAACGAGGGTATCACGGCCACCGATCTGGTGCTGACCGTCACCGAGATGCTGCGCAAGAAAGGAGTGGTCGGCAAGTTCGTTGAATTCTACGGCCCGGGCCTCGATTATCTCAGCCTCGAAGACCAGGCGACGATCGCCAACATGGCGCCCGAATACGGCGCCACCTGCGGCTACTTCCCGGTTGATGCCGACACTCTGAAGTACTTGACCACTTCAGGCCGTGATCCGCAGCGCGTGGCGCTGGTGGAAGCCTATTCCAAGGCGCAGGGCATGTTCCGCGAGACCACTTCGCCGGATCCGGTCTTTACCTCCACTCTCGAACTCGACCTCACCACCGTCGTTCCCTCGATCTCCGGCCCGAAGCGCCCGCAGGATCGAATCGTGCTGACCCAGGCCAAGGAGAAGTTCATTGCCGGCCTGCCGACCGAGTTCGGCAAGACAGACGAGCCGCAGGTGCAGGTGGAAGGCGAAGACTACGCCATCGGCCATGGCGATGTGGTCATCGCAGCCATCACCTCGTGCACCAACACCTCGAACCCATCGGTGCTGGTTGCTGCCGGTCTCGTGGCCCGCAAAGCCCGCGAACTGGGGCTGACCCGCAAGCCATGGGTCAAAACCTCGCTAGCGCCCGGGTCGCAGGTGGTGACCGACTATCTGACTTCGGCAGGCTTGCAGGAAGACCTCGACGCTATCGGCTTCAACCTCGTGGGCTATGGCTGCACCACCTGCATCGGCAATTCCGGCCCGCTGCCGGCGCCGATCAGCAAGGCAGTGCAAGCCGGTGACTTGGTCGCCGCCTCGGTCCTTTCGGGTAACCGCAATTTCGAAGGTCGCGTGAACCCCGACGTCAAGGCGAACTTCCTCGCCTCGCCGCCGCTGGTGGTCGCCTATGCGCTGGCCGGTTCGATGAAGATCGACATCACCACCGAGCCGCTGGGCACGGGCAAGGACGGGCAGCCGGTCTATCTCAAGGATGTCTGGCCCTCCAACCACGAGGTCGCCGAGATCGTCCGCACCCACGTTACCCCCGAGATGTTCAAGGGCCGCTATTCGGACGTTTTCAAGGGCGACGAGCACTGGCAGGGGATCGCGGTGGAAGGCGGGGAGACCTATGCCTGGAATTCCGGCTCCACCTATGTGCAGAACCCGCCTTACTTCGAAGACCTCGAAATCGAGCCCAAGCCGGTAACCGATATCGAGAAGGCGCGCGTCCTGGCGCTCTTCCTCGACTCCATCACCACCGACCACATCTCGCCAGCCGGTTCGTTCAAGCCGAGCACGCCAGCGGGGCAGTATCTGCAGGAGCACCAGGTCGCGCCTAGGGATTTCAACTCCTATGGCGCGCGTCGCGGCAACCATGAAGTGATGATGCGTGGCACCTTTGCCAATATCCGCATCAAGAACCAGATGTTGCCGGGCGTCGAAGGCGGCTTCACCAAAGGTCCCGATGGCAGCCAAATGCCGATCTATGACGCAGCCATGGCGTACCAGGGCCAGGGCACGCCGCTGGTCGTCTTTGCCGGCAAGGAATATGGAACGGGCTCCTCGCGCGACTGGGCGGCCAAGGGCACCAACCTGCTTGGCGTAAAGGCCGTGATTGCCCAGAGCTTTGAGCGTATCCACCGCTCGAACCTGGTGGGCATGGGCGTGATCCCGCTGCAGTTCAAGGACGGCGAGAGCTGGCAGTCGCTGGGCCTCGATGGCTCCGAGACGGTGGACATCATCGGGGTCGAGACAATCACCCCGCGCGCCAAGGTGAACGTCCAGATCACCAAGGCCGATGGCAGCGTGCTGAACGTCGAAACGCTGTGCCGCATTGATACGGCCAACGAGCTCGACTACTTCAAGAACGGTGGCATTCTGCACTACGTGCTGCGCAGTCTCGTCGCGGCATAAGGGCACCTCGCTCGATCAAGCTTAGAATGGCGGCCCATGAGGGCTGCCATTTTTGTTTGTGCGGTGCTGTGTGACCGAACGTACACCCGTGGCAGCGGATTCACTGTCTCACCCCTTTTTGACTAGCGGGGGCCCTCGCGGCGGGCTTACAACTTCGGTCCATGACCCTTCGTCCCCTTCTTGCCGCCTCGCTCGGCCTTGTTGCGCTTGCCCTATCGTCCTCTTTTGCCGGGGCCGAGCACTATCGCATCCGGCCCAAGGCGGTGGTTGAGCTGTTTACCAGCCAGGGCTGCGCCCAGTGCCCCCCCGCTGACGCCCTGCTCACGAGCCTCGCCGAGAGCGGGGATGTCGTGGCGCTCGCCTACCATGTCGACTATTGGGACTATGTGGGTTGGGAAGACACTTTCGGCGACGGCATGTTCTCGGACCGGCAGCGTGCTTACGCAGAAAGCTGGGGCTCCTCGCGCATCTATACTCCGCAGATGGTGGTCAATGGCGCCAAGGGCGTTGTAGGCTCAAAGCGTCATGAAGTGCATGGCGCCTTGAGCGGGGTGAGCCTGCCCCTTTCGGTGGAGCTCGAGCGCGACGGCGACATGCTCAAGGTCAGTGTGCCGGCCGATCCGCAGCTGGGTGACGCAGTGGTGTGGCTGGTTACCTATCGCGACCGTGCCGAAGTGATGATCGACAAGGGCGAGAATGCCGGCAAGACCATGGCCTATACCCAGGTCGTGACCGGGCGACAGGCGCTGGGCATGTGGGAAGCCGAAACCGGTGCGGATCTCAAGCTGCCGCTCCACGAGGTGATGGCCGACGAGGCCACGGGGATTGCCGTACTCGTGCAGCAAGAACGCGAAGGTTTGCCCGGACCTATTTTGGGAGCCGCCGCCTACGAGCAGCATTGATCGCAACCATGCAAAGAAAGCCCGCCCTTGGGGGCAAGGGCGGGACGGTCTGACTGACTGGTCAACTTAGAAAAGGGCGGCTGGTGTCCAAACGTTTCGGTTGGGGGCTCGGTCTGCCTGGGCACCAGCCACTGGAGGCAACGATCACAAGATCGTGGGCTAATCGGGCGGGCTGAGGGACAAAGTATGACCGAATTGGGGTATTTCGTTACCTGAGCGTTAAGCGTGCGACCGCTTGCATCGGGGACTGAAAGCCGCAACTATGACACTACGTTGACATCGGAGGGCCACCCCAAAGGTGCAGGGCCGGACATCGAAAGACAACAAAGTTAGCCTTTCCCTGGTGCAGGGTGGGGAGGGATCGCCACCGACTGGTGGCGGCAAGCCGCTCGCCATCGTGCCCTTTGATCGCAAGGAACTGGCGACGATCCTCTCGGTCTATGGCCGCAAGGTGGGGCAGGGCGAATGGCGCGACTACGCCATGGATTTCCTTAAGGACCGTGCGCTCTTTTCAATCTATGCGCGCGTTTCTGAGCGGCCGCTCTTTATCATCGAAAAGGCGCCTCGCCTGCGCAACCGGCAGGGGCAGTATTCGGTGACCAATCAGCAGGGCCGTATCCTCAAGCGCGGGCATGACCTCGCGCAGGTGCTGCGAGTGCTTGATCCGCAGCTTGCAGTGGTGAGCTAGCGCCTAGAGCGCCAGCTGCATGTGGACGATGTCCAGCCAGCGGTCGAATTTGAGACCGAGCTTCTCGTGCCGCCCGATGTGGCGGAAACCGAGTTTTTCGTGCAGGGCAATGGAGCGGTCCTGCTCCCCGGTGATGACGGCGATCATCTGCTTGAAGCCGAAGGTGCGGGACTGGACGATGAGCTCGGTCAGGAGCGTTCGGCCCAGGCCGGAGCCAATGGCATCCTCGCGCAAATAGATCGAATCCTCGCAGGTAAAGCGATAGGCGGGCCGGGGCCGGTAAGTCGAGGCATAGGCGTAGCCGATGACCTCACCCCCGCGCTCGGCGATGATTACTGGATGCCCCGCATCAAGCATGTGGCCGAACTTTTCGGCGAGATAGGTATGGCCAGGTGCCTCAAGGTCGAAGGTGGCCGTCGATGTCTCGACATAGTGCCGGTAGATGGCGGTGATCGCGGGGATATCACCCCAGGAAAAGGGGCGCAGGACGAGGTCGGACACTTGAGGGCGCAACTCGACAAAAGAAAAGGACCGCAGCCTTTCTAAGCTGCGGTCCCGATATTCGTCCAACCAAATTCTTGGTGCTGGTTACTCGCGAGTGCCGAACAGGCGGAGCAGCATCAGGAAGAGGTTGATGAAGTCGAGGTAGAGGCTCAGCGCGCCCATGATGGCGCCCTTGGCCAGCGTGTCGGCACCAAGCGTCTCGGAGTAGCCTTCCTTGATCTTCTGGGTGTCGTAGGCGGTGAGGCCCACAAAGATCAGCACGCCAACGGCAGAGATCGCAAATTCAAGCATCGAAGACTGCATGAAGATGTTGACCACCGAGGCGATGATCAGGCCGATCAGGCCCATGAACAGGAAGCTGCCCATGCCGGTGAGGTCACGCTTGGTGGTGTAGCCGTAAAGGCTCATGGCACCGAACGTAGCGGCCGTGATGAAGAACACCTTGGCGATCGAGGCGTCGGTGTAGACCATGAAGATGGAGGACAGCGACAGGCCCATGATGGCCGAGAACGCCCAGAAGGTGCCTTGCGCGGCAGTCACGGAAAGCTTGTTGATGCCAAAGCTCAGCACCATTACAAAAGCGAGTGGCGCCAGGGCCACAACCCACATCAGGGGCGTGGTGTAAAGCAGCGCACCCCAGGCGGTCAGCTCGCCATTGCTCACGGCGGCGGCATTGGAGAAGTAGGCGACGACACCCGTCACTACCAGTCCGATACCCATATAGTTGTAGACGCGCAGCATATAGCTGCGCAGGCCCTCGTCGATGGCCAAGGCCGAGCCGGCCCGCGCACCGAGGGTCTGACGGTCATATTCAGCCATTTAATCGGTTTCCTTTCCCAATATGAGAGCGGTCTCTAACCGCCGGTGGGCATTGCTTGCCACTTGCACAACAATATGGATGCCACGCCCTTGGTTTACAAGTGATCTCGGGGCGCTGCGACGAATGGACTGGCTGCGGCTTAAGGTTGTGTTACGGTCCGGGGCGAATCTGATGCTGACCTGCACGAGGAGGGCCCCATGCCCCGGCTCTTTACCGGCCTCGAAATCCCGACAGATGTGGGATTTGCGCTTTCTCTCAAGCGCGGTGGCCTCAGCGGCGCCCGCTGGATCGACCCCGAGAATTACCATATCACCCTGCGCTTCATCGGTGATGTCGACGGGCAGACCGCCGACGAGGTGGCCGATAGCCTCGATCGGCTCTCCAATTCGATGCGGTTCGAGGTGCGGCTCACCCATCTAGGGACATTTGGTGGCGATAAGCCGCGGGCGCTTTATGCGGGGGTGGATCCGAGCGAAGCTCTAACCCGGTTGCAAGCCGCCCAGGAGCGGGTGCTACAACGGGCGGGACTACCCGCCGAGGGGCGCAAATTCGTGCCGCATGTGACACTGGCGCGGCTGCGCGGAGCCGGCGCCGAAGAGGTGGCGCGCTTTATTGCCGATGCCGGGCGGTTCGAACCGCTGAGCTTTCCGGTGGGCCGGTTCGTGCTCTATTCCAGCAAGGACTCGGTGGGCGGTGGGCCCTATGTGGTCGAGCAGAGCTACCCCCTGGCCGCCTAAAGGTCACTCAAGTGTTAGCGCATTGGTAACGCTGAGCGTAGCTTGAAGCGCTGGGCGCCAAATTGCCGCCGCCTTTGCCTCGCATTTGAAGTGAATTGGTCCGGTGCAGGGCGGCGCTTGACTTCTTGGTAACCATGTTGGGGCAGAGTCGCGCGGGCAGCTCTTCCGAGCATGGACCACATAGACGAGAGGAAGAATTGGCGATGACGAAGAAAACCGGTGGCCTTATCCTTGGGCTCGCGGTCGGCGCGGTCATGGCTCTCGCTCCTGCCGCCCAGGCGCAGCAGGCGACCGAGCTCGGCACTTTCAGTGCCTGGACCGCCTGGCAGGCGACCGATGCCTCGGGCACGATCTGCTATGTCTCTGGCACGCCGCAATCGAGCGAGCCGGCCGGGGCCAATCGCGATCCGATCCATTTCATGATCATCCACCGCAAGGGGATGGGCACCAAGAACGAAGTCCAGACCATTATTGGCTATCCCTTCAACACCACCGACGCCAAGGCCAGTGCGACGATCGACGGGCGCAGCTACCCCATGGTGACCGAGGGTTCGGCCGCCTGGCTCGCCTCGACAGGTGATGAAGCCGGCTTCGTGCAGGCCTTCAAGGCTGGCAGCCAGCTGGTGGTGCGCGGCACCTCGCAGCGTGGAACCAATACAGTGGACACCTATTCCCTGTCGGGTGCCACGGCGGCGGTGAACGCGATCGACGGCGCCTGCGCCTGATCACCCTTTCGGGTTGCCCCCTAGGGGCGATCCGCCATAATCGGGCGGCGGGCCGCGAGGCCCACGCCCTTTTTGTTGTTTGTCCAGAGAGGCCCTTCATGACCAAGCCCGTCCTTGCGCTTGCCTTGCTCGCCACCCTAGTTCTGCCCGCCAGCGCCCAGGCGCAGCAGGTACGGCTCTTGGGAGAGCATCGCGCCTGGTCGAGCTATGCGGCAAATGATGCGGCGGGCGAAGTGTGCTTTGCGATGGCCGAACCCGAAAGCGTCGAGCCGACGCCGGACGACTACAGCCAGGCCTATGCCTATGTGACCAACCGGCCGGCCGAGACTGTCAGCAACGAATTCAACCTCGTGGCTGGCTTTGCTTTCCAGCCCGATAGCCAGGCCACCGTGACGGTGGACGGCCAGACCTTTAATCTCTTCACCCAGAACGACGCGGCCTGGCTCGACGATGCCAGCCAGTCTGGAGCGCTGGCCAGCGCCATCCGCGCCGGATCTTCCATGGTGATCGAGGGCACGACAGCCGCCGGCATCAAGGTGACGCAGACCTATTCGCTCTCGGGCGCCACCGCTGCGCAGCAATCGATCGACGCGGAGTGTTGAGTCGTTCCGCTCGCGCAGACGTGACAGAGAAGGGCGAATAGCAGGCCTGCATCCGGCAAACGGACCCATGACTTTGCGCAAAGGGCACCCATATGGTATGGGCTTCGCCACTTCCCGCATTTCCGGACTCTTGCCACGCCCATGAGCATTGCGCTGAACCTCGACCATTCGACTGCCGTGCGCCCTGCCGCCGCCAGCCGGCCGTCGCTGATCGGTCTTTCCAAGCCGCAGCTCGCTGCCTCGTTGTTGGACGCGGGAATTGCGACGGAAAAGGAAAGCCGCATGCGGGCGAGTCAGCTGTGGAACTGGCTCTATGTGAACGGCGTCACCGATTTCGAGCGGATGACCAATGTGGCCAAGCCGGTGCGCCAGAAGCTCGCCGACGCGTTTATTCTCGACCGGCCCGAAATCGTCTCCGAGCAGGTTTCGAGCGATGGGACCCGCAAATGGCTGTTCCGCTTCCGCGACCCGGCCAATCCGAACTATCCGCCCGTCGAGGTGGAAACCGTCTATATCCCCGAGGCGGATCGTGGCACGCTCTGCGTGTCGAGTCAGGTCGGCTGTACGCTCACCTGCTCGTTCTGCCATACCGGCACGCAAAAGCTGGTGCGCAATCTCACTGCCGGCGAGATCCTGGGCCAGGTGCTGATGGCACGCGAGCGCCTGGGCGACTTTCCCGGCGGCCAGCGTCCGGATGACGGCGGACTCGTGCCCGGCGGCGAGAGCCGCGCCATCACCAATATCGTGATGATGGGCATGGGCGAGCCGCTCTACAATTACGAGAACGTCAAGCAGGCCCTGCTGATCGCTTCGGCCGGTGATGGCATGAGCCTGTCCAGGCGCCGCATCACGCTTTCGACCTCCGGTGTCGTGCCCTTTATCGAGCCGACCGGGCGCGAGATCGACGTGATGCTCGCCATTTCGCTCCATGCCACCAATAATGATCTGCGCGACGTGCTGGTGCCGATCAACAAGAAGTGGCCTTTGGAAGAGCTGCTCGAGGCCTGCCGGAACTATCCCGGCCTCTCCAATGCCCGCCGCATCACCTTCGAATATGTGATGCTCGACGGGATCAATGACAGCGACGCCGAGGCACGCGAACTGGTGCGGCTCTTGGCGGGCATTCCCGCCAAGATCAACCTCATTCCGTTCAACCCCTGGCCGGGCTCGAACTATGGCACCTCGCCCTCCTCGCGGATCGAGCGCTTTGCCGACATCGTCAATCGCGCGGGCTATGCCAGCCCTGTTCGCACGCCACGCGGCCGCGATATCTTCGCCGCCTGCGGGCAGCTCAAGAGCGAGAGCGAACGGCTGAGCAAGAAAGACCGCGAGGCGCTGGCGGTGCTGTGAGCCCGTCGGCGCGACGCGTCGAAGCGGCCCTGGCCGCAGTGGAAGCTGCAGCCGCGCGGCGCCACCCCGATATCTGCCCGCTCTGCGAGCGACCCATTCCGCCCGAGGCGAAATCAAGCCGGCATCATCTAACGCCCCGGCTCAAGGGCGGCACGCATAAGGGTACGGTGCGCCTCCATCAGGTCTGCCACAGCGCCATCCACGCCCGGTTCTCGGAAGCCGAGATCGCCACCCGGCTGGCAGATGTGGAAAGCCTGCGCAGCGATCCGGAGATGGCGGCCTTTATCACCTGGATCCGCGACAAGCCGCCGACCTTCCATGCGCCCACCCGCATGACGCGCGAGCGGCGGCAAACCAAGCGGGAGCGCAACCGGTGAGCATCACCGTCCGGCGCATGGCCCCTGACGATTCGGCGGCCTTCGCCAGAATTGCCGGTGGGGTGTTCGACCAGCCCATCGACCCGGTCCGCCTCCGCGACTATCTCGCCACGCCAGGGCATCTACTGGTGCTGGCCTTTGACGGTGACCTGATCGTGGGACAGTGCGCTGGGGTGCTGCACCGGCATCCCGACAAGGTGACAGAGCTCTATGTCGATGAGGTGGGAACAGGTGATAACTATCTGCGGCGCGGCGTCGCTTCCTTGATGCTGGGAGAGCTCTTTGCATGGGGGAGGGAGCTGGGCTGCGCGGAGGCGTGGCTGGGCACCGAGCTCGACAATGAGGCGGCCAACGGCTTTTATCGCCGCTGGGGCGGCGCCGAAGACACGATCAAATACTACGAGTTCAAGCTCTAGCTGCTATTTGCGCAGGATGACCCAGACGGCGTGGATGAGCCCGGGGAAATAGCCCAGCAGCGTCAAAAGGATGTTGAGCCAGAAGTGCAGCCCCAATCCCACCTGCAGGAACACCCCGATGGGTGGGATGATAACCGATAGGATGATGCGGAGGACGTCCATGGCTTGCTCCCAATGCTCAGGGAGAACAACGGGCAGCTCAGGGCAGAGTTCCTATTCGCCCGCCACCCACTCGATCCGGTAGCCGCCACGACCCTCTTCGGCAAGCCGCTCGGCAAGGGCGGGCAGCAGCACTTGCATTTCCCCTTCTAGCGCAAAGGGCGGGTTCACCACGATCATGCCGGTGCCGTGGAGGCGCGGCGGGGCGGACGGCGCGCGAATGGTGAGCTCAAGGCGGAGGATCTTGCCAATGTTGCTCGTGCGGAGGTCGGCCATGTAGGCCTCGACGTCGCGCGGTTCCTTGATGGGATACCAGAAGGCGTAGATACCGGTGGGCCAACGGCAATGCGCCTTGACCAAGGCCGCCGCCATGCGGGCGAACTCGCCCTTTTCCTCGAACGGCGGATCGACCAAGACAAGCCCGCGCTTTTCCTTGGGCGGCAAATGCGTGCCCATGGCGGCCCAGCCATCGAGGTGGGTGACGCGGGTTTGGATGTCGCCGGCGAAGTTCTCGCTGAGAGCCTCAGCATCCTGAGGGTGCAGCTCGAGGGCAAAGAGCCGGTCCTGTTCCCTCAAGAGCTGGCGGGTGAGCAGCGGGGAGCCGGGGTAGAAGCGCAGGGTGCCGTCTGAGTTCTGCGCCCGGACGGCCCTGAGGTAGGTCGCTGCGAGGTTACCAGCCTCGCCGGCCAAGCCCTCGGCGACGAGCCGCCCGATGCCGTCCACCCACTCGCCGGTGCGCCCGGCTTCGTCGCCCTGGAGGTCATAAAGGCCGATCCCGGCATGCGTATCAAGCACGCGAAACGGCGTTTCCTTGCGCTTCAAATATTCCAGTATCCGCACCAGGATCAGGTGCTTGACCACATCGGCGAAATTGCCGGCGTGAAAGGCGTGGCGATAGTTCACTTGCGGCCTTCGGCTAGGAGGATGGTGGCGGCAAAAGCCATGAACACCGCCGCGAAGCTCCAGTTGAGAAGCTTGCTGACCCAGGGGCGCTCCCGCAGGGTGGTGGTCAGCCACTCGGCGAACAAGACGATCGCGATCACCACTGGCAGCGAGACCAGCACGAATTCGGCGCCCAAGAACAGGAGCTTGCCGGCGGCGGCCGGATCGGCAGCCGAGACGAACTGGGGCAGGAAGGTCACGAAGAAGAGCGCGATCTTGGGATTAGTGAGGTTGATGCCCAAGCCCGTCATATAACTTTGGGCGAAGCTTGGCTGCTTGCCGGCGGCGCGGCTCACCAGCAGGCCGCCGCCGCTGCGAATGGCGCCGATAGCCAGCCACACGAGATAGAGCGCGCCCACGATCTTGAGGACCCAGAAGGCGGCGGGCGCGGTGACGATCAGAACCGAAATACCGAAGGCGACAAGGCTGGTGTGGATGGCGATGCCGGTCAGGGCTCCGAGCACCGTGGCAAAGCCATGCACCCGCCCCCAGTTCATGGTGCGTGAAATAAAGAGCGCCATGTCCGGTCCTGGAGTCACCGCCAGCACTAAGGCGGCCAGCGCGAAGGTGAGGATAACAGAGAGATCGGGGAGAAAGGCGGGCATGATCGTTCCGGCTTTGGGCCTCGCCGCCTAAAGGGGCAGCTCGTAGCTTCGCTTGATGGTTTCCATCGGGACGTCGGTCTTGACGCTCTGCACGCTTGGAATACGGGTCAATCGGTCCGATTGGAAGCGCCAATAGGCGTGGAGGTCCGCGGTGACGACGCGCATGATCGCATCGCATTCGCCCGTGGTGAGGTAACATTCCACCACTTCAGGGAAGCTGCGGACGGTCTCGGCGAACTGATGGGTGATGGCAGCATCCTGCGTCTTGAACCAGACTCGCACAAAAACCGTCAGGCCCGCGCCGACTTTGGCGCCGTTGAGTACGGCCACATAGCGATCGATTACGCCGGCTTCCTCGAGAAGCTTGACGCGCCGCAGGCAGGGGGAGGGCGAGAGCCCAACTTCATTTGCCAGCTCCACGTTGGAGATGCGACCATTGCGCTGGAGGGCCTTGAGGATGCGCCGGTCAATGGGATCAAGCTTGTCTGGCATTCCGAGCTTCTTCTGCGACACTCATTGGCATTATGTGCCAAGACCTGCTTCATTCCTGATGCATTTGCAAGATTGTTGCGTCGGCGCTGCTCTATCCTGTCGCCAGCTTGAAACCGGAACGGAACACCATGGCTAAAGACATCAAGAAGGTCGTGCTCGCCTATTCGGGCGGCCTCGACACCTCGATCATCCTCAAATGGCTGCAGGAAACCTATGAATGCGAGGTGGTGACCTTCACCGCCGATTTGGGGCAGGGCGAAGAGCTGGAGCCCGCCCGCAAGAAAGCCGAGATGCTGGGCATCAAGGAGATTCATATCGAGGATCTGCGCGAGGAGTTTGTCCGGGACTTCGTCTTCCCTATGTTCCGCGCCAATGCACTCTATGAGGGCGTCTACCTGCTCGGCACCTCGATTGCCCGGCCGCTGATTGCCAAACGCCTAGTCGAGATCGCGCAGGCCAGCGGCGCCGATGCGATTTCCCATGGCGCTACCGGCAAGGGCAATGACCAAGTCCGCTTCGAGCTCACCGCCAATGCGCTCGACCCTTCGATCAGGGTCATTGCGCCCTGGCGCGAGTGGGATCTGCGCTCGCGCACCAAGCTGCTCGAATATGCCGAGATGCACCAGATCCCGATCGCCAAGGACAAGCGCGGTGAAGCCCCGTTCTCGGTGGATTCCAATCTGCTGCACACCTCATCGGAAGGTCGCGTGCTGGAGGATCCCGGGGTCGAGGCGCCTGATTACGTCTACCAGCGCACGGTGGACCCTGAGCAGGCGCCCGGCGAAGCCGAATACATCACCATTGGCTTTGAGAAAGGTGATGCCATCTCGGTCAATGGCGATGCGCTTTCTCCGGCAGCGCTGCTCACCAAGCTCAACGAGCTGGGCGGCAAGCATGGCGTGGGGCGGCTCGACCTCGTCGAAAACCGCTTTGTCGGCATGAAGTCGCGCGGTGTCTATGAGACCCCCGGCGGCACCATTCTCCTCCACGCGCATCGGGGCATCGAGTCCATCACGCTCGATCGTGGCGCAGCCCATCTCAAGGACGAGATCATGCCGCGCTATGCCGAGATCATTTACAATGGCTTTTGGTATTCACCAGAACGCGAGATGCTGCAGGCGCTGATCGACAAATCCCAGGAGTTCGTTGCCGGCGAAGTGACGCTTAAGCTCTATAAGGGCTCGGCCAATGTGGTAGCGCGCACCTCGCCCAATACGCTCTATTCGGAAGACCTCGTGACCTTCGAAGAGGGCGCGGTGGCCTATGACCACAAGGATGCCGAGGGCTTCATCCGCCTCAACGGCCTGCGTCTCAAGACCTGGGCGGCGCGCAATCGCAAAGCTGGTCGGTAAGATCCTCTATGGAACGGTCCGGAGGGTTCCGGACCGTTTCGTGACTCTTGGATGACGCGCTTAACACGCTCTTAACACGATGCTCTTAGCCTCCCGTGGCGCCGTAATGCGGTGCCATGGGGGATGCAGCGGTGCGTGCACAAGATGCTGTCAGCGTAAGCGAAATGGCCGAGACGCTGCTACTCGATGCAGCGCTTGAGAATATCCCCAGCGGCTTTGTCGTCTGGTCGCCGCAGTTCCGTCTCGTGATGTGGAACAAGCACTGGCAGGACCTCTATGGCTTCTCAGACTCGGCCATAAAGCGGGGGATGAGCCTGGAAGAGGTGGTGGAACTCTCGGCCAAGCTCGGCAATCATCCCGGGCAGGACGCCACCACTTTCTACGAAAACTACACCGAGATTCTGCTCGCCAATAGGAGCGGTGCCCGGACCAAGTCCCAGGAGGTGCTCCGCGGCGGGCGCACCATTGAGACAGCGCTGATCTATTCGGAGGCGCTGGGCTGGATCGTCAGCCACGAGGACATCACCGACGAGATCGCGCGCACCGAAAATGTCGCCAAGCGGAAGCTCGAACTTGAGCGGCAGAATATCCGGCTCGACGCGGCGGTGAACAATATCTCCATTGGCCTTTGCATGTGCGACCCCAAGGGGCGGCTGGTCATCTGCAACGAGCCCTATGCGCGCATCTACAATTTGCCTTCGGCCCTGCTGCGGCCGGGAACGCAGCTCGAGGACATTCTCGCGCACCTTTTCGAGCAGGGAATGAGCGCGGGTTCGACTACCGAAGAGTATTTCGCCTGGCGCCGCGACGTGATCGCGCGCCGCGAATACGGCAAGAACATCCACGAGCTCAACGGCCGCACCATCATGATGCAGCATCATCCCATGAAGGATGGCGGCTGGGTCACCACCCACGAGGACATCACCGAGCAGCGGCAAAACGAGGCGCGTATCCGCCATCTGGCGCGGCATGATGCGCTCACCGATCTGCCCAACCGGATCGAATTTCTCGAACAGATGGCCAAAACCGAGGCCGGGCTGGCCCGCGGCGAGATGGCTGCGGTGCTTTATATCGATCTCGATCACTTCAAGGCGGTGAATGACACGCTCGGCCACGCCGTTGGCGACGAGGTCATCAAGCAGGCGTCCGCCCGCCTTTGGGGGACGACGCGCGAAACCGACGTGCTGGCGCGGCTGGGTGGTGATGAATTCGCCCTGTTGTTGCGGCCCATCGAGAGCGCTGCCGACGCGGCCAAGGTGGCCGACCGCATCATCAAGGCCATGTGCGCGCCCATGAATATTGGCGGGCAGCAGGTCGAGATCGGCGCCAGCGTCGGCATTGCTGTTGGGCCCGGCGACGGCGTGAAGACCGATACCCTGGTCAAGAATGCCGATCTGGCGCTCTACAAGGCCAAGAGCGAAGGACGCTCGACCTACCATTTCTTCGAGGCGGGCATGGACGCGGATCTCCAGCAGCGCCGGTCCATCGAGGCGGGCTTGCGCCTCGCACTGGCGCGGGGCGAGTTGCGCCTCGTGTTCCAGCCCCTGCTGGGCCTGCCGGAGGATCGCATCACCTGCGTCGAAGCGTTGTTGCGCTGGGACCATGATGACCGCACCATCTCGCCCAATGAGTTTATCCCCATCGCCGAGGAAACCGGGCTGATCGTGGCCATTGGGGAATGGGTGCTGCGCGAGGCCTGTCAGACCGCCGTTACCTGGCCCGACGATGTGCGGGTGGCGGTCAATCTCTCACCCATTCAGTTCAAGAATCGCGATCTGGTCGGCGTCGTGCAGGCAGCGCTGAGCGACGCGGGATTGGCTCCGACGCGGCTGGAACTCGAGATCACCGAATCCCTGCTGCTCGCCGAGAACGAGACGACGCTCAAGGCGCTGCATGATCTGCGTGCAATGGGGGTGCGCATCTCCATGGATGATTTCGGCACCGGCTATTCATCGCTGAGCTATTTGCGATCTTTCCCCTTCGACAAGATCAAGATCGACCGCTCGTTCATGGCAGACCTCACCAGCCGTGATGATAGCCAAGCCATCATCAAGGCCATCATCGGGCTGGGCCAATCGCTGGGCATGACGACCACGACCGAGGGCGTCGAAACCGCAGAGCAACTGGCGCTGGTACGCGAGCATGGTGCCTCGGAAGTGCAAGGTTTCCTCTTCTCCCCGCCGCTGCCGCCCGGTGCCCTGGCCAACCTCCTCCATTCTGACGCCGCCAAGGCCCAGACGACCGGCAAGAAGGCCAGCTGAAGGCGCTTGTGGGTGGCGCGGAGGTCTGACACCTTCAACCCCATGCGCACCCAGCTCTACACCCAACTCCTCGCAATTGCCTGCCGGCATGCCGGTCCGTTAGCCGCGGAAGACGTGGTGCAAGACGCCATGGTTGCAGCGGTCCGTGCAGGTCGCATGGACCTCGCCAAACCCGGAACGGCGCGGTGGCTTACCGGCGTAGTGCGCAACCGCGCACGCATGACGGCTCGCTCCAGTTGGCGGCGGCAGATGCGGGAAACGCGATGGCAGGCCGATGACGTTGCTGAAGCCGAGCGCGATGGACATGAGGCCGATCAGATCTTTGCCGGCTTATCCAAGCCCCTTCGGGTGGTGGCCGCCTTGACCCTTACTGGGCACAACCGGCGAGAGATCGCCCATCTCTTGAGCTTGTCCGACGCCGCGCTGCGGCAGCGGATCAAAAGCCTCAAGAGACACATGGCGCACAAGGGACTAGCCGCTCCCGACGAGTTGCGGGGCCTCCATCTCGATCTCGCCTATGGGCGCATACGCGATGCGCTTTCTGCAGCGCTCAAGCAGCAGGACGCCTTTCTTGGTAGCCATGATCCGGACGGGCACCTTTTTCTGGTCCGCCGCTCACAAAAAGGCTGATCACGGCAATGATCATCTGGGCCGCAGCAAGCGGCCGATCTCCGCGAGGGAAAAATCTCCATGGGCTTAAAGCCGAAAAGCGCCAGCATTGTCTTCTACGTCAGCGACATTGCACGCACCGAAAACTTCTACAGCAGCACCCTGGGACTGGATCTTGAACGCATGGAGGGCGCCGAGCCCTTCTGGCTGCAAGGTCGGCTCGATAATGGGCTGGAGCTGATCTTTTTCGAGATGGACGGAGTGCGCGGCAACACGCCCGCCCTCATATTCGACGTCACCGAAGGCGGCATCGACGACATTGTCGCCGAACTCGCCGAGAAGGGTGTCACCATCGTTACCCCGGTATCCGAGGCTCCCGGAGGGTGGAGCGCCGACTTCCTGGACCCCGATGGCTTTGGCCTAGGGCTTTGGCAATCTGGTGAACTGCCGCGAACCCACAGGTAGCAGCCGCCCTGGGCAGGCCGAGCTCCGGTCCGGCTTGCCCTAACGGAGACGTGCAACCCACCCCTGCGCCTGCGGGGATTGTGAGATTGCCCGTCTTCCTGTAAGGACCGCGACAAATTGCACCAGCCTGCCTTGAGCGGTTGGCGTTCACCATTTCCTGCATGGTCCAGCCGTTTGCAGCCGCACTCGCGGTTCCCGGCCGTGGATCATGCCAAAGAGGCCGGTTTCCTATGTCCTTGCGCAATATCGCCATCATCGCCCACGTTGACCACGGCAAGACCACGCTGATCGACGTTTTGCTCAAGCAATCCGGTTCCTTCCGCGAGAACGAGCGCGTTGAAGAACGCGCGATGGACAGCAACGATATCGAGCGCGAGCGCGGTATCACCATTCTGGCCAAGGTCACTTCGCTGATGTGGAACGACACCCGCATCAATATCGTCGACACCCCCGGACACGCCGACTTCGGCGGCGAAGTGGAACGCATCCTCTCGATGGTCGACGGCGTGGTGATCCTGGTGGACGCTGCCGAAGGCCCGATGCCGCAGACCAAGTTCGTGCTCGGCAAGGCGCTGGCCCAGGGCCTGCGCCCAATCGTTGCTATCAACAAGATCGACAAGTCCGACGAGCGGCACCTCGAAGTACTCGAGGAGATCTTCGACCTCTTCATCGCCCTTGATGCTTCCCCTGAACAGCTCGATTTCCCGGTCCTCTACGGTTCGGCAAAGCAGGGCTGGATGGCGCTCGAGCCCGAAGGTCCGAAGGAAACGCTCGCCCCGCTGCTCGATAAGGTGGTCGAGCACGTGCCAGAGCCGACCGTCGAAGAAGGCGCCTTCCGCATGCTCGTGACCACCATCGAGCGCAACCCGTTCCTGGGTCGTATTTTGACCGGTCGTATCACTTCGGGCACGGTCAAAGCGAACGATGCCATCCACACCCTCAACCGTGAGGGCAAGGAAGTCGAAAAGGGCCGCATCTCCAAGGTGCTGGCCTTCCGTGGCCTCGAGCGTACCCCGGTCGACCAGGGCGAAGCGGGCGACATCGTCGCCATTGCCGGTCTTGTCACCTCCACGGTGGCCGACACGCTGTGTGCCACCTCGGTGACGCAGCCGATCGCCTCCAAGCCCATCGATCCCCCGACCCTGTCGGTCACCTTCCGCATCAATGACGGCCCCCTGGCCGGCCGCGAAGGCGACAAGGTGCAGTCGCGCGTCATCCGCGAGCGCCTGATGCGCGAAGCCGAGGGCAACGTCGCTATCCGCGTCACCCCCGGCGATGACAATGACAGCTATGACGTGGCCGGCCGTGGCGAATTGCAGCTGGCGGTTCTGATCGAGAACATGCGCCGCGAAGGGTTCGAGCTGACCATCGGTCGCCCCAAGGTGCTGTTCAAGGAAGAGAACGGCCAGCGCCTCGAGCCCATCGAGGAAGTGATCATCGACGTCGATGACGAGCACACCGGCACGGTCGTGCAGAAGCTCACCGAGCGCAAGGGCGAGCTGACCGACATGCGCCCCTCGGGCGTGGGCCGCACCCGTATTCAGTTGCTGGTCCCCACCCGCTCGCTGATCGGCTACCAGCCTGAACTCTTGAGCGATACGCGCGGCACGGCAATCTTCAACCGCCTGTTCCACTCCTTCGTGCCGTTCAAGGGCGAACTGCCCACCCGCCGCACCGGCGTCCTGATTTCCAACGGCACCGGCCAGTCCGTGGCCTTTGCGCTGTGGAACCTGGAAGACCGTGGCGCCATCATGATCGACGCTGGCGTCGACATCTATGAAGGCATGATCATCGGCGAGCACTCCCGCGAGAATGACCTCGAGGTCAACGCGCTCAAGGGCAAGCAGCTTACCAATATCCGCACGACGTCCAAGGATGAAGCGGTGCGCCTGACCACGCCCAAGAAGCTGACGCTGGAGCAGTCGCTGGGCTATATCGCCGAAGACGAATATGTCGAGGTGACCCCCAAGTCGATCCGCCTGCGCAAGATCTGGCTGGACCCCAACGACCGCAAGCGCATGAGCCGCGCCTCCAAGTCGGCTTAATCCCAACTAGCCTCCCCCTGAAAGGGGGAGGTATCTCACGGGGTGTGGCAGGAATTGCTCGCCCCACGCTTCTCCGCCCGACAGAGGGTCTCTGGAGGCGCCGCATGAGCGACTGGATCATCAGCACCATCGAGGCGACCGGGTATACCGGCATTTTTCTCCTCATGGTCCTCGAGAACGTCTTCCCCCCCATACCCTCGGAACTGATCATGCCCTTTGCCGGCTATGTCGCGGCCAATGGGCAACTCAATATCTACGGAGTACTTCTGGCCGGAACGCTAGGATCGCTCTTGGGTACCTCGATCTGGTATTTCGCCGCGCGGCTCTTGGGCATTCACCGCTTTACCTGGCTCTGCAACAGGTTGGGGCGGGTGGCGACCATCAGCGAGGACGATATCGACCAGGCAGTGCACTGGTTTAATAAGTATGGACCAGCGGCCGTGTTCCTGGGCCGTCTCGTTCCCGCCATCCGCACGCTGATTTCGGTGCCGGCGGGTCTGGCCGCGATGCCATTTGGCAAATTCCTCCTGATCTCCTCGGCCGGAACGCTGCTCTGGACTGCGTTGCTGACCGCTGCCGGCCTCCTGCTGCATGAAAACTATCACGCCGTGGAAGCCTGGGTGGACCCGGTCTCGACCGGTGTCGTGGTCTTGGCCGTCGTGATCTATATCTATCGCTTCGCCACCTGGAAGCCGATCAAGGACATCGGCTGAGCGTTTCCTCGCGCTGCATTCGCATTTTGCGAAAGCCTCGCATTCTGCGAGGCGCTTCCATGGTGCAAAATGCATGAATTTACCGGCGCTTAATCTCTGCCCCAGCGTTTGCGGGCACCTCGGTCTGGCACGCATTCTGCACTGGTAGTGGTGTCCGGAGTTCTATGTTGCGTACCGGATGTCAGTCATTGGCCTCGCTTCGTGCGACCGAAGCGGGGCCTGTGCTTGTCAGGCTTGTGGGTGGGCATCCCAACCACTAGATAGTCCAGCAGTATTCAACCGGAGACGCCCATGCGCGCCGTGCTCGACATCATCCTTTTGATCCTCCAGCTGTACTGGTGGGTCGTGCTGGCCATGATCATCATGAGCTGGCTGATCTCGTTCAACGTGATCAATACGCGCAACCAGTTCGTGGCGTCGCTCTGGCGCATCCTCAACCAGTTGACCGATCCGGTTCTGGGTCCGATCCGGCGGATGATGCCGAACTTTTCTGGGCTCGATATCAGCCCGATTATCCTGTTCATCATCATCTTCTTTATCCAGCAGATCATTGGCTATTACCTTTATCCGGCGGTAATCCGCGCCGGCATCTGAGGCCTTGGACACTGCCAAGTGTTACCGGCTCAGCCCCGAGGGGCTGAGCCTTTTTGTTCGGGTAACGCCTAATGCCGGGCGCGACGCCATTGAAGGCGTCGAAAAGCGAGACGACGGCAGCGTCGTGCTGCGGGTTCGGGTCAAGGCCGTGCCCGACAAGGGCAGGGCGAACGCCGCCGTGGTGAGCCTGCTCGCCAAACTTCTGGGGCTGGCGAAATCGGATCTCAGCGTCGCCGCGGGGGAGACGGCCCGCCTCAAGACCATTGCTGTCCGGGGCGACGGCGGAGCCCTTGCCGCCAAGCTGAGGGCATACTGCGACAATTCACCGCAATAGCCATTGCCTCGCGCCCCAATCCAGCTAATCATCGGCGCTGGAGGGGCTCGATAGGAGGGTGGTGCCAAGCCGATTGGAGGATCGGTCCGCATCGCGCGAGCCCCGGAGGAAACACCGGTTAGGGGCATATCTCATGAGTTTGGCACTCTGGCTGATCGTCGCATGCGGCGCTCTGTCCATCGTATATGGCGTTGTTACCACCAAGGGGCTGATGGCGGCCGATGCCGGCACGCCGCGAATGCAGGAGATTTCGGCGGCCGTGCGCGAGGGGGCCTCGGCCTATCTCAAGCGGCAATACACCACGATCGGCATCGTGGGGGCGGTGATCTTGATCGCCGCCTTTTTCCTTTTGGGCATCTATGCCGCGATCGGCTTTCTCTTGGGAGCCGTGCTCTCGGGCGCGGCCGGTTTCATCGGGATGAACGTGTCGGTGCGGGCCAATGTGCGCGTGGCGCAGGCGGCGACATCCTCACTCGCGCGCGGGCTCGACCTCGCCTTCAAGTCGGGTGCCGTCACCGGCATGCTGGTGGCAGGGCTGGGGCTCCTGGGCGTGACGCTCTATTTCATCGTGCTCGTGCAGTTCCTGGGCTTTGACCCGATCAGCCGCACGGTGATCGACGGCCTTGTGGCGTTGAGCTTTGGCGCTTCGCTGATTTCCATCTTTGCCCGGCTCGGCGGCGGCATCTTCACCAAGGGAGCCGATGTGGGCGGCGACATGGTGGGCAAGGTGGAGGCGGGCATTCCCGAGGACGACCCGCGCAACCCCGCGACCATTGCGGACAATGTGGGCGATAATGTCGGGGACTGCGCCGGCATGGCGGCCGACCTTTTCGAGACCTATGTGGTGACCATCGTCGCCACCATGGTGCTGGCTGCCATCATCCTGCCCGAGCCGGTCAAGCTCATCGGCATGGTGCTGCCACTCGCGATCGGCGGCGCCTGCGTGGTGACCTCGATCATCGGCACCTATTTCGTCAAGCTGGGGCCTAGCAACAACATCATGGGCGCGCTCTACAAGGGCGTCATCGCGACGGGTGTCTTGTCGTTGGTGGCGCTGTTGCCGGTGCTGTGGCTGATGTTTGGCGACATGAACCTTGCCATCGTGGCGAGCGACCACACCTTCACCCCCTGGGGCCTTTTCTGGTGCGGCGCGGTTGGCCTTGTCATCACCGGGCTCATCATCGTCATCACCGAATACTATACCGGCACCAATCGGCGGCCGGTCAATTCCATTGCCGAGGCCTCGGTCACCGGTCACGGCACCAACGTGATCCAGGGACTCGCAGTTAGCCTCGAGTCCACTGCACTACCGGCGCTGGTGATCATTGCCGGAATTATCGTCACCTATTCGCTGGCTGGGCTCTTCGGGATCGCCGTTGCCGTTGCGACCATGCTGGCGCTGGCCGGCATCATCGTGGCGCTCGACGCCTTTGGGCCGGTGACCGACAATGCGGGCGGCATCGCCGAAATGGCCGGTCTGCCCGAAGAAGTGCGGCACAATACCGACGCACTCGATGCGGTGGGCAACACCACCAAGGCCGTAACCAAGGGCTATGCCATTGGTTCGGCCGGCTTGGGTGCGCTGGTGCTCTTTGCTGCTTATACGCAGGACCTCATCTACTTCGCCGCGCTTCCCAATGCACCGGCGATCTTTGCCGGCATGGGCAATCTGACCTTCTCGCTGGCCGATCCTTATGTGGTGGTGGGCCTGCTGTTCGGCGGGCTGCTGCCCTTCCTCTTTGGGGGCATGAGCATGACCGCGGTGGGGCGCGCCGCGCAGTCCGTCGTGGTGGAGGTTCGCCGTCAGTTCAAGGCCGATCCGGGGATCATGGCGGGCACCTCGAAGCCGGACTATGCGCGGGCCGTGGACATGCTGACCAAAGCGGCGATCCGCGAGATGATCGTCCCCTCGCTGTTGCCGGTGCTCAGTCCCATCCTCGTCTTCTTCCTCATCAACTGGATTGCCGGCCCGGCAGCCGGGTTCTCGGCGCTGGGTGCCATGCTGATGGGCGTCATTGTGACCGGGCTCTTTGTGGCCATTTCCATGACCGCCGGCGGCGGCGCCTGGGACAACGCCAAAAAGAGCTTCGAGGATGGGTTTACCGACAGCCACGGCGTCACCCATTACAAGGGCGGTGACGCGCACAAGGCCTCGGTCACCGGCGACACCGTCGGCGACCCCTACAAGGACACCGCCGGCCCGGCGGTCAATCCGATGATCAAGATCACCAATATCGTCGCACTGCTGCTGCTCGCGGTGCTGGCGCATTGGGGGTGAGTGGCAGCGCTCCAGCTGCAATGAGGAGGCCCGGAGAAAGCGGGCCTTCTTCACTACAGGTCAGCCTCAGCCTTCCGTAGCCCGTCGCACATTCCGCATTCGAAAGCCTTGCTTCGGCCGGGTTGGCAGGCGGTCGCGGGGGAGGGCGAGGTCCTGCTCGGGCACCTCGTAGCGCATCTCCCGGGTGAGAAGGCGAATGGCGCTGGTCATCATGCCCACGGTCAGCCGCTCGCCCGGGCAGCGGTGGTCGACATGGGCGTCGCCAGCGCCCTGTGGCATGAAGCGGAAGTCCTGGTCGCGCCAGCTATGCGCCCGTTCGGGGCGAAGGCTCTCGGGGTCGGGATAGAGAAGAGGGTCGCGGTTGGTGCTGAAAAGATCGAGCAGCACCCACTGGCCTGTGGGATAGCTCTTGCCGCACCAGGTGAAAGGGACCTTGGCGACGCCGCCGATAACCGGGAAAAACGGATAGATGCGTCGCACTTCCTCGGCAAAGGGCTCCATCATGGCATCGTCGCCGGCAGCGAAGCGGTCAGCCCATTGCCGGTGCTCGTTGAGCGCCATGCCGCAATAGAGCACCCAGCGTCCGATCGCCACGATGGGGCGCAGGAGATTGATCAGCTCGACACTGGCGATGGTCTTGGGCAGGAACTTGCCGTCGCGATCACGATGGGTGGCGATGGCCACAGCCGGCGCATCATAGGGCAGATCGAGGGTGCCGTTGCGGATGCGCTCTATACAGCGCTCCAACTGCCGCTCCGTGCCCGAGCGTCGTGCCAGTTCGCGCCACATGCGCGGTCCGACTTTGCCGGCGTTTTCGACCATGCCGACGAGGCGGCCACACATGTCCTCGTCGTCGAGTTCGCTCAAGGGCAGCCCGGCCCACTCCCAAGCCGCCCGGGTCAGCACCAGATTGGAGGCACTGAAGAGTTCCATCTCCCCCTGCCGCTCCCAGCCGGTGAGCGCCTCGCGCCAGTGCCGTTCGAACAGCTGCACCATGCGATCGGGCGCACTATCCATCAGCAGGGCCGTAAAGAGCGCCTTGCGGTGCCGGTGCGCCACGCCGTCCAGAGATTGCACGCTGCCCTTGTCCTGCAACAGACGAAGCGTCGTGGGTGGCATGGCGCCCTTCCGGGTGAAGAGCCCCTTGCCGTAAAAAAGCTGGGCGGCCTTGGCGCCGCGCAGACACAGCACCGGGCGCAGCATCAGTCGAGTTTCAAAGCCGTCACTGCCCAAGTGTTGGCAGCGATTACCGATGAAATCATAGCCCTCGCGCAAGAGGCTGACGGTGTTGTCGAAGCCTGATGCCTTGGGCACGGGTGCGGGATCATGAGCCATGCCCCGGCAACGTGGAGACTGGATGCTTGTTCCCCCGACTACGGGCGGTGAAGAGCGAGCTGCGAGAAGCACGGCTTTGTGCCTGACAGGGAGGGTAGCATCCGAGCCGGAGGAGTGCTTAATGGCAGCGAAACTCCCCCGATCCGGAGCAATGCCGTGCGCCTCCTCGCCTCTCTTCTCGCCCTGCTGGTGTCCATCAGCCCCGTTGCTGCAGCGGAAGAACAGCTGACGCTGACGGTGGGCGTCCAGGAATCGGGCACGGTGCAATGGGAAATCGAAACCATCCAAGCGCGTGGCCTTGATGCCGAACATGGGCTGGACCTCCAGATCCGGCCGCTGGCCGATAGCCGTGCGGGGCAGATTGCGCTCCAGGCCGGCGCTGCCGATGTGATCTTGTCCGATTTTGTCTGGGTGAGCCTGCAGCGTGAGGCCGGCAACGAAGTTGCCATGGTGCCCCATTCCCTAGCCGTTGGTGGGTTGATGGTGCCAGCGGATGGCGATTTGACTGAGCTGACCGATCTGGCGGGGCGCACGATCGGAATTGCCGGCGGTCCAGTCGACAAGAGCTGGGTGATCCTCCAGGCCTATTACAACAAGCAGACCGGCGAGGTGCTGGCCGAAGATGTGCGGGCCAATTTCGGGGCACCGCCTCTGATCAACGAACTCCTCGCCAATGGCGGGGTCGATGCGGCGCTTAATTTTTGGCAGTGGAATGCCCGGGCCAAGGCGGCGGGCGCCACCGAACTGGTTTCGGTCGCAACTATGCTCGAGGAACTGGGTGTCGACGAGCAGCCGCCCCTCCTGGGCTGGACGTTCTCCAAAGATACGGCCCAAACCAAACAGGAGGCCCTGACCGCATTCCTCGATGCATCCTTCGCCGCCAAGCGAACCCTTCTTGAGGATGACGATACCTGGGAAGCGCTCCGCCCGCTGATGGGCGCCGAGGCGGACGACGCCCTTTTCACTCAATTGCGGGACGATTATCGCGCTGGCATTGTCGCGCAGTATGATCCCGGCGCCATGCAAGCGGCCGAGGACGCCTTTGCGCTCCTGGCGGCGTTTGGCGGTAGTGAACTGGTGGGGGAGGCCGAAACACTGGCTCCCGGCACCTTCTGGCCGGGCTACAGCAAATAGGCTCCTCAAGTTCCAGCCATGAGGCGAAGGGCAGGGCGCTCGAAGCGCTTTCGCTGCCGCTGCTGCTTGCCCTCTGGCAGGTGTTGGCCCTTATTTTCGCCCATCGCCTGTTTCCCACACCCCTGGCCGTTGCCCTGGAGATGTGGGATGCGGCGAGCTCCGGGCCGCTGCTGGCAGATTTGAGCAAGACCCTCCTCCGGGCCGGTACCGCCTTCCTGGTCGCTATGGTGGTCGGCACAGTGTTGGGGATCGTCCTGGGCCGGGTGCGGTGGCTCGACCGCCTGTTCTCGGGCTGGCTGCTGGTGGGTCTCAACGTGCCGGCCATCGTCACCGCCATCGTGCTCTATATCTGGCTGGGACTAACCGAGTTCGCGCTGATCCTGGCGGTGACGATCAACAAACTGCCGCTGGTCACCGCCACCATCAGGGAAGGTGTCCGCAGTTTTGCCACCGACTACGACGAGCTGGGTACGGTGTTTCGCATGTCACTGGTGCGGCGGCTGCGGCTGATCTTCCTGCCCCAATTGCTGCCCTTTCTGTTGGCCGCAGCCCGCACCGGGCTCTCGCTGATCTGGAAGATCGTGCTGGTCTTTGAAGTGCTGGGCAGTGACGGCGGTGTGGGGTATCGGGTGGCGGTGATGTTCCAGTTCTTCGATATCGCCGGCATCCTGGCCTACACCACAGCCTTTATCCTAGTGGTACTGGCCTTTGAATATGGGGCCCTGCGGCCGCTGGAGCGACGGGTGTTGCGTTGGCGACCAGCCCAGAGTTGAGCATCGATATTGCTGAAAAGCTTTTCCCCGGTGCGGCGGAGCCGCTCTTTGCCGATGTGCGGTTGACCGTGGTGCCGGGAAGCGTCGTGGCGATAGTGGGCCCATCGGGGATCGGCAAATCCACTCTGCTGCGCATGGTGGCCGGCATCGATGGCGATTTTACCGGAAGCATCAGGGTTGGCGGTGTTCTGGCCCGGGAGGCGCCGCCACCCGGCTTCGTGTTTCAGGATGCCCGGCTGCTGCCCTGGCTCTCCGCTGGCGAGAATATCCGCGCGGCAGCTCCGACGATTTCTGCGGAAGACGCAGGAGCGGCCCTGCGCTTGGTCGGGTTGGGCGATGCCGCCCATCTCTATCCGTACCAGCTCTCGGGCGGCATGCAGCGCCGCGTCGCCATTGCGCGGGCTTTGGCCGTCAACGCCCGCCTCTTGCTGCTCGACGAGCCTTTCGTGTCGCTCGACCGGGTGCTGCTGGGAGAAATCCAGCAGCTCTTCAGCCAGGTGGTCGCCGAGAGCCGCCCGACCGTCTTGTTCGTGTCGCACCTCACCGATGACGCAGCCCGGCTTGCCGACCGCGCCATCCTGCTCGACCATCGGCCAGCAGACATCATTGCCGATCTCGCGTTCGAGGTGCCGCCGAGGGAACGCAATGCCGCCTGCGTTGCCGGCTATCGCGCCCAATTGGATCGGCACTTTGGCGGCGGTGCTGTGGTCGAGCCCTAACTCCCGGGCACATCGTCTGCGGCAACACGCTTGCTCGCCCCCTCACTTGCGGCTCTAATCACGCAAGACCAGCAACGAGACCCGATCATGCGTTCCTTGTTTCACCTCGCCTACCACGTCACCGATCTCGATGCCGCCCGCCGGTTCTATGGTGACGTCCTTGGCTGCGCCGAGGGTCGCAGCACCGACACTTGGGTGGACTTCGACTTCTTTGGCCACCAGATTTCGCTGCATCTGGGCAAACCCTTCGAGACCACCCGCACCGGCAAGGTTGGCGACCACATGGTGCTGATGCCGCATCTGGGTGTGGTTCTGCCGCTGAACGAATGGCTGGAATTGTCCGACAGGCTCGAGGGCAAGGGCGTGGCGTTTGACATTCCCCCGGTCGTCCGCTTTGCCGGCGAGCCAGGTGAACAGCGCACCATGTTCTTCCGAGATCCGAGCGGCAATCCCATTGAGGTCAAGGGTTTTGCGGACTTCGAGGGCGTCTTCGCGCGCTGAGCATTTCCGGAACGAAAAGAGCTCCGCAGGTAACCCGGCGGAGCTCGATTGGCTGAAGCAAAGTGTTAGCGCCTAGGCGCCAGTGACGCGCCAGATGACGTCGCCGACATCGTCCGCCATCAACACGGCCCCGTCCGCCGCAAGCGCCACACCCACCGGTCGGCCATAGGAGTACTTCTCGTCCGGCGACAGGAACCCGGTGAGGATTTCGCGCGGCATGCCGGTGGGCTTGCCGTTCTCGAACGGGACGAAAGCCAGCTTGTAGCCCGACAGCTTGGAGCGGTTCCACGAGCCGTGCTGCCCTATGGCCATGCCAGCGGGGAACCCGGGCAGGGTGCCCGCGGGAAGCCAGCAGAGCCCCAAGGATGCTGTGTGGCCGCCTAGCGCGTAATCGGGCTGCAGCGCCGAAGCGACCTTTGCTGCGTCCTGCGGGACGCGGTCATCCACAACCCGGTTCCAGTAGCAATAGGGCCAGCCATAAAAGCCGCCGTCGCGGACCGAGGTCAGATAATCGGGCGGTGTCTCGTCGCCGAGCCCGTCGCGTTCGTTGACGACGGTCCAGAGCATTCCACCTTCGGGCTCCCAGGCCATGCCGACCGGATTGCGCAGGCCACCGGCGAAGATGCGCGACTGGCCGGTGGCGATGTCGTATTCGTGGATGCAGGCGCGGTCTTTCTCCGCTTCCATGCCGGAATCGCCGATATTGCTGAGCGAACCCACGGCGACATAGAGCTTGGTGCCGTCCTTGCTGGCGATCAGATTGCGCGTCCAGTGCCCGCCTGGCACCAGATCCATCAGTTTCTTGCCTGGCGTGGTGATCTTGGTCGCGCCCGCGTCATAGGGATAGGCCAGGAGCGCATCGCTGGCGCCGACATAGAGGGTGTCGCCCACCAGGACAATACCAAAGGGCTGGCGCACATTTTCGATATAGGCGTGGCTTACTTCGGCAACGCCATCGCCGTCAGCGTCGCGGAGCAGGGTCACCCGGTTGGGGCTGTCACCCGAGGCGCGCGCCCGCTGCATGGTGGCAGACATGGCGTGGTCGAACAGGGATTTGGGATTGCCCGACTCGCCCATGGATTCGGCCACAAGCACATCGCCATTGGGCAGCACATGCATGTTGCGGGGATGGACGAGCCCGCGGGCAAAGGCATTCACCTTGAGACCGGGCGCCGGGGTGGGCTTGTGATCGCCTTCCCAACCCTTCGCCGTGGGCATCTTGAGGGTTGGGATTTTGCCCTGCGGCTTGGCCTCGGGAATGGCAGGCGCGGTGCCATAAACCGGGGATCGTTGCGGATCGCCCGAATGGCGCAGCGCAACGGCACCTTGACCGACAAGGGCGACTAGGCGGGCGAGAAGGGAAGGCTCGGTCATAGGTGGTGTCCGACGATGTTGATGGTGTGAAGAGAACACCACGATAAGACCTTCAGGCCGGGAGCACTAGGGTGTTCACGAGCGGTCTTCTGCTTGCATCACCAAGATCAGGCGAACAGTCGGACCGGAGGTGAGGGGTCAGGGAATTAGTGGCGGAGAGAGAGGGATTCGAACCCCCGATGGAGTTGCCCCCATGCCGCATTTCGAGTGCGGTGCATTCAACCACTCTGCCATCTCTCCGCGAGATCGATGAGGGCGCCTCGCGGGCGCGGCTGGTCGATACGAGGCGGGCTTATGGCACAGCAAAAGGACGGCTGCAACACCTGTGATGGTTCTGGCCGGCGGCTACCGCCGTCAAGCTCGGGAAGGTTGCGGCCTTGTTCATCACATCTTCGTGGGTGCTGATCCGGCTGCCTGCGGTCGGCGTTGCGGTTGCGCAATCAAACATTAGCCTTGGGAGAAGACCATGATGAAGCGCCGCACCGTCGTTGCTGGCATCGCCTCGCTGCCCCTTGTTATCTGGGGTGCCGGTGCCTTTGGGATATTCGCGCAGGAGGGGACGAGCTTGGAAGGCGATACTGTGACCACTTCGGAGGGCGATCTCGTCATCCACCCCATCGAGCATGCCAGCATGCTGCTGGGCTATGGCGACGAGGTCATCTATGTCGACCCGGTCGGTGGCGCTGCGGCCTATGAGGGCCTGCCCGAACCCACGGCCATCCTCATCACCCATGGCCATGGCGATCACTATGACCTGCCCACGCTGGAGGCGATTGCCGGATCGGTGCCGATCATCGCCAATGGCGAGGTCTATGACCAGCTGCCCGAAAGCCTCAAGGCCAATGCGACCTCGATGGCCAATGGCGACGCGGGCGAGATCGTGGGGCTCAGCATCCGTGCGGTGCCAGCCTACAACACGACCGAAGAGCGGCTGCAATACCACCCCGAGGGCGTGGGCAATGGCTATGTCGTTACCTTTGGCGACAAACAGGTCTATATCGCCGGCGATACCGAGCCGACCGAGGAAATGCTGGCATTGACCGATATCGACGTCGCGTTCCTGCCGATGAACCTCCCCTATACCATGACGGTCGAGCAGGCCGCCGAGGCGGTCAACACCTTCAAGCCCGCCATCGTCTACCCCTACCATTATGGTGACAGCGATCTCGATGCCTTCGAAGCCGGGGTCGAAGAGGGGACCGAAGTGCGCCGCGGCAACTGGTATCCCGAAGGCCAGGGTTGACGCATAAGCCTTGACTCTGCGGGGCTTTGGCACGATAAGCCCACCCGGAAGGCGCGCTGGCATCACTGGCGCGCTTGCCGTTATTGGAAAGACGCTGTTCGAGGCTGCCCGCCGGTTCGCCGGTACGCATGACGAAGACCGCAGGCCTATCGGGCTTTTACCTGCGGCGCCATAGGAGCGCGACAGAAAGGGACCGAGCGTATCATGCGCTCGGCAGTGAGTATGACTTTTGCCGTGATCAAGACCGGTGGCAAGCAGTACAAGGTTGCCGCCAACGACGTTCTCAAGATCGAAAAGCTCGACGCCGAGGCTGGCGACATCGTGACCTTTGACCAGGTTCTCATGGTCGGTGACGAAGTCGGTGCGCCGCTCGTCGAAGGCGCCCTGGTGGCTGCCGAACTGATCGAGACGCGCAAGCAGAAGACGGTCATCATCTTCAAGAAGAACCGTCGTCACAATTACCGTCGTCGCAATGGTCACCGCCAGCTGCTCTCGACTGTCCGCATCACCGAGATCCTGACCGGCGGCGCCAAGCCATCCGTCAAGGCCGCTGCTGCTGCCGGCTCGACCGAGACCGTGACCGAGAAGGCCCCGGCCAAGAAGGCTGCGCCCAAGGCTGAGGCTGCCGAGGGCACCGAGGCTCCGGCCAAGGCGAAGAAGGCTCCGGCCAAGAAGGCTGCTGCCGACACCAACACCGAAGCCGCTGCTGAAAAGCCGGCGAAGAAGGCCCCGGCCAAAAAGGCCGCACCCAAGGCCGACCAGGAATAAGGAGCTAGAAGATGGCACACAAGAAAGCAGGCGGCTCGTCCCGCAACGGTCGCGATACCGCTGGCCGTCGTCTTGGCGTCAAGAAGTTCGGTGGCGAAGCTGTCGTTGCCGGCAACATCCTCGTGCGTCAGCGCGGCACCAAGTGGCATCCCGGCACCGGCGTTGGCCTGGGCAAGGATCACACCATTTTTGCGCTGGTCGACGGCAAGGTTGCGTTCCGCACCCGTCAGAACAACAAAGTATTTGTTTCCGTCGATCCGGCAGAGGCCGCCGAATAACCCGGCCGGTCTGACCAACCCCGCCGGTGACCAGTTCCCCGGCGAGGCGTTCCGCGACACCAAGCGAAATCTTCAGGGGAACCGGTCCGCCGGTTCCCCTTTCGCTTTTGGAGTCACGACAATGGATAGCCTGCGCGACCACCTCGATCCCACCATCACCACCGAGCGCCTCACCCTGGCGACCCCGGCGCTGGCGCATGTGGCCGAGATGGCGGCGTTGGCCAACAATCCGCGGATCTATCAGGTTCTGGCGCGGCTGCCCCACCCTTACGAGGAACAACACGGGCGGGAATTCGTCGAGAAAATCGCGCGCGGGCCAGAAGAGTTTGCCTGGTCCATCCTGTTTGAGGGGCGGTTCATCGGCGTTGTTGGGCTGCATCTGCTCCCCGGCAAGCTGCCCGAGCTCGGCTATTGGCTGGGGGAGCCGTTCTGGGGGAAGGGCTATGCGACCGAGGCGGCACGAGCGGTGGTCGCGGCCGCAGTGCGGGCAGGGGCGACCGGCTTGGGCTCGCGGGCTCTTCTCACCAATCGCGGGTCACGCAACGTCCTGCTTAAATCCGGCTTTGCCGAAATTGGCGAAGCGCTGGACGAGACCGGCACGCTGGTCGGGCAGCGCGTCATGCTTATGCGATGGGAACCGGATCATGGTTGAGCTCAGGACCGAACGGCTGCTGCTGCGCGACGCCACGCTTGAGGATGCGCCGCGCTACTGCCTGGGCATCAGTGACTATCAGGTGGCGCGCTTCCTGACGCCCTTGCCCTATCCCTATACACTGGGCATGGCGATCGACTGGCTGCGCCAGGCGCCCCCGACTTCGGCCGAGCGCTGCATGCTGGTGATCGAGCTGCCCGGCCAGGGATTGATCGGCTCGGTGGCACTGCTTGACGAACTAGGCTTCTGGATCGCCCGGCCGCATTGGAACCGAGGCTACGCCACCGAGGCGGCTACGGCGCTATTGAGCTGGCACTTTCAGGGGACGAGCCGCCCCAGCGTTGTCTCCAGCGCGCAGCATAACAATGCTGCTTCGCTCGCCGTGCAGCGCCGGCTCGGCTTTGTCGAGGCGCGGCGGGAGCTCCGTTTCTCCCAGGCGCTCCAGCACAATGTCCAGCATGTGGTGACTGAACTAAACCGCGCCGACTGGCTGAACCATAAAGGTGCGGCATGAAGTTGCGCGACGACCTTCCCAGCAGCATCATATCGGATCGGGTTACCCTGCGGCCGGTCACCGAAGCCGATTTGCCTACCTTTGTGGCGCTGGCCAACAATTGGAACGTCATCGAGCCCACCGCCGCCATGCCCTTCCCCTATCTGGAAGAGCATGGGCGTGCCTTCCTGGCCGATGCCCGCGCCAATGCGCAGCAGCATCCTTATGGGCTGGAGAACGAGGCCGGTGCATTTATTGGCGTGCTCGGCCTCAAAGCTGTCGAGGACCAGCTGCCCGAGCTCGGCTACTGGCTGGGCGAGCCCTATTGGGGGCGCGGCTATGCCACCGAAGCGGTGCGCGCGGTGCTCGGCACCGTGGCGCAATGCGGCATCAAGCGCATCGCTGCGCGGGTGCTGCAAAGCAACCCTGCTTCGCAGCGGGTGTTGGAAAGCTGCGGGTTCGGGGTGGTCGAACAGACGCTTAGCGTGGTTGAGCGCCACCGCGGCAAGCCGCTGGTCATTCTGCAATGGAGCGCGCCATGATAGCCGTTCTGCGCACCCCGCGCTTTCTCCTGCGCCAACCCCAGCTTGGCGACGCCGAGCTGATCGCCCGTTACCTCAACGATTACGATGTGGCGGGTAACCTTGCGCGGGTGCCTTATCCTTACCATCTCTCCGATGCGAAAGCCTGGCTGCGCACGCGCGTGCCCGGACTGCCGGTGGAGGAGACGAACTTTTCCATCGAGCTGGCGGGGGAAGGCTTCGCCGGCCATGTGGGGTTCCATCGTGGACCGCAGGGGCCGATCATCGGCTATTGGCTGGGCAAGCCCTTTTGGGGCCGCGGCATTATGAGCGAGGCAGTCGAGGCCAGTCTCGACTGGTTCTTTTCGGCATCGGCGGCGCCCGTAGTCTACTCGGGCGTGTTCCACTTCAACGCTGCCTCGCTTGCCATTCAAACCAAGCTCGGATTTACCGAAACCGGGCGCTCAACCCTGCTCTGTCTTGCGCGTGGCGCCGAGCTGGAGCATATCGACACGCAATTGACGCGCAGCGTCTGGAAGGCCCGGCACACATGAAATTCCTTGATCAGGCCAAGATCTATGTCCGCTCTGGCGATGGCGGCGCGGGTGCGGTCTCCTTCCTGCGCGAAAAGTTCGTTGAATTCGGCGGACCCAATGGCGGCAGTGGTGGCCGTGGCGGCGACGTCGTTATCGAATGCGTCGACGGGCTCAATACCCTTATCGACTATCGTTACCAGCAGCACTTCAAGGCCAAGACCGGCACCCACGGCATGGGCAAGAACCGCACGGGCGCCGATGGCACCGATGTTGTGCTGCGCGTTCCGGTGGGCACCCAGGTCTTTGAAGACGACAATGAGACGCTGATCGCCGACCTCACCGAGGTCGGGCAGCGCGTGGTGCTGCTTTCGGGTGGCAATGGCGGCTTTGGCAATGCCCATTTCAAGACCAGCTCCAACCAGGCGCCCCGCCATGCCAATCCGGGCCAGGTGGGCACGGAAAAATGGATCTGGCTGCGGTTGAAGCTCATCGCCGATGCCGGGCTTGTGGGGCTGCCCAATGCGGGCAAGTCTACCTTCCTTGCGGCTGTGTCCGCCGCCAAGCCCAAGATCGCCGACTATCCCTTCACCACGCTCCATCCCAATTTGGGCGTGGTCTCCATTGGTGAGCGCGATTTCGTGCTGGCCGATATTCCCGGGCTTATTGAAGGGGCGAGCGAAGGGGCTGGTATTGGTGACCGGTTCCTGGGCCATATCGAGCGGTGCGGCGTGTTGATCCATCTCATCGATGGCACCCAGGAGGACATCAAGGGCGCCTACACCACCATCCGTGGCGAGCTCGAAGCCTATGACGAGCGGCTGATCGAAAAGCCCGAGATCGTGGTGCTAAACAAGATCGATGCCATCGAACCCGAGGCGCTCAAGGAAAAGCTCAAGGTGCTCAAGCGGGTGAGCAAGGCCGATGTGCTGACCGTTTCGGGCGTGACGGGGCAGGGGGTCGACATGGTGCTCTACGCGGTTGTCGGTGTGCTCGACGCCGGCAAGGCCGAAAAGGCCGAGGCAGAGCGCCGCAAGATCGAACCCGACTGGGCCCCCTGATGAACGCGCTGGCGCCCTATCGCAGCCTCACCATCAAGATCGGCTCGGCCCTGTTGGTCGATAAGGCCGGCAAGCTCCGGAGCGCTTGGCTCGCTGGCTTGGCCGAGGACGTCGCGGCGCTCAAGGCGAATGGCTGTGATGTGGTGGTGGTCTCCTCCGGCGCTATTGCCTTAGGGCGCGGCCTCCTCGGGCTCGACGCAATTTCGCTGACGCTGGAGCAGTCGCAGGCAGCGGCTAGCGCTGGGCAGATCGCTCTGTCGCAGGCCTGGGCCGAGGCGCTGGGGCGGCACGGGATTGTCACCGGACAGATCCTCATCACACCCAATATCACCGAGGAGCGGCGTTACTATCTTAATGCCCGCACGACCATTGCAACGCTGCTGTCGCTGGGTGCGGTCCCCATCATCAATGAGAACGACTCGGTAGCAACGGCCGAGATCCGCTATGGCGACAATGACCGGCTCTCGGCGCGCGTCGCCACCATGGTGGAGTCCGATTGCCTGGTTCTGCTATCGGATATCGATGGGCTATATACCGCGCCCCCAGCCAAGGACCCCGGTGCCGAGCACATTCCTATGGTCAAGGCCATCACCCCGGCCATCGAGGCTATGGCTGGCGGCGCTGCCAGCCACCTGTCGCGCGGCGGCATGACCACTAAGATGGAGGCCGGTAAGATCGCGACCCTTGCCGGCACCGCCATGATCATCGCCAAGGGCACCGAACCACATCCGCTGCGGGCTCTGACCGAGGGTGGCCGGCACACGCTGTTCCAGCCGTCGCAAAGCCGCGCCCAAGCGCGTAAACGCTGGATCATGGGCTCGCTCGCCGTTGCCGGGACGCTGCAGGTGGACGCGGGGGCGGCGCGGGCGCTGCTCACCGGCAAGTCCCTCCTGCCCATCGGCGTGACCAAGGTGAGCGGCGAGTTCGAGCGCGGCGACGCGATCGCCGTGCTCAATCCTGACGGCGCGGAGATTGCGCGCGGTTTGGCTGGTCTCGACAGCGACGAGGCTCGGCTGGTGATGGGCAAAAGGAGCGATGCGGTGCTGGAGCTGCTGGGTGCAGGCAACCGCTCGGCTATGGTCCACCGCGACAATCTGGTGCTGGTGGGCGCGCAAGAGGAGGTAGATCATGAGCTTGGCTGAAGCCATCGGCGAGGACGTTCCCGCCATCATGCTGGCAATGGGGCGCAAGGCCCGCGCCGCGGCCGCGAAACTTGCAACGGCGACGGCCGAGCGCAAACATGCCGCCCTGATCGGCGCCGCCGAAGCGGTGTCCCGTCATCGCGCCGACATCCTTCTCGCCAACCAGCGCGACATGGAAGCCGCCAAGAGCAAGGGCATTTCCAAGGCCTTTCTCGATCGGCTGCAGCTCACCGATGCGCGGCTCGAGGACATCGTTTCGGCCCTGCGCACTATTGCTGAACTGCGCGATCCCGTGGGCGCCATTATCGCCGAATGGGACCGCCCCAACGGCCTTCACATCGAGCGGGTTCGCACGCCGCTCGGCGTCATCGGCGTCATTTATGAATCTCGCCCCAATGTCACGGCCGATGCCGGTGCCCTCTGCCTCAAGTCGGGCAATGCGGTGATCCTGCGCGGGGGCAGCGACAGCGTTCATTCCTCGCAGGCACTGGTTTCCTGCCTGCGGGAGGGGCTCCGATCGGCCGGCCTGCCCGAGGACGGCGTGCAATTGGTGCCCACCACCGACCGCGCCGCCGTCGGCGAGATGCTGCGGGGCCTGGGCGGCAGTATCGACGTCATCGTCCCCCGCGGCGGCAAGACGTTGGTAGCCCGGGTGCAGGAGGAGGCGCGCGTCCCGGTCTTCGCGCACCTAGAAGGCCTCGTCCACGTTTACATCGACCGCTCGGCCGACCTCGACAAGGCGGTCAAGGTCACTCTCAATGCCAAGATGCGCCGCACCGGCATTTGCGGTGCCGCCGAGACGCTCCTGGTCCACAAGGACGTGGTGGACACCCACCTGGCGCCCATTCTCGACAGTTTACGGGCAAAGGGTTGTGAAGTGCGGGGCGATGCGGCGGTTCTGCGCAACAGTCCGGGAACAGTTTTGGCTACCGAACAGGACTGGCGCACCGAATATGAGGACGCCATTATCTCGGTCAAGATCGTCGACAGCCTCGAGGAAGCTATCGCCCATATCGAGCACTATTCCAGCCACCATACCGAAGCAATCATCGCTGAAGATCCTGTCGCCGTTGAGAAATTCTTCAACGAGATCGACTCGGCAATCCTGATGCACAACGCCTCGACCCAGTTTGCCGATGGCGGTGAATTCGGTTTTGGCGGTGAAATCGGCATCGCCACCGGCAAGATGCACGCCCGCGGCCCGGTCGGGGTCGAACAACTCACCAGCTTCAAATACCGCGTCCGCGGCGACGGCCAGACCAGGCCCTAGCAGCAGTTGACCCGTCGCCCACGTCTTCGCCTGCCGGGGATTACCGCGCTGCCGACTTCCGGGTCCGGCATGCGCATTGGCCTGTTCGGTGGCAGCTTCAATCCGGTGCATGACGGCCATCGCCTGGTTGCCGAAGAGATGCTGCGGCGGCTGGAGCTGGACGCCCTGTGGGTTCTGGTATCGCCCGGTAATCCGCTCAAGGATCAATCCGAGCTCCAGCCACTAAGCATGCGGGTGACAGCCGCCCGCGAACTGCTGGACCATCCGCGCATTCGCGTCACTGGCTTTGAAGCCGCGCATGGTTTTACCTACACGTGGCAGACCATCGACTTTCTCACCCGCAGCCTGCGTGACCGGCGCTTTGTGTGGATCATGGGGGCCGACAGTCTCGCCGGCTTCCACCATTGGGAGCGCTGGCGCGAGATCGCAGCCATGGTGCCAATGGCGGTATATGTGCGCCCCAGTTCACTCCGCGCGCCAGTTTCCCTAGCCGCAACGGCACTGTCCAAATGGCGGCTGGACGAGGATCAGGCGGGGGTGCTTGCCCTGCGGAAGCCGCCCGCCTGGGTTTACCTCCACGGGCGCCAATCGCCGCTTTCATCGAGCGCTTTGCGGGCGCTCAAGCAGCGGTGAAAACTGGAATCTTCGCCAAACCTTGCGAAACTGTCATTGAGCGCGCATATTGTGTCTCGTGTGATGTTAATCACCCAGAATAGGAACATCTGCTTGCCGTTTTACCGAACGCCTGCACATTCCGATCAACAACCAAGGATGCTGACCCCACGCATGACCCATGCACGAGCATGGGCGGAAGGCCGTTGCTAATGGCTTTGCTGCCCGAGAATTCCATGTCCTCCTCTCAGGCGCCGATCGCGCCGGAGCGCCCCATAGTCGATGTGATCCTCGATTGCCTCGATGACGCCAAGGCCGAGGAGACCGTTTCCGTCGACATTACCGGCAAGTCTTCGCTGGCTGACCACATGGTGGTGACCTCGGGTCGCTCGCAGCGTCACGTCGGCGCTGTTGCCGATCAGCTGATCACCGCGCTGCGCGATGCCGGCTACGGCAAGCCACGCGTCGAGGGCCTGCCTCATTGCGATTGGGTGTTGGTGGATGCGGGCGACGTGATCGTTCATATTTTCCGCCCTGAAGTGCGCGAGTTCTATAACATCGAGAAGATGTGGCAGGCGGATTTCGCCGCTGACGCGCACTAAGCGCGGAAATGCGCATTGTCGTTGCGGCCGTTGGCCGGATGAAAACCGGGCCCGAGCGAGAGCTCGTGGCCCGTTATCTTGAACGGGCGAGCGGTAGCGGCAAGCCACTGGCTTTAACGGGTTTCGAGGTCACTGAGCTGACCGAATCGCGCGCCGGTTCGGCCGCCAGTCGCAAGAGCGAAGAGGCCAAGTCCCTCCGATCTGCCTTGCCGGATGGCATCGTCGTGGCGCTCGATGAACGCGGCAAGTCCATCGGATCGGAGACTTTCGCCCATCAGCTCGGCCGTTGGCGGGATGATGGACGTCCCGCTGCAAGTTTTGTGATCGGCGGGGCCGATGGCCTGGACCCCGATTTCGTCCGCAGCGCCGATCTGGTGTTAAGCTTTTCGCCCCTCACTTGGCCCCATCAATTGGTGCGCATCATGCTGGCCGAGCAGCTCTACCGCGCCACCACCATCCTTTCGGGGCATCCCTATCACCGTGGCGACTGAGCCATATTCTCGCAACATGGTTAAGCATCGTTAACCTGCGGTTTCCGAGGCGCTTGTTAAGGTGCCCGGACTGATTCGGGCGCGGGCGCGCCAGTGTGGAGTGCTGATGGCTGTTTGGCCGGGCAAGACGTGGAGTGGGGCATTGGCCGGCTTGGCGCTGGCGGGTGCGTGCACCGTGCCATTGTTAGCGCAAACCGTAGATGGTCCGGCGACGAACACGGCCGCTGAGCAGGACAATGCAGCGCCACAGCCCGCCGTCACCGCTGGGGAAGTGCCGGCTGGAGAGACGCCCGCTCAGCAGGTGCCTTCCCTGTCAGAACCTCAGGCTACACCAGCGGCCTCGACCGCTGAAGATCCGGCTGCGGCCGAAGCATCCTTGGATGAAATCGAAGCGAGCATAGGCCTCAGCCGGGAACGCATGGAGGCGCTGCGCGCCGAGATCGCCGAAATGGAGGGTGACCGTGCTCGCCAGAACGCTGCGCTGATCGCAGCGGCCCAGCGCGTCAAACTGGCCGAGATCGAGATCGCCGATGTCGAAGAGCGGTTGGATGCACTGATCGTCTCCGAGATGGAAGTTCGGGGTCGGCTGGATGGCGCCGATGCCGAGATCGCCAATGTGTTGGCTGCGCTCGAGCGCATTTCCCTTAATCCACCGCCGGCGCTGATCGTTGATCCCGATGATGCGCTTGGATCGGCCCGGAGCGCGATGTTGATTTCGGCGATTGTGCCGCAATTGCGCGCCAAGGCCGATACTGTCACGGCCGATCTTCAGGCATTGACCGACATCAAGGCAGCCGCTCTCGCCGAAGAGGAGGTGCTGCGCGCCAACTATGCGGTGCTCGAGGAAGAGCAGTTGCGCATTGCTACTCTGATCGCTGCCCGCAAGCAGGGAGTCGAAACGCGAACGGCTGAACTAGCGGCTGAAGAGCAGGAGGCTTTGCAGCTCGCGGCACGGGCTGGAGATTTGCGCGAATTGATCTCCAGCCTAACCGCGCGTGCCAATGCCGTGAGCACCCAAGGGGCGACACTAGAGCCGATCGATCCGGACGCGCCGACGATGTCGCCCGAAGTCATACAGACCGCGTTGGCAAATAGTGCCCGTACCGAGCCCGCCATGCCGTTCGTGCTGGCGCGCGGCTACCTGACCATGCCCGCCAATGGCGTAACCGTCGTGGATTATGGCGCCAGCGACGGGTTTGGCGGCATCAGCCAGGGCATGTCCATTGTGACGCGCGCCGAAGCCCAGGTGGTGGCCCCGGCTGATGGCTGGGTGCTCTACAAGGGGCCTTACCTCAATTACGGCCAAATCGTCATCCTCAATACCGGTCAGAACTATACCGCGCTTCTGGCTGGACTGGAGACTATATCCGTTGATATCGGCCAATTCGTGCAGATGGGAGAGCCCTTGGGAACCATGGGATCACGCACAATTGGGCGCACGGTGACCACCAACGCTGGAACAGACCAGCCGACCCTCTATATTGAACTGCGACAAGCCAACGAGCCTATCGATCCAACCGGATGGTGGGCCAATCAGACACAGAGTGGATAGAACCCTCATGCGCTTTACGCCTCTCCGTACCGCTGCAGTCGCTCTTGCGCTGCTGCTGCCGGCTTCCTTGCTGATTGCTCAGGAGGAGCCGGTTCCTGTCCAGACGGAGGAAACCCCAGTTCCGGCGCCTGACCAATCGCCTGGTCAAGCACCCGACGTCGAGCCGGCGCCGAGCGGGGAACAGCCCGAGCCCACGCCCGAAGAGGCGGCAGCAGCGCCACGCGACCCGCTTGAAGTCTACGCCGATCTCAATCTCTTCGGAGAAATTTTCGACCGCATCCGCGCCGAATATGTAGATCCGCCGGACGAGCAGGAACTGGTTCGCGCTGCCATCCAAGGTATGCTCACCTCGCTCGACCCCCATTCGGGCTATCTGCCGCCGGCTGATTACGACGAGATGCGCGAAGATACATCGGGCGAGTTCGGTGGCTTGGGCATCGAGGTGACCCAGGAAGAGGGTGTCATCAAAGTGGTGTCGCCCATCGATGAGACACCTGCTGCCCGGGCCGGTATCCTGGCCAATGACTTCATCATCGAGATCGATGGCGAGCCCCTCCAGGGCGTGACGCTCGACGAGGCGGTCAGCCGGATGCGGGGGCCGATCGGCACTTCGATCACTATCACGGTGCTGCGCGAGGGGGTTGAAGAGCCTCTCCAGTTTGAGCTTACCCGCGAAATCATCGCCATGCGCGCTGTTCGCTGGTCGATGGAAGGCGATATTGGCGTGCTGCGCCTCTCGCGCTTCTCCGAACAAGCGTTTGTCGGCATCGAGAACGCGATCGAGGATATCTTCGAAGAGCGTGACGGCGTCGCGCCTAAGGGCCTGATCCTCGACCTGCGCAACAATCCGGGCGGCCTGGTAGACCAGTCGGTCTATGTGGCCGACGCCTTCCTCAAACAGGGTGCAGTGGTGTTGACGCGCGGGCGCATTCCCCAGGAATCGGCGCGCTATGACGCTCAACCCGATGCACTCGACGCTCGTATCGCTGACGTGCCTGTCGTGGTGCTGATCAATGGCGGCTCGGCTTCGGCTTCAGAGATCGTCGCGGGTGCTCTGCAGGACCACAAGCGTGCAACCGTCGTGGGGACCCGTTCCTTCGGCAAAGGCTCGGTGCAGTCGATCATCTCGCTGGGGCCAGATGGCGCCATGCGGCTGACCACCGCCCGATATTATACGCCTGACAACCGGTCCATTCAGGCCCTGGGCATCACGCCCGACATCGAAGTGCGTCAGGTCGTGCCCGAAGAGTTCCAGGGCCGCGACGAGATCATCGGCGAGGCCGGTCTTGCTGGCCATATTACCATCGAGGGCCAGGAGGAGAACACCGTGGGCTCATCGGTCTATGTGCCGACCGAGAAAGAAGAGGATGCGCAACTGCAATACGCCATCCGCCTCATCAATGGCGAAGAAACCGATCCAGCCTATCCGCCGAAGGCGGAATAACGGCACCGGGTCTATGCTATCACAGCAATAGGGGCGGGGCGGCTGATTCGCCGCCTCGCCCCTTGTCTGTGCGGTGGCCAGGCGAAAGCCAGTACAGGGAAACATGGCGGACGATCTTTCCACTCCATTGACGGGCCGCCGCCGCAAGCCGGCGGAACCGCGCAGTTTTCCCGTCGCTCGCATTCTGTTTGCGCTGGTGTTGTTGATCGGTGGTGCCTTCATCTTGCGGATTCTGTTGACGGACGAGCCCGATGGGGGCCGCCCCAGCCAGGAAGTCGCGATCACCAGCACGCGCAACGGTAATGAACTGGCGAGCACCGTCAGCACCGGCCCTGTCACGATAACAGCGGATCCGCAGCAATATCCGGCCGGAACAGCACCAGCCGCGGAAGCCGCGGGTGAGGAGCCCGGCACGGCTGCAGGGCTGTTCGCGACTTTGCCGGACCTCGTTGAAGAGACAGAACTGGGCGCCATTCCCCGGATGTCGGCTTCTGGAGATACGCCCTTCTCAGCCTATTTGCGGCCTGCTGACCAAGCCGCTGCAAGTGGACAGCCGCTGGTGTCCATCATCATGGTAGGGCTCGGCATCAATGAGCAAGGTTCGCTGGAGGCGATCGACCAATTGCCCGAGGATGTGACGCTGGCCTTCGCACCCTACGGGAAATCCCTCGGCAACACGGTTGCTGCGGCCCGGCAGCAGGGGCACGAAGTGTTGCTGGAGGTGCCGCTCGAACCCTTCGATTACCCTCAGAACGATCCTGGTCCGCACACGCTGCTCACCGGCGAAGTGCCCCGGGCCAATCTCGACAAGCTGTTCTGGCTAATGTCCCGGTTCGGCGGCTACATCGGCGTCATCAACAATATGGGGGCTCGCTTCACCGCGGCCGCCGCCGATTTTTCGCCAGTGATGGAAGAGCTCGGCGCTCGGGGCTTGGGTTATGTTGATGATGGCTCGTCCAACCGCTCCGTCGCTCCGCAACTGGCCGATGGCAATGAGGTGCCCTACGCACGGGCGGACCTGATGATCGATACCAATCCGTCCCGGACGGCTATTCTCGAGGCGCTTGCCAGCCTTGAAGCCAAGGCAGTGGAGAATGGCCGGGCGATGGGTATTGTAACTGCGCTGCCGATTTCCATCGCGGCGATCAGCGAATGGTCCAGCGCGCTCGAAAGCCGGGGCATTACGCTCGTGCCTGCCAGCGCCCTCATGCAATAGAGAACACAAATGAACAAGCCGCTTCCCAACCGACAGAGCATGCCGTACCGGGACTGCGTTGGGGTGGCGGTATTCAATCGCGAGGGCGGGGTTTTTCTGGGACGGCGCAAGCCGGCAGACGACCCCGAGGATTCAGCCGAACTGGGCTCCCCTTGGCAAATGCCGCAGGGCGGCATCGATCCGGGCGAGGATCCTCTGAAAGCCGCGTTGCGGGAGTTGCACGAAGAGACCAGCATCACCTCGGCAAGTCTGCTCGCTGAGGCGCCCGAATGGATCTACTACGATTTGCCGGATGAGGCGCTCGGCATCGCCCTGCATGGAAAGTACCGCGGGCAGCGGCAGCGCTGGTTTGCCTTTGCCTTTACGGGCGACGAGAGCGAGATCGACGTGCTGCAGCCGGGCGGTGGCAAGTTCAAGGCTGAGTTCGATGTGTGGCGGTGGGAAGACTTGAAGCGCACCCCATCCCTCATCGTGCCGTTCAAGAAGGACGCCTATGAGCGGGTGGTTGCCGCCTTTGCCGATATTCCACAGCGCTTCTCGGAGAGTTGAGCAATGAGGACCATTGGCCTCATCGGTGGGATGAGCTGGGAATCGACGGCTCACTATTACCGCGTGATCAATCAGGAGACCGCCAGCCGGCTCGGCGGGCTCCATTCCGCGCCGCTGTTGCTGCATTCGGTGGATTTCGCGCCTATCGCCCAGATGCAAGCGGATGGTGACTGGCACCGTGCGGGAGAGCAATTGGGCAGTATCGCCAAGGGGCTGGAGCAGGCCGGCGCGGAGGTGATCGGCCTGGCAACCAACACCATGCATGTCGTTGCCGAGCAGGTGACTGCTGAGCTGACAGCGCCGTTCCTCCACATCGGTGACCCGACGAGCCAAGCACTGCTGGACGACGGCTTTCGCACCGTTGGCTTGCTGGGGACCCGCTTCACCATGGAAATGGGGTTTTATCGCGAGCGGCTGGAGGAGCGTGGTCTTCAGGTGCTGGTGCCCGAGGTCGACCAAACCAATCTCAACGGCATTATCTATGAAGAGCTGTGCCGGGGATTCGTGCGCGAGGAGTCACGGCAGGTCTATGTCCGGGCGATCGAGCGGTTGGCTGCGAGTGGTGCGGAGGCGGTGATTCTTGGGTGCACCGAGATCGGCATGCTGATCGACGATGATGTCAGTCCCTTGCCGGTCTACGACACCACCGACTTGCACGCCAAGGCTCTGGTAAGCGCCGCTCTGGCTTAGAGCTACCAACGAAAAGGGCGCCTGCGATCTCCGCAAGCGCCCTCAATGTTTGCATGTTCTATTTGCCTAGAGCACGTGAGTGCCGGTCATCTGCCCGGCTTCGCCGGCGAGGTTCTGTAGCGCGCTCAGCACCTGCTGGGCGGTCGTCCGGTCGTCCGGTGTCTGCGCCCGGTTGAGCTCTTCTTCTGCGCCCCGGATGCGGCCCTGAAGCTCTTCGTGGCTGAACTCGGAGAAGGGCGAGGCTTGTTCGGCAAGGATGGTCAGCCCCTCGGGGGACACATCTGCAAAACCACCCTGCACGAAGAAGATGTCGGAAGCGCCGCTGGTGGTCGTCACGGTGATGAAGCCGTGACGCAGCGTTGTCATGAACGGCGCATGGTTTTCCATGACCGTGAAGTACCCTTCAGTGCCCGGAACAGTGACGGACTGAACCGTGTCAGAGAGCACCAGACGCTCGGGCGACACAATCTCAATCTTGAGGCCTTCAGCCATTCTCTTGGTCCTTTGGCAGTGGAGCCGGGACGTGACATCCAGGCTCCATTACGAGATGAGGGCGGGCCCGCGAGGACCCGCTCCAGTCCTTAGGCAGCCTGCGCGGCCAGCTTCTGCGCCTTGGCGACGGCGTCTTCGATGGTGCCGACCATGTAGAAGGCGGCTTCCGGCAGGTGATCGTATTCACCAGCCACGAGACCCTTGAAGCCCTTGATGGTATCGGCGAGCTGCACGAACACGCCAGGGGAGCCGGTGAAGACTTCTGCCACGTCGAAGGGCTGGCTCATGAAGCGCTCGATCTTGCGGGCGCGGGCCACTGTGAGCTTGTCCTCTTCGGAAAGCTCGTCCATGCCCAGGATCGCGATGATGTCCTGCAGGGCCTTGTACTTCTGCAGCACTTCCTGAACGCGGCGAGCGGTCTCGTAGTGCTCTTCGCCCACAACCTGCGGGTCGAGAATGCGCGAGTTGGAGGCTAGCGGGTCAACGGCGGGATAGATGCCCTTTTCCGAGATGGCGCGGTTCAGCACGGTCGTCGCGTCAAGGTGCGCGAAGGTCGAGGCCGGTGCCGGGTCGGTGATGTCGTCGGCGGGGACGTAAACGGCCTGCACCGAGGTGATCGAACCCTTGTTGGTGGTGGTGATGCGTTCCTGCATCGCGCCCATGTCGGTTGCCAGCGTCGGCTGGTAGCCCACAGCGGAGGGAATGCGGCCCAGAAGAGCCGACATTTCCGAACCGGCCTGGGTGAAGCGGAAAATGTTGTCCACGAAGAACAGCACGTCCTGGCCCTGGTCGCGGAAGTTTTCGGCGACGGTGAGACCTGTCAGTGCCACGCGGGCGCGGGCACCGGGGGGCTCATTCATTTGGCCGAAGACGAGGGCGCACTTGGATCCGGCAGCCGAGCCACCGTTTTCGTGCGGGTCCTTGTTCACGCCCGATTCGATCATTTCGTGGTAGAGGTCGTTGCCTTCGCGGGTCCGCTCACCCACGCCGGCGAACACCGAGTAACCACCATGCGCCTTGGCGACGTTGTTGATCAATTCCTGAATCAGCACGGTCTTGCCCACGCCGGCACCGCCGAAGAGGCCAATCTTACCGCCACGAGCGTAAGGAGCGATCAGGTCCACCACTTTGATGCCAGTGACGAGCACTTCAGCTTCGGGGCTCTGATCGACGAAATCGGGAGCTTCCTGGTGGATTTCACGGCGGGCTTCGGTTGGGATAGGACCGGCTTCGTCGATCGGCTCGCCGATGACGTTCATGATGCGGCCCAGGGTTGCCTCGCCAACCGGCACGGAAATGGCCGACCCGGTGTCGAGCACTTCTGCGCCACGGACCAAACCTTCGGTCGCGTCCATGGCGATGGTGCGCACGGCGTTCTCACCCAAGTGCTGGGCGACTTCGAGCACGAGGCGCTGGCCGTTATTGGTGGTTTCCAGAGCGTTCAGGATCGCAGGCAGATGCCCGTCGAACACGACGTCCACGACAGCGCCTTTGACCTCAGAAATGCGGCCGGCTTTTCTCTCTGCCATTTGGTGTCCTCGCTAATGCGTTAGAGCGCTTCGGCGCCCGAGATGATTTCGATAAGTTCTTTGGTGATCTGGGCCTGGCGCTGGCGATTGTAGCTCAGCTGCAGCTTGTTGATCATTTCGCCGGCATTACGGGTCGCGTTATCCATCGCGCTCATCTGCGCACCGTAGAAGGACGCGCCATTTTCGAGCAGCGCCCGGAAGATCTGAACGCTCACATTGCGGGGCAGGAGGTCGGCAACAATGGCCTCCTCGCTTGGCTCGTATTCGTACTGAACCGTGCCCGTGTCGAGCTGACCCTCGCCTTCACCGTCTGGCATCACCAGCTTGGCCGGGATGATCTGCTGAGCGGTTGGCACCTGGCTAATCACCGAATTGAACTTGGCAAAGAACAGGGTGGCGATGTCGAACTCGCCGGCCGCGTACATCGACTGGACCTTCTCCGAGATCTGGGATGCCTGTGCAAAGCCGACATTCTTGATTTCGCGGAAGGTGATGTAGTCGACGATGTTGGCCGAGAACTGCCGCTTGAGGATGTCGTTGCCCTTGCGGCCAACGGTCAGGATCTTGACCGTCTTGCCTTCGGACAACAGGCGGTTGGCGTGGTCGCGTGCCAGACGCGCAATGGAGGAGTTGAAGCCGCCAGCCAGTCCGCGTTCGCCCGTTGCGACGATCAGAAGATGCACCTGATCGTTGCCGGTCCCGGCCAGTAGCGCAGGGGCATCGGCCTGGCCCTCGTAAACGGCGCCAAGGCTTGCCAGCACCCCGCCCATGCGTTCGGCATAAGGGCGGGCCGCTTCGGCTGCTTCTTGGGCGCGGCGAAGCTTGGCCGCCGCAACCATCTGCATGGCCTTGGTGATCTTCTGGGTCGACTTGACCGAGTCGATGCGGTTCTTGAGATCCTTTAACGACGGCATGAGCCTGGCGTCTCCTTGATGCCCTTAGGCCGCGTAGGTCTTTTTGATGTCGTCCAGAGCGGACTTCAGCTTGGCGCGCGTATCGTCGGAAAGTGCCTTCTCGGTCGCAATGGTCGAGAGGATTTCCGAGTACTTGCCACGCATGTTCGAGAGCACGTGCCGCTCGAAATCGCCCACCTTGGACACCGGGATGGTGTCGAGATAGCCGTTGGCGCCAGCAAAGATCACCGCTACCTGCTCTTCGGTCTTGAGCGGGCTGAACTGAGGCTGCTTGAGCAGCTCCGTCAGGCGCGCACCGCGATTGAGCAGACGCTGGGTTGCAGCATCGAGGTCCGAACCGAACTGGGCAAAGGCCGCCATTTCGCGGTACTGCGACAGCTCACCCTTGAGTGAGCCTGCCACCTGCTTCATCGCCTTGACCTGGGCCGAGGAGCCCACGCGGGACACCGACAGGCCCACGTTCACGGCAGGACGAATACCCTGGAAGAAGAGGTTGGTTTCCAGGAAGATCTGGCCGTCGGTGATCGAGATCACGTTGGTCGGGATATAGGCCGACACGTCGTTGGCCTGGGTCTCGATGACCGGCAGGGCGGTGAGCGAACCGAGGCCATGTGCCTCGTTCATCTTCGCCGCGCGCTCGAGCAGACGGGAGTGGAGGTAGAACACGTCACCCGGATAGGCTTCGCGGCCCGGCGGACGGCGCAGCAGCAGGGACATCTGGCGATAGGCAACGGCCTGCTTGGTCAGGTCGTCATAGGCGATCACGGCATGCATGCCATTGTCGCGGAACCACTCGCCAATGGCGCAGCCGGTGAAAGGCGCAATGTACTGCAGCGGGGCCGGATCGGACGCGGTAGCGGCAATCACGACAGAATACTGCAGGGCGCCGGATTCTTCGAGCAGACGCACAAACTGAGCGACGGTCGAACGCTTCTGACCCACGGCAACATAGATGCAGTAGAGCTTGTCGGTTTCCGACGCGCCCGCATCGTGTGCCGGCTTCTGATTTAGGAAGGTGTCGATAATGATGGCGGACTTGCCGGTCTGGCGGTCGCCAATGATCAGCTCACGCTGGCCCCGGCCGATCGGGATCAGCGCGTCGATAGCCTTAAGGCCGGTCGACATCGGCTCATGCACGGACTTGCGGGGCAGAATGCCAGGAGCCTTGACGTCGACGCGGCGGCGCTCGGTGTATTCGATCGGGCCCTTGCCGTCGATCGGATTGCCCAAACCATCGACAACGCGGCCAAGCAGGCCCTTGCCGACAGGGGTGTCCACGATTGAGCCGGTGCGCTTGACGGTGTCGCCTTCCTTGATGGCCCGGTCCGAGCCAAAGATCACGACGCCGACATTGTCGACTTCGAGGTTGAGGGCCATGCCCTTCACGCCGCCGGGGAACTCGACGAGCTCGCCGGCCTGGCAGTTGTCGAGGCCATATACGCGCGCAATACCGTCACCGACGCTCAACACCTGGCCAACCTCGGAAACCTGGGCTTCCTGGCCGAAATTCTTGATCTGGTCCTTGAGGATCGCAGAAATTTCCGCGGCTTTGATGTCCATTTATCCGACCTCTTTCATGGCGATCTTCATCGCGGTCAATTTCGTCTTGAGAGAAGAATCGATCAGCTGTGATCCGACCTTCACCTGAAGGCCTCCGATCAGCGAGGGATCGACGAACTGGTTGAGCGTCACGGTCTTGCCGACCCGCGCCTTGAGTGTTTCGCTGAGCGCGGCGACCTGCTCGGCGGTGAGCGGAGTTGCCGAGGTCACATCGGCGGTCATCTCGCCACGGGCCTTAGCGGCGATCTCGCGGAATTCCGAAATGATTGCGTCCAGGGCAAACAAGCGACCGTTGCGGGCGATGAGGCGAAGAAAGTTCGCGACGAGCCCGTTGGTCGAGGTCCGGCTCAAAATAGCGTTGAGAGCATCAGCCTTCTCGTCCGTGCTGATGACAGGTGAGCGCAAGAAGCTGGAGAAGTCAGCGCTTTCCCCGATCAGGCGGGAGACGTCGGACAGCGAAGTCTCGACCTGGGCCAGCTGGTTCTCGCTTTGCGCGAGGTCGAACAGAGCCGACGCATATGGTCGCGCAATCTGGGATAGCACCGAATTCTGCGCTGCCAATGCCGCTACACCCTCTTGGTTGCCCGCCTGCTTCACCGCCAGTTTTCGCTAGGGAAAACTCGGCTGGTCGCCGACGCTTGTTCTTTTAGGGAAGAAGGGCTTCACGCGCCCCTCTGAAATCGCGCAGGCTCTAGCACAAGGCTTGGCGCGCATGCAAGGCTTGGGGTCGCGAAACGGCCGATGCGAAAGTGTCGCAGGCAGTAAATGGAAGCAGCTCGCGCGATCACATGAAGCTCATCGGGTCGATGTCGACCTGCACCTTGAGATTGCCGGTTGTCTTCTCGCCCATGGCAAGCCAGAACCGGACATAGCCGGAAAGGTCGAAATCTTTCCCCGATTGGGCGAGGAGACGCACCCGGTAGCGCCCGCGGATCTGCGACACGGGTGCATCAGCTGGCCCGAAGAGGCGCAGCCCGTCGGCTTGCGGGGCTGAGGCGAGCAGGCGCTTGGCATAGTCCATGGCGGCTGCATGCTCATTGGCGGAAACAATCAGAGCTGCGAGCCGGCCGAAGGGCGGCAGGCCCCCGGCCTCGCGGGCGGTGAGTTCATGGGCATAGAAGGCCTCCCGGTCACCGGTCACCATCGCCCGCATCACCGGGTGATCGGGGTGATAGGTCTGGAGGAAGGCCTTGCCCGAGCGGGAGGCACGCCCAGCGCGCCCGGCGACCTGGGTCAGGATCTGGAAGGTCTTTTCGGCGGCACGTGGGTCGCCATGGGCAAGGCCAAGATCGGCGTCGAGCACACCCACCACCGAGAGCTTTTCGAAGTGGTGCCCCTTGGACACCAATTGGGTGCCGATGATGAGGTCATACTCACCGCGTTCGACTTCGGTGAAGCGTTCGCGCAGATGGGAATGGCTGCCCATGTCGGACGAGAGGATCACCCGCCGGGCATTGGGGAAGCGCTTGGCAGCCTCCTCGGCCACCCGTTCAATGCCGGGCCCTACCGCCACGAGGCTGTCGGTATCGCCGCATTCTCCACAGGACTTCGGGGTTTTTACCTCATGTCCGCAATGGTGGCACATGAGGACGCCGCGGAAGCGGTGCTCCACCATCCAGGCAGAACAGTCCGGGCATTTATATTGATGCCCGCAGGATTGGCAGAGCGTCAGCGGGGCATAGCCGCGCCGATTGAGGAACAGGAGTGCCTGCTCACCGCGGTCGAGCGCACCGAAGATCTCCCGGGCCAGAGTCGGTGCGATCCACTCGCCGCGCTCCGGGCCC